>JBGUXJ010000036.1:0-3703 GCA_045222055.1 Candidatus Cryptobacteroides sp. | reverse complement strand
CGGAAGGGTGCACCAGAGGAATTCCAGTTCCGGTTCCAGCATTTCGAGATTGCGGTACCGGTCCTTGGTGAACCGCAGGGTGACCAGGAGTTCCAGGCGCGTGTTCTCCGCACTCATGTTCGATACGGCGTTGCCCATGGAATAGATGACCGGCATCCGGCCGATGTGCGTGGTGTCCTGCACCACATGCGGATGCGCTCCGACCACGATGTCCACCCCGGCGTCATGCATCCATCGTGCAAGCTTCTCCTGTCCGGCGGAATGCCGGAGCTGGTATTCGAGCCCCCAGTGGGGAAGGGCGATGACCCAGTCCGCCCCGAGCCGGCGCGCCCGCAGGACGGCCTCCTGGATCTCCGCCTTGTTCTCCGTGTGGACCTTCGGCCAGCCGGCAGTGTCTCCCGTGTTGGTTCCGTAGGTGGTATTGATGAAGGCAAGCCGCAACCCTTTGGCTGTCAGCATAAGCGGGAAGGTCAGGGAGTCTTCCTGCGCGGTTTCGGCCGCTCCGGTGAACCGGATGCGGTCCATGGCACGGTATCGTTCCAGGGTCCGGCGCAGGCCGGCCTTTCCCTTGTCGAGGATGTGGTTGTTGGCCATCAGGAAGACATCGACCCCGCAGTCGGCGACATAGTCGGCATAGGCGTCCGGTGCGGAAAAAGCCGGATAGCCGGAATACGGTTCGCCCGCCAGGGTGAATTCCATGTTGGCGACGGCGAGATCCGCCGACGCAAGGCGGCTGCGGATGGGCTCCAGGAAAGTACGGCAGTCATATTTCAACTGCTTGGCATGCATCATGACGTCGCCGATCAGTACGACGGTCAAGGTGTCAGGCTCCCCGGAAAGGGGACGAAAGTTCAGGATCCGGTCCCGCCAGATGTTCTCCAATACCTGCGCACGGGCAGCCGGGGCGGCCACGAGCAGCAGGAGGAAAAGGAGGATGCGGAACTTGTTTTTCAAATACTTTTTGGTTATCGTTCATGCAAAAGTAGCGAATATTTTGGTACATTTGCATTTTATTGACAGAAACTTCTCCGAAGATGAAACGGATCATTCATATCGTCCTGCTGCTTGCCGTGCTCAGTCTGACCGGCTGTGACGGACTCCGCCGCCTGGCCGGCCGTCCCACCTCGCAGGAACTGGCCGAGAAACAGGCAAGCATCCTGGCTGTCCAGGAGGCAGCGCACCAGGCCCGGATCGATTCCCTGCGCCGGGTCCAACAGGCGCTGGCCGATTCCCTCGCCGTGCTGGATTCCCTCAAGCAGATGCGGGGGACCATCCTCAATCCGTCCGCCATGGGCGGGTTGTATACGACCAAGCTCGATTACCGCTACTATATCGTGGTCGGTGCTTTTACCATGCGGAGCAACGCCGAGAAGCTGCTGACCCGTGTCCAGGATGCCGGCTATGTCGCCACCCTGATCAGTTTCCGCAACGGATACAATGCCGTCGGCGTGTGCCAGACAGACCGTCTTCCCGAGGCTTTCGCCTCCCTGAAGAAGGTCAAGACCGAGTCTTTCTGTCCGCCCGACGTCTGGATCCTCGTAAACGAATGATGCCATGAAACGGTGGGTTTTCCTTATCCTGATCCTGGTGACGGTCCTTCCTGCCGCCGCCCAGTTCCGGACCATTCCGGGCCTGGACGACAGTGAGACGGTCCGCGCTTTCCGGGAGCATGTCACGACCCTTTCCGCGGCTTCCCTGGAAGGAAGGAAAGCGGGAAGCGAAGGGGAACAGGCGGCCGCCGCCTATGTGGAGGATGTCCTGCGCGAATATGGCGTGGACCTGTTGTCTCCCCGCGGCGGAGAACTTTTCGGCCTTGCGCAGCCTTCCGGAGACACCTTGACCTCCCGCAACGTGATCGGTGTGGTGCAGGGCTATGATTCCCGGCTGAGAGACCGTTATATCGTCGTCGGCGCCCGGCTGGACAATTTGGGCGTCAACCAACTGACGATCGACGGGGAGCCCGCCCGGCAGATCTATTACGGCGCCAACGGCAATGCGTCCGGCCTTGCGATGCTGCTCGA
Organism: Candidatus Cryptobacteroides sp.; assembly: GCA_045222055.1. Lineage (GTDB taxonomy): Bacteria > Bacteroidota > Bacteroidia > Bacteroidales > UBA932 > Cryptobacteroides. Next base: position 1,682 of record JBGUXJ010000036.1, on the reverse strand, counting down.
ACTCGCCCGGATGGTCCATACCCATGCCGTCCTCTTCCGCCGGAGCGTCGTCTTCGTGGCCTTCGGTGCTTCACAGGAGTCTTTCGCCGGTTCCTGGTATTTCCTGAACCGGTCCTTTGAGGACGTGGACAAGATAGACGGCATGATCAACCTCGACATGCTCGGAGCAGGCCAGGAGGATTTCTGCGCCTATGCCGCTTCGAACGGCGACATGGAGCAACTGCTTCGGGGGATGCAGGGATCCCTGCTGCCCGTCTATCCCGCCGTGACGGCCTCGGAACCGTATCCGTCCGACCACCGCGCCTTCTACGCCATGGAGATTCCTTCCGTCTTCTTCTCCACGGGACAGTATCCGGAGCACAATACCGACCGGGACACCGGCGCCATCCTGGATTACGAGGGAATGGAACGGGAGCAGGAATACATCTATGCCTTTACCCGTGCGCTGGCCAATACCGACCGGGCGCCGCTGTTCAAGACAGACGCATCCCGGTCGAAGACCGCCGACGGCAGGACCTATGCGGCGTCGGAGTGCGACCAGCGTCCGACGTTCATGGGATATGCCGATCCGAAGTTCTTCCTGGAGAAATGGGTCTATCAGTACCTCCGTTATCCGCAGGGTGCGGTCGAGCAGGGGATCCAGGGCCGGGTCATCGTGGATTTCGTCGTGGATACCGACGGCAAGGTCGTGGACGTGGAAGTGACACGCGGGGTCCATCTGTCGCTGGACGAGGAAGCCGTCCGCGTGGTGGAAGCCTCCCCGAAGTGGAAGCCGGCGCGGATCAAAGGCCGCAAGGTCCGCTCCGTCATCTCCATTCCGGTGGAGTTCAAGTTGGAGAAAAAATCGAAAACCAGTTTCGGAATAAAGAAATAACATAATATGGAATACAATTTCAGAGAAATCGAACAGAAATGGCAGGCTCGCTGGGCCGCGGAGAAGACGTACAGAACGACGGAGGATGCTTCCAAGCCGAAATTCTATGTCTTGGACATGTTCCCGTATCCGTCTGGCGCCGGCTTGCATGTGGGACATCCGCTCGGCTATATCGCCAGTGACATCTTCTCCCGCTACAAGCGGCTGAAAGGCTTCAATGTCCTGCACCCGATGGGGTATGACGCCTTCGGCCTTCCTGCCGAGCAGTATGCCATCCAGACCGGCCAGCACCCGGAGGTGACGACCCACCGGAATGTCGCCCGCTATCGCGAGCAGCTGGACCGGATCGGTTTCTCCTACGACTGGGACCGGGAATTCCGTACCTGCGATCCCGAATACTACAAGTGGACCCAATGGGCCTTCCTGAAGATGTTCGGATCCTATTATGACAACCGTCTTGCCAAGGCCCGTCCGATCGAGGAACTGGTCGCCGCCTTCGAACAGGACGGCACCGCCGGAATCGATGCCGCCTGCAGCGAGCCGATGACCTTTACCGCGGACGAATGGAAGGCGTTCAGCGAAGCGGAAAAGAGCAAGGCCCTGATGAACTGGCGGATCGCCTATCAGGGCGAATCATCTGTCAACTGGTGCCCGGCCCTGGGTACCGTTCTTGCCAACGACGAGGTCAAGGACGGCCTGTCCGTGCGGGGCGGCCATCCGGTCGAGCAGAAGAAGATGACCCAGTGGCAGCTTCGTGTATCTGCCTATGCCGGCCGTCTGCTGGACAGTCTGGAGAAACTCGACTGGA
>JBGUXJ010000035.1:0-2852 GCA_045222055.1 Candidatus Cryptobacteroides sp. | reverse complement strand
GTCCATGCGACTGACTATACCAATGCATCCCGCACCCTCCTTTTCAATATCCATACCCTGGATTGGGACGACGATCTGCTGGATCTCTTTACGATCCCGCGCAGCATGATGGCCGATCCCCGTCCTTGCGATGCTTTCTTCGGCGAAACGACCGTGGAAGGTCTGTTCGAAAAACCGATCCCGATCGCCGGCGTTTTGGGCGACAGCCATGGTGCACTGGCCGGTCAGATGTGTTTCGGTGAAGGCCTTGGCAAGGCGACCTATGGAACAGGTTCTTCCGTGATGGTCAACATTGGTCAGACCTGCGCCAACCCGCCGGCGGGTCTGGTGACCTCCGTAGGTTTCGCTGCGTTGGGCAAGGTCTTCTATGCCTTCGAAGGAAATATTCATTGCACCGGTGCGACGATCACCTGGCTCAAGGACAAGTTGGAACTGATCGGCGGAGCGGGGGAGATCGAACGGATTGCCATGTCCGTTCCGGACAATGGCGGCGTCTATTTCATTCCGGCTTTCGCCGGCCTCGGTGCCCCTTGGTGGCATCCTGAGGTAAAAGCGCAGATCTGCGGGTTGAGTCTGGGATCGTCCAAAGCCCATGTCTGTCGCGCCGCTCTCGAGTCCATCGGTTTCCAGGTTGCGGACCTGGTGAAGGCCATGACTGAATCCGCCGGCATCGACCTGAAAGAGATCCGGGTGGATGGCGGTCCGACAAAGAACGCTTTCCTGATGCAGTTCCAGTCTGACCTCCTGCAGGTCCCTGTGGTCCGCAGCGAGGTCGAGGATGCGTCCGCGTTCGGCGCCTTCGTCATGAACGGATTCGCCCGAGGGAAATGGACTTCCTTCGAACAGGCCGCATCTGTATGGAACGGAGAAACCCCGGTCCTTCCACGGACCGGTGATAATGTGGGAAAGGCCTATGCGGGCTGGCGGTCGGCCGTCAATCAATTGATCAAGTAACGCAACAATTAAATAACACTTACAACCATGTACAAAGCAGACAAGAAAATGTGTTTCGGTGTAATCATCGGTACACGCGCCTACTTTAATCCGGCGCTCGCCATCGATGTGCGCAAACAACTCCTCAAGACACTTGACGAACTGGGCTATGACTATGTCATCCTCCCGGAAGATGCGACTCCGACCGGAAGCAGCAGCATCGAGACCCGTGAAGACGGCCTGAAGGTCGCGGCGCAGTTCCGTGCCCATCGTGACGAGATCGACGGTATCATCGTCGCCCTGCCGAACTTCGGTTTCGAAATCGGTATCATCAACGCCATCAACGAGGCCGACCTCCGTGTCCCGGTCCTGGTCCAGGCATATGACGACTACAATGACAAGGTGGACCTCGACAGCCGTCGCGATGCATTCTGCGGCAAGATATCGGTCTGCAACAATCTCTATCAGTATGGCATCCCGTTCTCCGATACGACGTATCATACCTATGATATCTACGATCCGCTCGTGAAGAAGGACATCGCCAAGTTCGCCGCCATCTGCCGGGTCGTCAACGGCCTGCGTCACTGCCGCATCGGCCAGATCGGCACCCGTCCGCTCGGCTTCAACACCTGTCGTGCCAGCGAGAAACTTCTCCAGAAATACGGCATCACCGTCGTTCCTGCCGACCTGTCCGAACTCCTGTTCGCCGCCGAAAAGATCGCGGATGACGATCCGGAATACCTCGCCAAGAAAGAAAGTATCCATAACTATGCGGAAGTCCCTTCCAACTATGAGGAAAAGATGCCGCTTGTGACCAAGTTCGCCGTGGCTGTCGAGCGCTGGACCAAAGCTAATTGCTGCGATGCCCTTGCCATCCAGTGCTGGGATTCCCTCGAAGTGAATTATGGCTGTGCCGCCTGCGTGGCCATGTCGATGCTTTCCGACAAGTTGATTCCGAGTGCCTGCGAGACGGATATCGCCGGTGCTGTGTCCATGTACGCCCTTTCCCTCGCTTCGATGGAACCGGCCGCCCTGATGGACTGGAACAACAACTTCGCCCAGGACCGTGAGAAGTGTGTCTGCACGCACTGCGGCAATTTCCCGTGCGGTTTCATCGGCAACAAGGACCTCAAACTCACCCCGCTCGGCGTTCTTGGCCGAACCCTCGGCAAGGTCCGGACATTCGGCGCGGTCAGCGCAAAGGTCTCCGAAGGCGACTTTACCTATTTCCGCATCTCCACCGACGATACGAAGGGCAAGATCAAGGCCTATCTCGGCGAGGGCGAAATCACCAACGACCCGTATGGCATGGATGGCTGCATCGCCGTGACCAAGGTTCCGAACCTGCAGAAACTCATGAAGCACATCTGCCGCAACGGTTTCGAACACCATGTCGCCGCTTGCCGCACCCACGTTGCGGAAATTCTTCAGGATGCCATCGAGAACTATCTCGGCTGGGATCTGTATGTCCATGAATAAAAACTGAATGACCATGGTACTCGTCACCAATGTCGCCCTGGCGATGGTCTGCTGCATCTACTGCTGCATTTGCTGGGGATCCTGGGCCAACACCCAGAAACTTGTCCAGAAAAAGGAGTGGAAGTCTTTCCTTTTCTACTGGGACTACATCGCCGGTTTCTTCCTGACGGCGATCCTCGGCCTGCTGGTCTTCAACGGCGGGCACCTGTTCGAGAACATCACCTGGCAGGCGGTCCTCTGGCCTCTGCTCGGCGGTCTGATCTGGAATTTCTGCAATATCTTCCTGACGGCGGCGAACGGCGTGGCGGGCATGGCGGTCGGATTCCCGATCGGCGGCGGCCTCGGCTGGGTCGGCGGCATTATCTTCAACTATTTCAGTTCCGGCTTCACGGGCAACAAGCCCATGCTCTGGTTCGGCGTCGTGCTGGCTGTCCTGGCTA
>JBGUXJ010000034.1:0-5317 GCA_045222055.1 Candidatus Cryptobacteroides sp. | reverse complement strand
ATTTCGACACCGTCGACCATGCCCTGATGCAGTCCGACCTCCTGAAAATCCTCTCCGGCGAGGAGGTTTCCGTGCCGGAATTCAACTTCGTGACCGGCCTGCGGGAATACAACGGCAAGAAGATGCGGCTGGGGAAAGGCACGGTGCTGCTGGTGGAGGGCATCCATGCCCTGAACCCTGGCCTGACCGACCAGATCGCGGATGAATGTAAGTTTAGGATTTTTATCAATACACTGACCAGTACGGCATTGGACAACCACAATTGCATCCCTACTTCCGATAACCGGCTGCTACGTCGTATTGTGCGGGACTACAACAAGGGAGCGTTCTCGGCCCGTGAATCCATCGGCCAGTGGCCCAATGTATGCGCTGCCGAAGAGAAATGGATCTATCCGTTCCAGGAAAACGCCGACATGATGTTCAATTCGGCGTACCTGCTGGAATTCGCCGTCATGAGAAACCATGCGGAGCCGATCCTGGCCAGCGTACCCAAGAACTGTCCCGAGTACAGCGAGGCCCATCGGCTCCTCAAGTTCATCCATTATTTCACGCCGGTTCCGGACAAGGAGATTCCGTCGACCTCCATGCTCCGCGAATTCCTCGGCGGCAGTTCGTTCCAGTACTAACGCGCCTTCTCGATCAGGTTGTCCAGATCGGACTGGCGGATCTTGCCATCCAGACAGATAAAGGACGTTTCGTCACCGGCTAAGGCGATCATCACCAAGCTGGTGACGATATTGCCGTCGCCGACCGTATAGATGCGGGTCACTTCCCCGTGGTCTTTCGCCTCCATCAGCATCTCGTAATGGCCTTTGTCCATGAAAGAACGGACATCTTTGTCCAGGCGGGACTTGACGCCCTCGTCCGACGTCGAGATCAGATAGAAACCGCTCAGGGACTGGATCAGCGGGGCCAGGTCAGTCTTGGTGCCGTCCTCGTTTTCGATATTCATTTCCGGGAGCCGGCCGAAAAGCCGGAACATCGCCGGAGAGATATAGACGGCCTCGACCTCCTTCAGGTCTGAATAGCGGTTGTAGATGGACTTTCCGTCCTGGGCGAAAGTGCTGACGGTCAAAAGGATCAGCACGAGGGTAATCAGTATTTTCTTCATCGTTCCAACATTTTCAAAGGTTTTTCCATTTTTTCGTGGGAATCGGAAAGGACATCCGTCCCATATTGCATTTTCTCCGAGATCCGCAGCAGGGCTTTTTCAACCTCGGCGTAAGCCAGCGCGGGATCATCATAGGTATCTTTCAACTTCGGCCGGCCGGATTGGAGGGCGACTCCGGCAATTACGGCAACGGCCGCAGCGGCGCCGGCGACGGAGAGCCATACCTGCCGTACGTTTCGGGAGGATCCGGTTTCCAGGATCTCCTGCGAACGGGCGGCCTGTCCGACCTGCTCCGCAATCCGGCGCTCCAGCCCCTGCGGCACCTCAATGTGCGCCGCCGCCTGTTCCAGCTGTTCCGGACTCATGTCCGCGATGTCTTTCCAATCTTTCATTGCCAGTCCTCCATTTGTTTTCTCAGGGTTTTCCGGGCCTGGCTGAGCAGGACCCGCAAGTGGATGCCGGACAAACCGGTCCGGGCGGTGATTTCTTCGTATTCAAGTCCTTCGAATATTCTCATTTCCAGCACCTTCCGCTGCTTTTCCGGGAGTTCACGAATCAGTTGTCGCAGTTTCTGGAGCGTCTGCCGGTCTGAGAGCGCCCGGTCGGGCGGCGGGTCGGGACCCGCCAGGGCAAGGCCGGAAGGAGCGTCCAGCGGTTCGGTCCGAAGGGCGGCATCATGCCGGATCCGGTCCAGGCAAAGGTTTCTCAGGACGGAGATTCCGTAGGCGGCCGGATTCAGGATGTCACCCAGTCTGTCCCGGTTGTTCCACAGACGGAGATACAGGTCCTGCACGGCATCCTCGGCGGCGGGTCCGGACTCCAGGATGTAGCAGGCCACCCTGTAGAACCGTCCGGAAAGCGGAAGCCAGGTCTGTATGAAGCCGGAGAGATCCATTACATGTCCTTCAGATCGATGGCGTCTGCTATCTTGCTGGCGGGCAGGCTACCGAACAGGCAGATTAAGGCATCCGACCCCGGAACACGGAGGACGACGTCCCTCAGCGTCTGACCGTCATCGGAAAGATCACCGAAGATGTGGACGGCTTCCCCGTCGCTCTTGGCCTCGAGGAGCGTTTCCTGATTCCGCAGGATCCTGTCCAGACCAGTATTAAATTTTTTCTTCACATCGGCATCTGCATCTTCATAAGACACAATGACTACACGGTTCAATTTGTTCAGGAAATCAAGGGCCTCCCGGTCCTCTTTGGTTTCCGCGGAGGACTTGGCTGCCAGTTTCATCAGGCGCATGCCCAGCGAGCCGATGCTGACGACGTCGAAGCCGTCGCGGTGGCTGTATTCCCGCACCAGGGCGGAGATCTGGGTCTTGTTCACGCCTCTGGCTTGGGCGGAGAAAGGAGCGACCGGCATCAGGATGAAGGCCGCAATTATGAGGGTAAGGATTCTTTTCATTTTGCTTTATTTGTCAGTTTAGCCCGGGTTCCGATACAATAGACGGACAACGCGCCGAAATGTTACAAACTTTCTGCCTGAAAAGTATTCCCGGCTCCGGTTTTTTTATTACATTTGCAAAGATATGCTAAATATGGCAGAAAATGTTTGAAGGTTTACGCGAACATATCGGAAAACTGATCGCCCTTTACGAGGAAGAGAAGCAGGCGCGCGAGCGTCTGGCCGCCGACCTCGAAGAGTGCCGTTCTGCCAATGAAGCCTATCGGAAAAGGATTGCTGAACTGGAAAGACAGGTGGACAATCTCAAACTGACCCAGGCTTTCACTTCCTCCGAAGGCGGCAACCCCGCCGCAAAGGAAAAGATAGAGAAGATGATCCGGCAGCTGGACAGGTGCATCGCCCAGCTGGAGCGATAAAAGACGGAACCGATGGACCAGAAGATCAAGGTTACCATAGCGAACAAGGAGTTTAATCTCGTGGCCAAAACCCCTGAGATTGAGGAGCGTATCCGCAAAGCGGCTGAAATCACCAACCGCAAGATCGCCGCTTACTCCGGAAAGTTTGCCACCAAGACACAGCTGGACATCCTCTGCTTCGTCGCCCTGAACGAGGCCATGAACGGCCTTGAACTGCAGGCGCGGATCGCCCGGATGGAAAAAGAAGCCCAATCAGTGGAGACGGACATCGCGTCCTACATAGAAAACGAAGGAAAATAGCCGTCAGCCCTGAAGCTGAAAACAACGCGTTCAACCGAACAGAGTAACTTGGACTGGGGATGGCGGGCCTAGGTGACCCTTGCGGGGATTCCGGCTTCGGCCGGGACGGAGGATTACTGAACCAGTCTGGAGCTCAAATCTTGTCATAGAGATTTTTCTGACTGAGTACTGACGGCTTTTTTCCGGATACAGGCCGGCATTCCATCCAGGAATGCCGGTTTTTTTGTTGGAAAAAACTTAAACCAAATATATATATGAACACATTCATTGCCTTATTGATCGGCGTGGTGGTCGGTGCCCTGCTGGCCCTCGCAGTCTATATAGGGGTCCGGAGGATCGTTCTGAAGGGCCGCAAGGATGAGATCCTGGAGAAAGCGGAACTGGAAGGAGAAAACATCAAGAAAGAGAAGATCCTCCAGGCCAAGGAGAAATTCCTCCAGCTCAAGAGCGAGCACGAGCAGTATGTCTCCGAAAAGAACGCCGCGATCCGCGATACCGAGAACCGGTTGAAGCAGAAGGAGAACACCCTGAACCAGAAAACGAACGAACTGGACAAGCGCCTCAAGGACGCCGACAACATGAAAAACAGTCTCCAGGCACAGCGGGACAACGCACAGCGCAAGGCCGAGGAATATGACAAGCTCAAGGCAGAAGTCAACAAGCAGATCGAGGCCATCGCCGGCATGACCGCCCAGGAAGCCAAGAACCAGCTCATCGAGAACATGAAGGCCGAAGCCCGCAGTGAAGCCCAGGCCTATATCAACGACACGATGGACGAAGCCCGGCTCAATGCCGCCAAGGAGGCCAAGCGCATCGTCATCACCACGATCCAGCGGACGGCGAGCGAAACCGCCATCGAAAACGCAGTCACCACCTTCCCGATCGAGAGTGACGAGATCAAGGGACGCATCATCGGCCGTGAAGGCCGCAACATCCGCGCCCTCGAGGCGGCCACCGGCGTGGAGATCGTCGTGGACGATACCCCGGATGCGATCCTGCTTTCCGCCTTCGACCCGGTCCGCCGTGAGGTCGCCCGCCTGGCCCTGCACCAGCTCGTCATCGACGGCCGCATCCATCCGGCCCGCATCGAGGAAGTCGTCGCCAAGGTCCAGAAACAGCTCGAAGACGAGATTCTCGAGACCGGCAAGCGCACTTGCATCGACCTGGGCATCCACGGCATGAACATCGAACTGGTCAAGTTGATCGGCCGCATGAAATACCGTTCCTCCTACGGCCAGAACCTGCTGCAGCACTCCCGTGAAGTCGCCAACATCTGCGCCATCATGGCCTCCGAACTTGGCCTGAACGTCAAGATGGCCAAACGCGCCGGCCTCCTGCATGATATCGGAAAGGTCTCCGACCTGGATCCGGAACTGCCGCACGCCCTGCTGGGCATGAAACTCGCCGAGCAGTACAAGGAACGTCCGGAGATCTGCAACGCCATCGGCTCCCACCACGAAGAGATGGAAATGTCCTCCATCATTTCCCCGATCGTCCTGGTCGGCGATGCCATCTCCGGTGCCCGTCCGGGTGCCCGCCGCGAAGTCATCGAGTCCTATATCAAGCGTCTCAAGGGCATGGAAGACCTGGCCGCCGCCTATCCGGGCGTGACCAAGAGCTACGCCATCCAGGCCGGCCGCGAACTGCGCGTCATCGTCGGCGCCGAGGAAGTCACGGACGAACAGGCCGCCAGACTCTCCTCCGATATCGCCCAGAAGATCCAGAATGAAATGACGTATCCGGGACAGGTCAAGATCACGGTCATCCGCGAGACCCGTTCCGTCGCCTATGCCAAATAACATCATGTCCCGAAAACCATGAGACATACCCGAATCATTTTAGCATGGATGGCAGCGTTCCTTCTCGGGAACGTTGCCATTTTTGCCCAGGCACCGCAGGTCACGGTACGCTGGCGGGCCGAAGCCACACAGGTGGAAGGCGACCTGTATGAAATCGTCTTCACCGGCAACCCCGTCCACGACTGGCATACCTACGGGACGAAGTGCGAACTGTCCGCCACGACCGCCACGTTCGAGAACCTCGAGGGCTGCGAACTGGAGGGAGGGCTGTATGACATCAC
>JBGUXJ010000033.1:0-24129 GCA_045222055.1 Candidatus Cryptobacteroides sp. | reverse complement strand
TTAAAGTCAACGTGTCCGGATGCCAGTCCTTTGTCAAGGAGGCAGATTACAAGCAGTATGTCCAGAAAGCCCTCGCCGCCTTCGATGTCCTCGAAGGGGAGCAGGGAGCAGGTGCTGACTTCCTCGGCTGGAAGCACCTTCCGTCCGAAGTCCTTGATCCGAAGACCGCCAAGGAGACCCCGGGTTATCCGATTCCGGCCAGCCCGAAGGGCTTGCTCAAGTCATTCGAGGCCGTCCGTGATGCATGGAAGGCCAAGGGCGTCGACCTGGTGATCGTCATCGGCATCGGCGGTTCCTACCTGGGCGCACGCTGCGCGATCGAAGCCCTTTCGCACAATTTCGGCAAACTGCTCCGTACCAAGGATGCTCCGGATGTCGTTTTCGCCGGCAACAACCTTTCCGAGGAATATGTCGCCGAACTGATGGACCTCGCGGCCGAGCGCAACACCGCCTGCATCGTGATCTCCAAGTCCGGCACCACGACCGAGCCGGCCGTCGTTTTCCGGCTGGTCAAGGATTACATCGAGAAGACCTACAAGGATGCTTCCGAGCGCATCGTCGCGATCACCGACGCCCAGCGCGGCGCCCTCAAGGTGCTCTCCGACGGGAAGGGTTACAAGACCTTCGTCGTCCCGGACAACGTGGGCGGCCGTTTCTCCGTCCTGACTCCGGTCGGCCTGCTGCCGATCCTGGTGGCCGGTTTCGACATCAAGGAAATGCTTGAAGGCGCCGCTGAGATGGAAGAAAGCCTGGCTGCCCGTTCCGAGCAGAACCCGGCCGTCGTCTATGCCGCCATGCGCAACCTCCTGTATTCCGAACTGGGCAAGAAGGTGGAGATCATGGTGACCTACAATCCGAAACTCCAGTATCTCGGCGAGTGGTGGAAACAGCTCTACGGCGAGTCCGAGGGCAAGGATGGCAAGGGTATCTTCCCGGCCAGCGTCAACAATACCGCGGACCTGCACTCCCTGGGCCAGTTCATCCAGGAAGGCGAGCGCGTCATGTTCGAGACCGTGATCAATGTGGAGAAAGCCAACCGCGACGTCGTCATCGGCGATGACGAGCAGAATCTCGACCAGCTCAATTTCCTGGCCGGCCAGCATGTGGAGCACTGCGGCGCCATGGCACAGCTCGGCACCAAGCTCGCCCACATGGACGGTGGCGTCCCGCAACTGGAAATCAGCATCGAGCGGATCGACGCCCGCAACCTCGGCCGCCTGTTCTATTTCTTCGAGTTCGCCTGCGGCGTGAGCGCTTACACCCTCGGTGTCAACCCGTTCAACCAGCCGGGTGTCGAGGCCTACAAGAAGAACATGTTCGCCCTGCTGAACAAGCCGGGTTACGAGGCCGCCGGCGAAGCACTCCGTGCCCGCCTCGCGTAACAGGTATTTCCATCAAGCCAATTCAGAGAGCTCCAGCCAACGGAGCTCTTTTTCGTCTATTTCGGCGGAGATGGCGCCGAACCGTTCGGATGCCGCCTGGAGCCGGTCGTAGGGGAGGCTGCCGCTGTTCATCTCTTCGGACAGGGCGGCCTTCTCTGCGTTGAGGGCTTCGAGGTCTTTCTTCAGTTGCTCGAATTCCTGCTTCTCCTTGTAAGACAGTTTCTTCCGGACGGAAGACGAGGTCGTTGCGGCCTGGACGGGCTTTGCGGCCGTGGTCCTGGCAGCGGCTTTCTGGGCCGCCTCATAATCCTTGAGCCAGGTACGGTACTCGGTATAGCCGCCGATGAAATCCTTGACGACTCCGTCTCCGCAGAAGACCAGGAGATGGTCCACCAGCCGGTCCAGGAAGTGGCGGTCGTGCGAGACGATGATCAGCGATCCCTTGTACTCCTTGAGGTATTCCTCCAGCACGTTCAGGGTCACGATGTCCAGGTCGTTGGTCGGCTCGTCCAGGATCAGCAGGTTCGGCTGCTGCATGAGGATGGTCAGCAGGTACAGCCGCCGTTTCTCGCCGCCGGACAGTTTCGACAGCTTGTTGTTGAGCATGTCGTGCGGGAACAGGAAACGCGACAGCAGATGGGTGTCGTTGACCGTTTCCAGGACGGTCTGGTCCTCGTCGAAGCGGATGCCCTGCTGGTGGTAGTATCCGATCCGCAGGGACTCTCCCCGGTCGATGACGCCGGTCAGCGTGCCCGGGTCTTCGGGGTCCATGTTCCCGGTCAGGAGGTTGATGAACGTGGTTTTGCCGGCACCGTTCCGGCCGACGATCCCGACCCGCTCATACCGCTGGAAATTGTACGTGAAATGGTCCAGGTAGCATTTCCCGCCATACCAGAAACTGACATCCTTGCAGTTGATGATCTTGCTGCCAAGCCGGGAAGCCCCCGCGACCTCGCCCATGTCCACCTGCGACGTGCGGTAGACCTGTTCCGCCCGGTCTTTCAGCTCATAGAAAGCGTCCTTGCGGTATTTCGCCTTCCCGGTACGGGCGCAGGGTGTGCTCCGCATCCACTCCAGTTCCCGCCGCAGGATGTTCCGGACCTTGTCGGTCTCGGCGTTGTAGTTGTCGATCCGTTCCTGCCGCTTTTCGAGGTAGTTCTCATAATCGCCCCGGTACTGGTACACGGCTCCGTGGTCCATCTCCAGGACGATGTTGCAGGTGCGCTCCAGGAAATACCGGTCATGGGTCACCATCAGCAGGGTACAGCGCGAACGGCCCAGGTAGTTCTCCAGGAATTCGATGGCGTCGATGTCCAGGTGGTTGGTCGGCTCGTCCATGATGAAGAAATCCGCTTCGGTGGCGAGCATCTGCGTCAGGGCGACACGCTTGATCTCGCCGCCGGAGAGGCTTTTCATCGGCGCACCCGGGTCGGCCAGTCCGAAACTTGTCAGCAACTGGCGGATCCTCAGTTCATAGGCGAACCGGCCCTCGGCGTCCAGGTCTTTCAGGAACTCGGTGCTGCCGCGCAGGACCTGGTCGAAGATCCCGGCCTCTGGGTCATAGTCGTATTCCTGTTCGAGGAAGGCGATGCGGATGTCCTTGAGAAAGGTGATCTTGCCGCCCGTGTCGGACTTGTCCTTGCCCGCCAGGATGCGCAGCAGGGACGTTTTCCCCGTTCCGTTCGGGGCGATCAGCGCGATCTTGTCTCCTTCGTTGACATTGAAACTGATCCGCTCGAAGAGCACCTTCGGGCCATAGGACTTGGAGATGTTTTCGATCTGGAGATAACTCGCCATGTCCGCTATTTGAAGAATTTGTCGACTTCGCCCACCGCGCTCGGGAGGGCGAAGACGGCTACCCGGTCGTACGCTTCGATCTGGGTGTCGCCGACGGCGATGAACGTGTCATTGCCACGGATTACGCCGCCGATGACGGCATTCTGCGGGAAGGCAAGGTCTTTCAGCGGGAACTTCGTGATCCGGCTGCCCGGGGCGACGATGTACTCGAGCACTTCGGCATCCGTCCCGTTCATGTATTTGACGAACCGGACCTTGTTGGAAAGCGTCATCTTGAAGATGCGTCCGGCCGTGATGAGTTTCTTGTTGATCACGGCATCGACGCCCATGTCCTCGGCCAGTTTGACATACTCCAGGTTCTCCACCTGGGCGACGGTCCGGGGCACGCCGAACTTGCGGGCGACCACGCATGCCAGGATGTTGGCCTCGTCGTTGCCGGTCACGGCCACGAAAGCGTCATATTCCTTGATGTTTTCTTCCAGGAGCAGGTCGGAATTCCGGCCGTCGCCATGGACCACGATGACATTGTCGTCCGTCTTCTCGCTCAGTTCCAGGCAGCGTTGCCGGTCCTTGTCGATGACCTTGATGGTCTCCATCTGCTTGCTCAGGCTCTTGGCCAGCATGCCGCCGATCTGGCTTCCGCCCAGGATCATCAGCTTGCCGACTTCGATGTTGCTCTTGCCGAGGAACGCCATGATCGGAGCGATGCCCTCCCGTTTGGTGATGATGAAGACAAGGTCATGGTACTTGAACCGCATGTCGGGACGCGGCATCAGGGTCTCGGTCCCGCGGGAGACGGCCACGACGCGGAACTGCAGTTCGTCCGTCGTAATGGCGTCCGCGAATTCGGTCAGTTTCATGTCCAGCAGGGGAGAGTCCTCCTCGAGCTTGAAGACGGCCATCTGCAGCCTTCCGCGGGCGAAGTCCATCGCTTCGGTCGAGGCGGTCCGCTTGAGCAGGTCCACGATCTCGCCGGCGGCGATCTTCTCCGGATAGAACATCATGTCGATGCCCATCTCGGTGAAGAGGTACTTGTTCTCATAGGACAGGTACTCTTCGTCGTCGATGCGCGCGCTCACTTTCGGGCAGCCCAGTTTCTTGGCCAGCAGCGCACTGACGATGTTGACGTCCTGCGACGTGAACGGGTTGACCGCGATGAAGAGGTCCGCGCGCTCCACGTTTGCCTCCTTGAGACTGCGGATGGACGAAGCCGGGCCGGCGATGGTGACTACGTCCACGGTCGTCGCCAGTTTGGCCAGCCGGGACTCGTCCGCATCGATCACGGTGATTTCGTTGGCCTCGGAGGCCAGCATCTTTGCCAGGTGGGAGCCGACTTCTCCGGCTCCTTCGATCACGATTCTCATAACGTCAACTAATTATGGTTGTCAAACCGATGTACGATATCGAATACTTTTTCGCCGCGCAGCAGTGCCTGGGGGATGATCCATTTCGGATACAGTCCTTTGACATCCGCCCGGTTCCCGGGCAGCCAGGCGGCCAGCTGTGCCTCCGACGGTCCGTCTTGCAGCCGGCGGAACGCGCCATGGGCCTTGATGACGGCCCGGAAAGCCTTCCATCTGCCCGTCAGGAGGTAGACCGCACCGCTGATTCCGTCCAGCAGCATGCGCCGGGTGATGATCCGTGCGGCCTGCGCCAGCCCCGCCCGTGCGGCCCGGTGCGCATCTCCTCTGTACAAGGCCGCCGCATAGGTTTTCGCCAGGTTGTTGCGCAGCATCAGCAGGTTGTTGCGGTAGTTCAGTTCCAGTTTCCAAGGCGAATCATTCGGCAGGGTCCCGCCGCCGACATGCCAGACGACGGACTGTGGCACCGTGCAGACTTTCCATCCCTCCAACTGCATCCGCCAGCAGAAATCGATCTCTTCCATGTGGGCGAAGAAACGGTCGTCCAGTCCGCCCAGTTCTTTCCAGATCCGGCTGCGGACCAGCAGGCAGGCCCCGGTGACCCACAGGACTTCTTTCGGCCCGGCGTCATACTGTCCCCGGTCCTGCTCTACCCGTTTCAAGACCCGGCCACGGCAGAAGGGATACCCGTAAGCATCCAGGAACCCCCCGGCCGCACCGGCGTATTCAAACCGGTCCCTGGCCTGCCAGGCATGCAGTTTGGGACCGCAGGCACCGCATCGCGGATGGGTGTCCATGTAATTGACCAGCGGCTCCAGCCATCCCTGCGGCACTTCGATGTCCGTGTTCAGCAGCAGGAAATACTCGAAGCCATCCAGCATGGCCAGCGCCCGGTTGTATCCGCCCGTGAAACCGAAGTTCTTCTCCAGCCGGATCTGCCGGACGTTCGGGAAACGCTCCATCATCATCTCCATGGAACCGTCGGTCGAGGCGCTGTCGGCTACGATGACGGCATGCTCCCCGAGCGGCTGTCCGTCCGGGGCGCATCCGGCCGAGGCCAGGACGCCCGGGAGGAACTGCTCCAGGAAACCCTTGGTGTTCCAGTTGAGGATGACGATGGCGGTTTTCACGGTCTATTCTTCTTCGTGGTGGTGGCAATGCCCCTTGCCATGGCAGCATCCGCCGTCTTCCTGGTGGTGGCCATGATGGCAGCCCTCTTTGTGGTGATGGCAGCAACCCTCTCCGTGCGGATCGTCGCAGCCACAGGCCTCGACCGGCAGGAACTCGCCGTGCAGGCCTTCCTTCAACTCCTGCTCGGTCGCATCGCGGACCGACAGGACTTCGCCCTTGAACCGCAGGGTCTTGCCTGCCAGGTCGTGGTTGAAATCCATGGTCACCCCGTCATCGGTGACTTCCGTGACGCGGGCATATTCGACATGGCCGTTCTGGTTGAGCATCGGCAGCTGGCGTCCGACTTCGAGGAACTCTTTGTGGAGGACACCGTCGATTTCAAAGGAGGAAAGCGGCAGCTTGATGACCCGTCCCGGATTGTATTCACCATACCCCTCGGCCGGAGAAACCTCGAATTCGAAGGAATCTCCCGGTTCCTTGCCCTCGATTTCCGCTTCGAATTTCGGGATCAGCATTTTCGTCCCATGGATATAATCCAGCGGCCTTTCTTTCGTGGCCGTGTCGAAAACCTGTCCCTCCACGGTGAGTACATAACTCACTTCCACCACTTTGTTCTTCTCGATTTTCATATACTTGTATCTGTTTTATGCACTGAAATCCACACTGCGGAATGCCAGCGACGGCACCTGGCGCGCCGAGCAGGCGCGTGCGTCGTTCCCGACAGCGGCCAGGCTGTTCCACAATGTGACCATGTTTCCGGTAATGACCATCTCATGTACCGGCGCCGTGATCCGTCCGTTCTCAAAAGCCATGCCTTCGATACCGTAGGAGAAGTCGCCGGTCGCGCTGTTGCAGTTACCGCCGTTGAATCCTGTCACCAGGATCCCGCGGCCGCACCGCTGCATCAGTCCCTTCGCATCCGTCGCGCAGGTCGGCAAGACACAGGCACGGGTCGCATCGTCCACGGTGGGCGCCAGCCCGGTCTTGTTGGCGATATAGGTGCTGATGAAATAGTTGCGGACCACTCCTTCTTCGATGACCGGCCGGTTCGCCGTGGCGACACCTTCCGAATCGAACATGCGGGCGCCGTTTTTGCCGGCCTCGCGCGGAAGGTCCGTCACCGTCAGGATTTCCGGGAAGAGTTTTTTCCCCAGACTGTCCTGCAGGAAGGAATTCTTCTGCTGGAGCGCATAGCCGCCCAGGGCGTTCAGCACCGGTGTCAGCAGTTTTGCGGCACATTCGCTTTCCACGACCATGTCCATCGCTCCGCCCTTGGAGGGCATCGGCCCGATCTTGGCCGCCGCCCGCTCCACGGCCTTCCGGCCGCAAGTCCTGAAATCCAGTTCGGAGAGCCGGGGAGATGCTTCCCACCAGTATCCGCTGTATTTGTGGCCGTCCGCCGCCTCGAGGGTAACTTCGACCCCATATTCGAAGGATGTGTCGGTCTGCCGGCATTCCGTCCCGTTTGAATCAATCAGGTAAATGTCCGCGATGGAATCCGAGTATTCTCCTTCTTCGGAGACCAGCCGCCAGCCGTCGCCTTCGACCCTTCCGTGGCAGACCGCCTCCATCGCCGTCCGGAGCCGCCGTTCGGGCGTCAGGGATGCCATTCCGTCCATGTCACAGATTCCCAGCACGTCTCCGTTTCCGGCATCCCGGCAGGTCCGGGCCGCATCCGGAAGGGAACGGGCCGGATCCGGTTCCAGCATCCGGACCGTTGCGACCGCCTTTCCGATAAAGCCGTCCAGCGCGTCGGGATCCAGCCGGTTGGTCGAGAAGGAACCGAACCTTCCGTCCACGAACAAGGCGACGCTCATCGCGCGGTCCAGGCAATGGCTGACCTTGTCCAGTTCCCCGTCAAGGGTGCCGTACAGGTCCATCAGACTTTTGGTCAGCGTGATCCGGCACTGCTGCGCCCCTTTGGCAAGGGCCGTCTCCAGTGCCTTCCGCGCCACAGCCATTTCTTCCGGCGTCAACATTTCCGCATTCAACTGCTTCATAAACAACAAAGATAAGGTTTTTCCCGGAATATCAGTTGCCGCCGACGGTCAGGCTGCTGACCAGGACGGTCGGGATCCCGCAGGAGACCGGGCAGCTCTGCTCTTTTCCGCAGGTCCAGGCCCCGTCGTCAATGGTCCCGTCACGGCCGACCGCGGTGATGTCCGCGAGCGCCTGGGGACCGTTCCCGATGATGTTGATGTCCTTTACGGGCTGCGTAAGTTTCCCGTTTTCAATCAGATACCCACTCTTTACATAGAACGTGAAGTCGCCCTCGCCGATCTTGACCTGGCCGTTGGCGAACTCATCGACATAGATTCCCTTGCTGACGGAGGCGATGATGTCCGCAGGGTCGGCGTCGCCACTTTCCATGTAGGTGGCACGCATCCGCGGAATCGGGGCATAACGGAAACTCTCCCGCCGTCCGTTGCCGGTCGGGGCGACGCCGTAGTAGCGGGCGCTGATCCGGTCGTGCAGGAAAGAAGTCAGGACACCGTCCTCGACCATGCAGGTGCGCTGGGCAGGTACGCCCTCGTCGTCGAAATTGAGGGCGCCCCGGTTGCCTTTGAGGGTGCCGTCATCTACGATGGTGATGCCGCTCCGGCAGATCTTCCGGCCGAGTTTGTCGGCGAATACCGACTGCCCCTTGCGGTTGAAATCCGCCTCGAACGCATGCCCCATGGCTTCATGAAGAAGAATGCCGGAAGCACCCGCGCCCATGACCACGGGCATCTTCCCGCCTTTGGGACGCCGGGCGGCGAACCGGTCGTCCATATTGCGCAGTGCCGCCTGCGACAGTTCGTCTGTGATTTTGTCCGTCAGCATTTCCGCCCCGCAGCGGAAACTCCGGCTGGCATGCGTGCTGACCGTCTCTTTCCCGTCGGCCAGGATGACTGAAACGGCGAGCGTGCCCATCGGCCGCGTCTCGTATTTCAGTTCGCCGTATGCGTTGTACATCAAGATGTCGCTGACCTGCCAGGAGAGCATGGCGATGACCTTGACGACACGCGGGTCTGCGGATGTGATCGTCTCGTGGAGCCGGTTCATGACCGGAATGAAGGCGGACGTCTCCGCGTCCCGCCAGTCACGGACGACGGGATAGCGGTCGGCGGCGGGGTTCGGCTTTCCCTTGTACAGTTGCGGGACATAGCCGTCTTCCCGGGCGATGCTCTGGATGCCCGGGCTCGAGACCCTGGCAGGCGGGGTGCCTCCCTGGGCGATCGCCGATGCGGCCCGGGCGGCGGATGCCATGGCCGCCGGATCCGTACTTTCCGAATATGCATATCCGGTCTTCTCTCCTTTCAGGACGCGGATTCCCACGCCGAAATCCACGTGGAATCCGCCGGAGGAGACCTGGCCGTCCCGCAGCATCAGGTTGCTGTAGGTGGTGTTTTCAAAAAACAGGTCGGCATAGTCGCCGCCATGGGCGAGCGCGGTGCCGACGAGGTCCTCCAGCGTCTGTTCGGTCGTATGGAAAACCGTCAGGTATGTCTGTTTGTCCTTGATCATCTTCAGTTGTTTTCAGGTCCGTTCTCTTCCATCGCCTTGGCCATCGAGTCCAGTTCCGCGGCCCGCTTGTAATCCATGGCCTGCTGCCGGATCGCCTCGAACTTGAGGTTGTCCCGTACGACCATGTTGTCGCGCCATCCCTGGGCGATGATGCTGAAAGGAATCTCGGAATTGTCCGCCAGGATCCACTGGTCCACCAGGGGCATGTAATCGTCAAAGAGATACATCAGTCCGGTGCGGTAGCGCCTGCGGATGACCGGTTCCGGGACATTGTGCCCGCCGGCGGCCACCCGCGCCCGGACCCGGGAGATGGCGAGTTCGGGAGAATTCAGCCAGAAATACAGGACGGTGACGGAGTAGCCCTGTTTCTGCGCCCGGCTGACGATTTTCTTGAGACTGCGGGTCGCCAGGGTAGTCTCCACGGTGAAATCCTTACCGCGTTCCATCATGTACCGGATTTTCAGCAGCATGTAGCGGCTGGCCTCGATGGAAGCCAGGTCGGGGTCGAAAGGGGAGAGACTCTTCGCGAATTCGTCCGAATTGACGAAATCGCTGCAATGGAACATCTCCGGCAGCATCGTATACGAAGCCGTCGTCTTTCCCGAGCCGTTGCACCCGGATATGATGTACATCTTCGGCATTTTCCTATCCTTTCATTGCTTCCTGCAGCATGGCGCCGCAGCCTTTCACGAGATCCTCGTACGTCTTCTCGAAATCTCCCGTGTACCACGGATCCGCCACGTCGCGCCGCTCTCCTGCATACTCCATCATCAACCGGATCTTGCCCTGGGGGTCCTCCGGGATGATCCTTCGCAGCAGCCGCAGGTTCGAAGCGTCCATGCACACGATCCGGTCGTATTTCCGGTAATCCGCCTCCGTGACCTTCCGGGCCGTCTTGTCCCGGTCGAACGGAATCCCGTGTGCCGAGAGGCAGCGCCGTGCCGGCGGATAGACAGGATTCCCCGTCTCTTCCGACGATACGGCCGCGGACGCGATCTCGAACGGTTCGCGCGTACGGCCGTCTCCTGCAGACCGCCGGCGGACCATCTCCTTCAGGATGAACTCCGCCATCGGGCTCCTGCAGATATTGCCATGACACAGGAAAAGGATCTTCATGATACAAAAATAGTCAAAACCTCTGACATTCCCGCATGCAAAAGAAATTGCCTTCGCTGTTTTGGCGAAGGCAAAGCGAAGGAAGCAGGGAGCGCCTGCCTATTTCTCGGGAACGGCCGCGAGGACTGCCTTCAGGTATTCCCAGGTACGTTCGACGGACGGGATGTTGACACGCTCGTCCGGGGAGTGCGGGTACTTGATGGGCGGACCGACGGAGACCATTTCCCAGTTCGGGTACTTGGCGCCCATGATGGCGCATTCGAGACCACCGTGGGTTGCCATGATCTTCATGTCATGTCCATAGACCTTCTTGAACTGCTCCATCATGACATTGTTCATCGGCGTGTCCAGTTTCGGGGTCCAGCCGCTGTAGCCGCCGGCGAAGGAAACCTGCGCTCCGGCGAGTTCGAAGATGCAGCGGACACGTTCGGCCAGATAGGCCTTGGCGCTGTCAACGGCGCTGCGCATCAGGCAGTGGACGGTAAGGTGTCCGTTGACGGTGTTGACGATGGCGAGGTTGATGGAGGTCTCGGTCAGGCCCTTCATGGCCTGGCTCATGCGGATGACCGAGGACGGGCAGGCGATGATGGACTTGACGGCACGCAGGACGACGGACGGCTGGATATACTTCGCAGCCGGCTTGGCGAGTTTCTCGTAGATCATGTTCGTGCCCGGGTCGCTCTCGATGAACTCGGCCTTGGTATGGGCGAAGATCTTCTCCACCAGCGCCTTGACCTTCTTGGCATCCGCGGACGGGACGAGGATCTCGGCGGTCGCCTCGAACGGGATGGCGTTGCGGAGAGAACCGCCGCGGAAACTCACGAGACGCACGTCGAACTGCTCGAGGAGCGGCAGGAGGATACGGCAGACGGCCTTGTTGGCATTGGCGCGGTACAGGGAGATGTCCATGCCGGAGTGACCGCCCTGCAGGCCGTTGATAGTCAGTTTATAGCCCACGAAGCCTTCGGCCGGGGTCTTGTACATGCGGTATTTGAAATCGGCGGAAGCATCCAGGCCGCCGGCGCAGCCGACGCAGAGTTCGCCTTCTTCCTCGGAATCGAGGTTGATCAGGATGTCACCCTGCAGGAC
Source organism: Candidatus Cryptobacteroides sp. (assembly GCA_045222055.1). GTDB lineage: Bacteria > Bacteroidota > Bacteroidia > Bacteroidales > UBA932 > Cryptobacteroides. The sequence continues at coordinate 12,746 of JBGUXJ010000033.1, read as the reverse complement.
GCCCGGCTTGAGGCTGTTGGCGCCGGTCATGCCGGTCTCCTCGTCATAGGTCACGAGGACCTCGACGGGGCCGTGCGGAATGCTCTTGTCCTCGAGGACGGAAAGGCCCATGGCCACGCCGATGCCGTTGTCGGCGCCGAGGGTGGTGCGGTCCGCGGTCACCCATTCGCCGTCGATCAGGGTCTTGATCGGATCGGTCAGGAAGTTATGGTTGCTGTCGCCGGTCTTCTGCGGAACCATGTCCATGTGGCCCTGCAGGATCACGCCGCGGCGGTTCTCCATGCCCGGGGTCGCGGGCGCGCGGAAGATGATGTTGCCGGTATCGTCACGGAACACCTCGACACCATGCTCCTCTCCCCATTTCAGGAGATATGCCTGTACTTTCGCTTCGTGCTTGGAGGGTCTCGGGACCTGGGTCAGACCGTAGAAGTTATTCCATACGATCTTCGGATTCAAATCTTTGATAGTCATAGTAGTATTATGAATTATTTGGAATTGATCGGGAAAGTGCTCTCCACGCCCAGCTGGTAGACCGGGATGCGGGTCTGGAGCAGGACGTTGACACCGTCGCTGAGCTTTACGGTGCAGATGGCCGGGACCCGGTAATGAGCCAGGTTGCCCTTCGAGCCGGCTCCGCCGACGGCGGCGGAAAGTTCCTGGGGCTGGAGTTCCAGCAGATAGGGTTTTCCGGAGACATTGTCGGCAGAGACGAGACCGTCGTTCTCGGACACGCGGAACGCGACATACCGCTGCTGCGCGCCGGCGACCGGGATGATCTCATAATTCATGCGCTGGGTCTGGAAATCGCTGTAACCCAGGAAGAGGGAAAGGTATTCCTGCTCGAGGCGGGAAATCTCGCCGATGGCCGCGCCCATGGCTTCGCCGCTGTACGTGGCGTCGGTGTCGCCGGTGATGATGTCGATCCGGCTGCGGCGCAGGCGGGAAATCATGTCAGCCGCTTCCTTGGCCCGGTCTTCCGGGGATTTGGACACGACCATCTCCTGCTGCACGCCGACGGTGCGTCCGGCAACCGAACGGTACAGGGTCGTCGAGGCGGAGGACAGGTTGGAACCGACTCCCCGGTCGGCGAAATCACCCTTCTGGTCGGCCGTGAACCGCCACTGGGTGCCGCCGTCGGTACCGCCCGAAACGGACACGAGGCCCTGGGCGGTCAGGCTCAGGAAGGAAGGCATGCCCTTGCCGGGCACGACGGTGAAACGGCGGGCCGGATCGGCTTCCGTATAGGAATTCAGCGTGACGCCGGCGACGGTATAGGAGACCTGGTCGGACTGACGGGCGTCGACGCCGAGGTATTTCTGCGCGAACCGGGCATACGGGCCGGCATGGAAGTCCTCGCGGACCGCTTCGACTTCAATGGAAATGACGGTCTGCGGCAGGGCGTAGACCAAGGCGCCTTCCGGATCCTGTGCCCGGAGGGAAGCGACGGCGGCGAGTGCCGCGAAAAGTATGGTTATCTTTTTCATATTCATTTATTTCCAACGTTTGTGGCTCCAGAGGTAATTGGCCGGATTGCGGTTGATGTCTTCTTCGAGCAGGGCATAGAAACGCTCCATCGTGGCTTCCGGCGACAGGCCGTCGGAAGGATCGCAGATGCGTACGAGGCGGAGCCGGTAGACGCTGCGGGCGGTCCTGTCGGCGCCGAGATAATACACGGGCATGCCGAACTTGGCGGCGAGGATCGCCCCGCCCATCATGGCTTCCGTGGGCTGGTGGAGGAACTCCAGCGTATGCCTTGCCACGGCCGTCCCATAAGGCGACTGGTCCGTCGGGAACAGGTAGATCTTCGGCTGGTCCTTGTGCCGGACGACATAGCGCATGACCACGCGGGACTCGACGTAACCGCTGAACCCCGGCTTCTGGATGGCGGTGCGGTTGCGCCGGAAAAACTCTTCTGAGAATTCATTGTGCAAGCCACGGTAGACCACGGCCACATCGTCCTCGGTGAACGTGTCGGAACGGTCGGCCAGGGTCTGCATGTATCCGCCGATCAGTTCCCAGTTGCCGAAATGCCCGCTCAGCACCATGACGCTTCCGTGCCGGAAGTCCTCGGAAAGGGACTCCAGTCCGTCCACCCCGATCTTGATGTTCCGGTGGAACCGGTCCTTGTCACCCCGGCAGCCGCCCAGCCAGATGGTTTCGGCGAACACCTCGCCGAGATGTCCGTAGAAGTCCTGCGTCAGTTGCTTGAGTTGTTTGTACTTCAGCGCCGGGAAACTGCGGGAGAGGTTCACGGTCACCACGTCCTTCCGGTATCCGGCCACCTTCCCGGCCAGCCATGCGAAGCCTTTTCCCCAGAAGTAATGGTACTTCAGCGGAAGGCGCTGGATGGGCCGGAACATGGCCAGGAGGACGTTGTGCAGCACATTTGCCATCGTTCTACAAATATAAATAATTTCTTCTATTTCCATGAAGAATTGTTATATTTGTGGACAGACGAATATTCTCAAAAACTTATTCATATGTTCAAAAACCATCCGAAAGGACTGTTGGCCGCGGCGCTCAGCAACATGGGTGAACGCTTCGGCTACTACATCATGAATGCGGTCCTTACGCTCTTCCTCTGCTCCAAGTTCGGCTTGGCCGACGACAAGGCGGGGATCATCTATTCCATTTTCTATTGCGGCATCTACGTGCTCAGCCTGGTCGGCGGTATCATTGCCGACCGGACCTCCAACTACAAGGGCACGATCCAGCGCGGTCTGATCATCATGGCCCTCGGCTATGTGGTCCTTTCCATCCCGATCCTGGCCACGCCGCAGAACAAGGTCGGCCTCCTCGCCCTGACCTGCTTCGCCCTCTTCCTGATTGCGTTCGGCAACGGTCTGTTCAAGGGCAACCTGCAGGCCATCGTCGGTCAGATGTATGACAACTTCGAGGCGGAAGCGGCCAAGGAAGGACCCGAGAAACTGAAATGGGCCCAGGGCCAGCGTGACTCCGGTTTCCAGATCTTCTACGTGTTCATCAATATCGGCGGCCTAATCGCTCCGTTCGTGGCCCCGCTGCTCCGCCAGTGGTGGCTCGGCCTGCACAACCTCTCCTACAACGCCCAGCTTCCGAAACTCTGCCACGATTTCATCACGAACGGCACGATTTCCGACAACCTGGTCGCCGAGGCCGCCAATGCCGGCGCCGTCCTCGACCCGTCCAATGTCCAGGCCGTCGGAGAATTCTGCACCAGTTACCTGGATTACTTCAACACCGGTATCCACTACTCCTTCATCGCCTCCGTGTGCGCGATGCTCCTGTCCCTGTGCATTTTCCTGGCCACCAAGAAGACGTTCCCGACTCCGGGCAAGAAAGCGGCCGTCGAAAGCGCCGGTTACACCGAGGAAGAGAAGGTCGCCATGGCCAAGGAGATCAAGCAGCGCATGTATGCCCTGTTCGCCGTCCTCGGCGTGGTCATCTTCTTCTGGTTCTCCTTCCACCAGAACGGCCAGTCCCTGTCGTTCTTCGCCCGTGACTTCGTGAACACCAGCAAGATCGCTCCTGAGATCTGGCAGGCGGTGAACCCGTTCTTCGTCATCGTGCTGACTCCGGTCATCATGTGGCTGTTCGGCTGGCTCGGCAAGCGTGGCAAGCAGATTTCCACCCCGCGCAAGATCGCGTACGGCATGGGCATCGCCGCCATCGCCTATATCTTCCTGTCGGCCTTCTCCTTCAAGATGGGTTACCCGTCTTCCACCAGTTTCCTGGCCCTGGACACCGCCACGCAGGCTTCCATGAAGGCCGGCCCGTGGGTGCTGATCGTCATGTACTTCTTCCTGACCGTCGCGGAACTTTTCATCTCCCCACTCGGCCTCTCCTTCGTCTCCAAGGTCGCTCCGAAGAGCATGCAGGGCCTGTGCCAGGGCCTCTGGCTCGGCGCCACCGCCGTGGGCAACCTCTTCCTCTTCCTCGGCCCGAAGATGTACAACGCCATCCCGCTCGGCTGGTGCTGGGGTGTATTCGCCTGCCTCTGCCTCCTGTCCATGGGCGTCATGTTCGGCATGGTCAAGTGGCTGGAAAGAGTTACGAATTCCTAATTTTACAGAGATATGTTCAAAGGACAGCCTAAAGGTTTGTTCGCCCTTGCGCTCGCCAATACCGGCGAGCGCTTCGGCTACTACACGATGCTGGCGATCTTCATGCTCTTCCTGCAGGCCAAGTTCGGCTTCACGGAGGCGGTCGCCAATCAATACTATGCCATCTTCTTGGCAGCCGTGTATTTCATGCCGGTGCTTGGCGGTATGCTGGCCGACAAGATCGGTTTCGGGAAATGCGTCGTCACCGGCGTCTGCATCATGTTCCTGGGCTATGTGTGCCTGGCCATCCCGACGGCGGCCAACGCCCTGGGACTGGCGCTCATGGTCGCAGCCCTGCTGCTGATCGCCATCGGAACCGGCCTGTTCAAGGGCAACCTGCAGGTGCTCGTGGGCAACCTGTACGATGACCCGAAATACGCTCCCAAGCGCGATTCCGCGTTCTCCCTGTTCTACATGGCCATCAACATCGGCGCCATGTTCGCCCCTTCCGCCGCCACGGCTATCACCAACCATTTCCTCGGCAAGGCCGGCCTGGTCTACAAGGCCGACATCCCGGCCCTGGCGCACCAGTACCTGAATGGGACGATCTCCCCGGAAAACGCCGACAAGCTCCAGACCCTCATGGGCCAGATGCCGGGCGTCGCCGACGGCGACCTCGCCGGCTTCTCCCAGTACTACATTGACAACCTGGCGAGTTCTTACAACATGGGCTTCGCGGTCGCCTGCGTGTCCCTGATCGTCTCGATCGCCATCTACCTGGGCTGCCGCAAGTGGTTCAAGCATGCCGACGTCAATGCCAAACAGGCCGCCGCTTCTTCCGAAGCCGCTCCGGTACAGGAACTTTCCCCGAAGCAGGAGAAGGACCGTATCGTCGCCCTGATCATGGTCTTCGGCGTGGTCATCTTCTTCTGGATGGCTTTCCACCAGAACGGATCCTCGCTGACCTGGTTCGCCCGTGACTACACCCAGAGCTTCGCCACGGGCTGGACCCGCATCGGCTTCAACATCTGGGCCCTGGCGCTGATTGCCGCCTCCGTCTATACGTTGTTCGGTATCTTCCAGTCTGAGAAATCCTCGAGCAAGATCATCTGCGGCGTCGTGACGGCCGCGCTGTGGGGCGGTGCATATGCCCTGTACAGCGGCATGTCCAACCCGCTGGATATCTTCCCGCAGCTGTTCCAGCAGTTCAACCCGTTCTACGTGGTCGCCCTGACCCCGGTCTCGATGGCCATCTTCTCCGCCCTCGCCGCCAAGAAGACGCCCCAGCATCCCGACGGCCTGGAACCGTCCGCTCCGAAGAAGATCGGGCTGGGCATGTTCGTGGCCGCCTGCGGCTACCTGGTGATGATCCTGGCGTCCCGCGGACAGGCCTCCCCGGCGGAACTGGCCGGCACCGTCTCTCCGGACCCGGTGGTACCGACCTGGCTGATGGGGACGTACCTGATCTTGACCTTCGCCGAACTGCTGCTTAGCCCGATGGGCATCTCCTTCGTCTCGAAGGTCGCCCCGCCGCGGTTCAAGGGCCTGATGATGGGTCTGTGGTTCGCCTCCACCGCCGTGGGCAACTACCTCAGTTCCATCCCCGGCCTGCTCTGGCGCCATGTCCCGCTCTGGGCCAACTGGGCCATCCTGATGACCCTCTGCCTGATTGCCGGCGGCGTCATGTTCGCCATGCTCAAACGGCTCGAGGCCGCTACGAAATAACGCTCCGGATGAGGAGGGCGGTTTTGTCGGAAAGTCGAAAAATTCCGGCAAACGCTTGAAATTCCGGCGATTCTTGCTATATTTGCAGTCCCCAAAAGGTGGCATACGACCTTTCTGGGACTGCAAATATTTATATATCAAACATTTATTAACAAAATGATCAAACAGTACGAGACCGTTTTCATTGCAACTCCCGTTTTGTCTGAATCCCAGATGAAGGAAGCGGTTGCCAAGTACGTCGATTTCATCAAGGCCAATGGCGGTGAGATCGTCTACGAAGAGGATTGGGGCCTGAAGCAGTTGGCCTATCCGATCCAGCACAAAACCTCCGGTTTTTATCACCTGATCGAGTTCAAGGGTGACACCCAGCTTGTCGCCGCTCTCGAGACCCAGTATCACCGTGACGAGCGTATCATCCGCTTCCTCACCGTTTCTCTCGACAAGGACGCCGTGGCTTATGCCGAGAAGCGCCGTTCCGCCCGTCAGGCCAAAACCGAACAGAACTAATTGAAGGAGGAAAGAACTATGGCACAGAATACCCAGAACAGCGAAATCCGCTATCTCAACCCTCCGACCGTCGAGGTCAGAAAGAAGAAATACTGCCGCTTCAAGAAGGCGGGCATCAAGTATGTCGATTACAAGGACCCGGAGTTCCTCAAGAAGTTCCTCAACGAGCAGGGCAAGATCCTTCCCCGTCGCATCACCGGTACTTCCCTGAAGTTCCAGCGCAAGGTCGCCCAGGCCGTCAAGAGAGCCCGCTCCCTCGCCCTTCTTCCGTATGTTACTGACCTTCTTAAATAATAGGAGACAGCCTTATGCAGATTATTTTGAAGAAAGATGTGGCCAACCTCGGCCATGCCGATGATGTCGTGACCGTGAAGACCGGTTATGCCATGAATTACCTGATCCCGCAGGGATTTGCTATCGCCGCTACTCCTTCCGCCCTCAAGCAGCACGCCGAGACCATCCGTCAGCGCGCCCACAAGGAGGCCAAGAAGGTCTCTGATGCCGAGGCCCTCGCCGCCAGCATCAACGCCGTCCTCGTCAAGGTGGCCGCCAAGGTCAGCGAGACCGGCAAGATCTACGGTTCCGTGACCACCGCCCAGCTCGCCGAAGCCCTCGCCGGTGCCGGTATCGAAGTCGACAAGAAGGATATCACCATCCTCTCCGACGATGTCAAGGAGCTTGGCATCTATGACGCTGAGGTCAAGTGCTACAAGGCCGTCAAGGGTACCTTCAAGTTCGAAGTCGTCGCAGAAGAAGCCTAAAGCCTGAACATATGAGAAAAACCGCGATCCGAAAGGACCGCGGTTTTTTTGTGCCGGAGGCAGGTTATTCTTCTTCCAGCTTCTTGTGTTCTTCTTCGACCTGGACGTCGTCTCCGTGCGCATCCTTGTACTTGAAGCGCCGGATCTTCTGGGTCGCCGTCTTCTCGAACGGATCCTTCATGACCTCGACCTCGCCGACCTTGGACTGCTTGCTGACATGCTTGTTGACGAAGTCCAGCACGGCCTGCTTGCTGGCCTGCAGTTTCTCGAAGAACTCGTCTTCCGACGCCTGGTCCCAGTCCAGGAACTTGTCGTCGAACTTGACCAGCGCCACGAGCTTGCCGTCCCGTTCCATCACCAGGGACTCGTTGACCCCCTCGACGGAATTGATGACCTGCTCGATCTCTTCCGGGTAGATGTTCTCGCCGGACGCGCCCACGATCATGTTCCCCAGCCGGCCTTTGATGAAATAGCGCCCCTTGCTGTCCACGGTCGCCAGGTCATGGGTGCGGAACCATCCGTCGTCCGTCAGGACACCGCGGGTCCGCTCCGGATCCTTGTAGTAACCCAGCATGACGTTGTCGCCACGCGCAATGATTTCACCCTCACCGGTTTTCGGATCCACGTTCTGCAGTTTCACCTCGACGTTCCATGCCGCCACGCCGCACGAACCGACCACGGTCTTGCCGACGCAGGCGTTGGTGATCAGCGGCGCCGTTTCCGTCAGGCCGTAGCCGATCGCGTAGGGGAAACGTGCCTTTTTCAGGAAGGTTTCCACTTCCGGGTCCAGTTTCGACCCGCCGATGCCGAAGAACTTGATCTTTCCGCCGAAACTCTTGTACAGGCGTCTTCCGACCATCCAGTACAGCAGCCGGGGCGTATGGTCCCGCATCCAGGAGAGCACGCGGCTCTTCTCGATCGTCGGCACCACGCTGGAACGGTAGACCTTCTCGATGATGAGCGGCACGGAGCAGATGATCATCGGCTTCACTTTCTTCATCGCCGAAATCAGGATCGACGGGGTCGGCGGTTTCTGGATGTAGTACACGCAGGCGCCGACGTAGAACGGATAGAGCACGCCGAAGGCCATCTCGTAGGTGTGGGACATCGGCAGGATGGACATCCAGCGGTCACTGGAACGGGCGGGCTGGGCGTTGAAGGCGACGATGACGTTGTGGCAGAGGTTCCGGTGGCTCAGCATGACGCCCTTGGCATTGCCGGAAGTGCCTGATGTATAGATGATCGCCGCCAAATCGTCCGGCTGCGGTTCCTTGACCCATCCCTCGCAGGTGAAGGACTCTTCGTCTTTCTTGACGAATTCGAATGTCTCGATGTCGATGACCAGGGTCAGTTTGTCGATGCACTGCTGGCTCACCTTGGAGCGGAGCCGCTTGGAAACGAAGAGTACGCGGGTGCCGGAATGCATCAGGATGTTCGTCACTTCGCTCTCGGAGGAGTCGGGGAGGATCGGGACGATGACCCGGCCGAACGGCGTGACGGAGAAGAAGGCCACGGTCCAGTTCGGCATGTTCTGCGACAGGATGGCCACCTTGTCTCCGGCACTGATGCCGAAGCGCGACATCCGGTGCGACAGGTCCAGGCAGCGTTTGCGGAAAGAAGCGTAGGTATACTCCTGTCCGCCGTCGATGAAGGTCGACAGGTTCCGTTTGGCATACCGGATGGTCGAATAATCGAAGAGCTTGGCCAGCGTGGCGATGGCATTCTCCCGGTTTGTCAATCTCTTGCGGTTGATGATCATGGCTAATGCGTGATGAATCCTTCCGGGTTCTTGCCCTTCAGGTGGAGGGTTTCGTATTCCTGTTGGAGGCGTTCCGTGTCGCCACGGGCGTCATCGGTGAGCGGGAATTCCTTCCAGATGCCGATATGCTTGTCGCCCCAGTTGAAATAGCACAGATAGACCGGAATGCCGGCCGCATGTGCGATGGTGTGGTAGCCGGTCTTCCATTTGCGGATCGGCTTGCGGGTGCCTTCCGGTGCGATGGCCAGGGTGAATTCCTCCTTTTCCTCCATCGCGGTAATGATGCTCTTCACGAGCGTCGTGGCGTTGGACCGGTCCGTGGGGATGCCGCCCATGGCGCGGACCACATAGCACATCGGCCAGAAGAAAAACTCCTTCTTGACCATGCAGTAGGCCCGTTTGCCCGGGAACTGGCGGTAGAACAGGTACGCGACGACAAAGTCCCAGATGGACGTATGGGGTACGCCCAGCAGGATGCATTTCTTGTCCGGTGCCGGTCCGCTGTCGCTCGTCCATCCCATGGCACGGAGCAGCCAGCCGCAGAATCTAGACCACATAGTATCAGAAGTTTACGTCCTCAAGTTCTTTCTCGGTCTTGAGGTTGCCGGTAATGAAACGCTGCCGCTCGATGGTGTTGGTGCCCATGTAGAATTCCATGATCTTCTCGATGGATTCCTCATCGGACAGCTTGACCGGGTCGAGCCGCATGTTTTCTCCGATGAAATCGACGAATTCGTCGGAGGAGATTTCGCCCAGGCCTTTGAACCGGGTGATCTCCACGCCCGTTTTCAGCGCCTTGGTCGCCGCCTCCTTCTCATCGATCGAGTAGCAGTAGCGGGTCTCCTTCTTGTTGCGTACGCGGAAGAGGGGCGTCTGGAGGATGTGTACATGCTCCCGGCGGATCAGGTCGGGGTAGTACTTCATGAAGAATGTCAGCACGAGCATGCGGATGTGCATGCCGTCGTCATCGGCATCGGTCGCGACGATGATGTTGTTGTAGCGGAGGTTGTCGAGGTCGTCCTCGACGCCCAGCGCGGAAATCAGCAGGTTCAGTTCCTCGTTCTCCGCCACCTTGCGCCGGCTTTCCTTGTAGCAGTTGATCGGCTTGCCGCGGAGACTGAACACGGCCTGGCAGTTGGCGTCGCGGACCTTGGTGATGGTACCGGAGGCGGAGTCACCCTCGGTGATGAAGATGCTGCTCTGTTCCTTGAAGGCTTCCTTGTCCTTCGCCACCTTCTCGTTGTAGTGGTAGCGGCAGTCGCGCAGCTTGCGGTTGTAGACGTTCGCGCGCTTGTTCTTCTCGCGGGTCTTCTTCTGGATGCCGGCGATGTCCTCGCGCTCTTTCTGCGACTCCTTGATCTTGTTCTCCAGCACCGGAATGATGTCCGTGTGCATGTGGAGATAGTTGTTCAGGTGCTTGGAAATGAAATCGTTGACGAACGTGCGGATCGTCGGGCCGCGGTCGATGGCCAGGGAACCGTCCGGATTCTTCACCGGCTTCTTGTCCTTGTCCAGCAGGACTTTCTCCCACATGTAGGTGGAGCCCAGCTTGGTCTTGGTCTGGCCTTCGAAGTTCGGCTCCTGGATCTTGATGGAAATGGCGCCCACGATGCCCTGGCGGCAGTCTTCCGGGGCGTAGTTCTTCTTGAAGAACTCCTTGAGGGTCTTGGCGATGGCCTCCCGGAACGCGGCCAGGTGGGTGCCGCCGTCACGGGTGTTCTGGCCGTTGACGAAGGACGCGATGTTCTCGCCGTAGGCATCCCCGTGGGTCATGACGATCTCGATATCGGTGTCTTCCAGGTGGATCGGCGCATAACGCGGCTCCTCGCTGAGGTTCTCGTTGACCAGGTCGAGCAGGCCGTTGTCCGACTTGTAGGCCGTTCCGTTCAGCACCAGGGACAGGCCCTTGTTGAGGAAGGAGTAGTTCTTGACCATGGCCTCGACATACTCCATCCGGTAGTGGAAGGTCCCGAAGATCTCCGTATCCGGCATGAAACGCACCAGGGTACCGTTCTTCTCGGACAAGCCTTCCCGTTTGCCGCTGTCCTCCAGCCGTCCGCGGCGGTACTGCGCCCAGGAGCTTTCGCCCCCGCGGAACGACTCGACATAGAACGACGATGAAAGGAAGTTGACGGCTTTCGTACCCACGCCGTTCAAGCCGACGGATTTCTTGAATGCCTCGTCGTCGAACTTGCCGCCGGTGTTCAGGGTGCTGGTGGCCTTGACGACGGAATCCAGCGGAATGCCGCGGCCGAAGTCACGGACCGTCACCTCGTCGTCCACGATGTCGATGCGCACCTGCTTGCCGTTGCCCATCGCGAACTCGTCGATCGAGTTGTCCACGATTTCCTTGAGCAACACATAGATGCCGTCGCCGGAGTTGTCACCGTTGCCGAGCCGGCCGATGTACATGCCCGGGCGGCGCCGGATGTGCTCGACCCCTTCCAGTGTGCGTATGTTGTCGTCGGTATAATTGATTTCAGCCATATTCCGCCAAATTACTTATATTCCGCAAATTTAATAAAAAAATGGCAATTCCGCCATACCAGCGCGGGATTGCCATCATGCGATTTCCGTACTTCCGGAGGGCTATTCGATCGCGCCGGCGATGAACAGGTTGACCAGCGGCCGGAGCGGGGAATTGGTCGTCAGGCTGATGACGATCAGGGTCTCGCCTTTGGGAAGTTTCGACGTGTCGACAGGGACCTGGAAGGTTCCCTTTCCGCCGGCGGGGGTGCGGGCGATGCTGCCCGGCCTGGCGGCAGGCGTGTCGCTGTCCGCCTTGTAGACGACCAGGTCGGATTTGCCCTGGTTGGTGAACGTATAGGTCGCGGTCACGGGCGTACCGGCCTTGACTTTGCCGAAATTATAGGTGCTGGAAGCGAACATCGGCTGAGCGGCCTTGTTCTGGTCGGCCTTGCTCATGCCGGAGAAGTTCTCCTTGATGAACGCCCAGATGCTGATCCGTCTGCCGTCGCCCTTGTATCTTTTCCCGTCGACGACCGGGTCGGCATAGTACCAGCTCTTGCCCCACTGGCTGCGGTCCGCCGTGACCGTATAGGTCATCTTGGCCGTTCCTCCTGCCGGAATCGGGTTGGGGGAGACGGAGATCTTCAGCCCCGGCGTGACATTCTCGAAGGTCACCTTTATGGGAGCGTTGCCGGTATTGGCCACGTTCACGGCATCGCTGCGCTGGTTGTCCTGTTCCATGTTGCCCAGCTTGATTTCCCAGTCCTTGATGGCGAACGGTCCCCATTTCTGCGGATACAGTTCGCTCAGCGGCTGTTTCTTGGCGTGGGCGACCCCGCGCAGGCGGAGGATGACCGGCTTCTTGAGCCCGGAGACATAGACCGTCAGGGTCTTGTCGAAGGGATAGGGGCCCTGGTCGTTGGAGAATGTCGCCTCGATCTTGCCGCTCTTGCCGGCGAGCAGGGGTTCGCGGGTCCATTTGACATCCGTGCAGCCGCAGGAGGATACGACGTTGTTGATGGCGATTGGGGCGCCGGAGATGTTCAGCACGGTAAAGGAGCAATGCTGCGGCCCGTCGGAGACCATGATGTCGCCGAAGTCATGGACGGTCTTGTCGAGTTCGATGACGCCGTCGATACGGGTTTTGCTGCCGTCCGTCTTGACCTGGGCGGATGCTATGATCGTGCACGCGAGTGCGAGAATTGTCAGAATCTTTTTCATATTGGTATTGCTTTTGCAAATATCTTTCCAAAACTTGATAATTCAAATTTATTGGCATATTTTTGCATACCGAGTTACGGATAACGACAACTTAAAAGAGATAAACTATGGCTTACAAGATCAATCCTGACGTATGCGTTGCATGCGGAACCTGCCAGGGCGAGTGCCCTGCCGGTGCTATCAATGAGGGTGATGTTTACAGCATCGATCCGAACATCTGCCTTGACTGCGGCACCTGCGCAGGTGTCTGCCCGACGGGCGCCATCGAACCGGGCGAGTAAT
>JBGUXJ010000032.1:0-2044 GCA_045222055.1 Candidatus Cryptobacteroides sp. | reverse complement strand
GGTGAGCTGGCGGTCGAGGGCGGCCGCATCCACGCGGATGCCCATGCTGGAGATTTCAAAGGCGGAGCCGAGGATGTCGTTCCACAGGAGGATGTCGCCGTTGAGGCCGTGGTATCCGTCTTCGTTGGGTGTGCTCCAGTCGTCGTAGTCCGCGGCACGTCCGTCATGGATGGACCCGTCAGAAAGCTGGCCGCCGATGCCGATGATGAAAACGGCTCCGTACTTGCGTGTAATGGCGTTTTCCCGTTCCTTCGGGGTCATCGAAGGATACATTTGAAGCAACTCTTCCGCATGGATGAACCGGATTTCTTCCGGCAACTGCGGGACAATCTGCGGGAATTCCACGTAAAGTTTGTTTTCGGTGACCTTGACGGCTTCGTAGATCCGCCGGACGGTCTTTTCCAGGAAAGCGAGGTTGCGGTCTTCCGGCCGGATGACCTTTTCCCAGTCCCACTGGTCGACGTAGATGGAGTGGATGTTGTCGAGGTCTTCGTCGGGACGGAGGGCGTTCATGTCGGTGTAGATGCCGCGGCCGGGGCCGATGCCGAGTTCGGCGAGCTTGACGCGTTTCCATTTGGCCAGGGAGTGGACGACTTCGGCCTTTCGTTCCGCCATGCTCCGGATGGGGAAGGAGACGGGCCTTTCCACGCCGTTGAGGTCGTCGTTGAGGCCGGTTCCGGAAAGGACGACCATGGGAGCCGTGACCCGCAGCAGGGCGAGTTGGGCGGAAAGGTTGTCCTGGAACATGTCCTTGACGGACTTGATGGCTTTTTCGGTATTTTCGACGGAGCCGAGCAGGTTCTTGTAGCCGGCCGGGAGGATAAGTGACATGACGGGAAGATTCAGTTCATTTTAGGGCACAAAAGTAGAGATTCCGGACCTTTAAAACAAGAAGAATGATTATATTTGTCTAAATTAAAAACTATACCATGAGCCAACTGCATGTAATCGACCACCCGATGATCCAGCACAAGCTGACGATCATGCGCAACAAGGAAACCGGTTCCAAGGACTTCCGTCAGCTTCTCAAGGAAATCTCCTTGCTGATGGGCTATGAAGTTACCCGTGACATCCCGCTCGTAGATGTCGAGATCGAGACGCCGATCTGCCCGATGACGGCGAAGAAAGTGTCCGGCCGCAAGCTGGCCATCGTCCCGATCCTCCGCGCCGGACTGGGCATGGTCGAAGGATTGCAGGAACTGGTCCCGGTCGCCAAGGTGGGCCATATCGGCTTGTACCGCAACGAGGAGACCCATGAGCCGGTGGAGTATTATTGCAAATTGCCGGAGGATATCCAGGACCGTCAGGTCATCGTGACCGATCCGATGCTGGCGACCGGCGGAAGCGCCTGTGACGCCCTGACGATGCTCAAGAAGCGGGGTTGCACCAACATCCGGCTGATGTGCCTGGTGGGCGTGCCTGAGGGAATCGCCAAGGTACAGGCCGAGCATCCGGACGTGGACATCTATGTCGCCGCAGTTGACGACCATCTCAACGAGAACGCCTATATCGTTCCGGGCCTCGGCGATGCCGGCGACCGGATTTTCGGCACGAAATAACCGGCACCCATGCAGTTGCTTTCTTTCCTCCTGTCGCTGATCCTGGCGGCGGGTCCGGGTTTTCTGATACCGAAGCCCGTCTCCCATGAACCGGCCGTCGGACACTATGAGCCCCGCGAAGACGGGAAGGATATCCGTATCCGTCTTGGCGACAAAACGCTGCAGCTCCTTACGGGGGACCTGCCGGCTTTTGCTGCCGAGGAGGCCTACATGATGACCGTCAGCATGCGGGGGATCGACATCCGGGCGCTGACGCAGACCGGCGCCGTCCGGGCGCGCCAGACCTTGGATCAGTTGCGGCTGCTCTCCGAGGACGGGACGCTGGAGTGCGGTACGATCGTGGACTGGCCCCGGTTCGCCCACCGGGGATTCATGATGGACCTTTCCCGCCATTTCCGGAACAAAGACTTTATCCTGAAGCAGTTGGATGCAATGGCGCTGCTGAAGATGAATGTGCTGCACCTGCATCTGACCGACGATGCCGG
>JBGUXJ010000031.1:0-3164 GCA_045222055.1 Candidatus Cryptobacteroides sp. | reverse complement strand
TACTGCCCCACCAGGTGGGAGAGTAGGTAGCTGCCGTTTTTCGGATTCCCGGACTGACGAATAGTCGGCCCGGGAATCTTTTTTTATGCCCCGGCGTTTCATCAGCGGTGCTTTTCGGCCATGCGGAACTCCCAGACGCCGCCCTCGAGGATCTCCGCGTGCGAGACCGAATGCCGGTCGCCTTGCTCTTTCCCATTGATGGTCAGTCCGGCAACGTACCGGTTCCTGTCACAGACACCAGGCGCCTTGATCTCCAACGTCCTTCCGTTGGGCAGACGTATCTTGACATTGGGAAGGTAGGGGGCGCCGAGAATATAGATATCCGTGCCCGGACAGACCGGATAGAAGCCCATGGCCGTAAACAGATACCAGGCGCTCATCTGGCCACAGTCATCGTTCCCGCCCAAGCCGTCAATCCCGCTCCGGTACATCCGGTTCATGATTTCCCGTACCCAGTACTGCGTCTTCCAGGGCTCGGTCGTCCACGCGTAGAGATACGGTACATGGTGGCTTGGCTCGTTGCCATGCACATAGCCTCCAATCAGACACTCTTTCTCAATATCCTCGTTGTCAGCGTAATAAATGGGATCCAAATCCTCTGCGAACAGCCGGTCCAGCCGCTCCCGGAAGGCCTTCTCGCCACCCATCAACGCCATCATTCCGTCAACATCATGCGGGACATGGAACGAAAAATTCGCTGAATTTCCTTCGATGAATCCTTCCCCGTAGGTCTGGAGCGGATCAAACGGGTCCTTGAACCGCCCGTCAGCATACCGCGGCCTGGCATAGCCCGTTGTACGATCGAACACATTCCTGTAGTTCCTGGACCTGCGAAAGAACCGGTCAGCAAGCTGCCGGTCTCCCGCTTTCCGGGCAGCCGCGTAGAGCGTCCAGTCATCATAGGCATACTCCAGCGTCGTCGAGGCGGCCGTGGAACTCTTCTCGAACGGGACATAGCCCAGTTCCAGGTAATCCTCCATCCCCTCATACAGCCGGTTGTCCGCCGTCGCCACCATCGCTTTCAGGGCCGCCTCCGTATCTGTGAAAGTCCCCTTCACGATCGCGTCGGCCAGGACCGGCAGGGCATGGTATCCGCTCATGCACCAGCCGTCGTTCCCCATCAGGCTCCAGACCGGCAGCATCCCCAGCGCACTTTGCTGCTGATGCGCCAGCATGGAACGGATCATGTCCGCGTTCTCGGAAGGGAAGAACAGGTTCAGGAAAGGATGCTCCGCCCGGTAGGTGTCCCACAGGGAGAAGATCGTGTAGTTCGTAAATCCCTCTGCCTGATGGATGTTCCCGTCCAGGCCACGGTACCGGCCATCCACGTCCATATAGACGGAAGGATTGATCATGGTATGGTACAGGGACGTATAGAACATGGTTTTCTCCGCGTCCGTCCCTTCTGCCTCGAAGGCGCCCAACCGTCCGTCCCACAGGCGTCCGGCTGCGGCGGCCAAGGCGTCGAAAGAACCGTTTGCCTCGGCCTCCAGGTTTCGGACGGCACCGGCCGCATCGACGGCGGAGACCGCCACTTTGACGACCAGCGGCTCATCGCCCGCGAAAGCGAACCATGCGGCGAGGTCGCGGCCTGCCATGTCCGGGAAATGATGCTTCACGTCAAATCTCCGCCAGAAGCCGTTGTACGGGATATCCGCCCGGTCCTCGCCGCCGTAATCGGCGAGTGGCTTGGAAAAGGAAATGGCGAAATAGGTGTAATTGGTCCGCGCCCAGCCGTTGGTCAGCCGGAATCCTGTCAGCAGGGTGTCATTTTCCACCCGCAGCGTCGACCAGAGCGTCTTGCCTTCATAATCGTAGATACCATGGCCCAGGTCCAGGACGACCTGCTGCCGGCTCCCGGCGGGGTAGGTGTAGCGATGGACGCCGACCCGCGTGGTGGCGGTCAGTTCCGCCCGGATGCCTTCGTCGGTCAGCGTGACGGCATAATAGCCGGGCCGGGCTGTTTCATCCTCATGCGAATACCGGCTCCGGTATCCTTTCTCCGGCGCATCCGCCGTCCCCGGGTTCAGCCGTACCGGACCGGTGAATGGCATCAGCAGGATGTCTCCCAGGTCCGAGTGACCTGTCCCGCTGAGATGCCGGTGGCTGAAACCGACGATCGTCGGATCATCATGGCGGTAACCGGCACAGTGGTCATACACCCTTGCCTGGTAGCGCCCGCCGACATTGTGCGGAATCGTATCCGTATCCGGGCTCAGCTGGATGCTCCCGAATGGCACGCACGCGCCCGGGAAGGTGTGTCCCATGCCGGCTGTCCCGATGAATGGATCGACGTATCGTGCAGGTTGCCCATGGAGTCCGGCGGCCAGCGCCAGGGAAAGGAGGCAGATGAGAACTTTTCGGTTCATGGTCGGTTGGAAGTGGTTTCTTGCAAATATAATGATTTGGCGGGAAAGACGGATTATTGTATCTTCGTAGTGTAATCCGATCCGAACATGAAGCCGATAGTGACCGTCAAGTGGCTGGCCGCCCATTATACCAAACGCGAAGTGATGATTCCGATGCGGGATGGCATCCGTCTGTATACCGCCATCTACGAGCCGGTCGGCATGCACGCGCGGCCCGTCATCATGGAACGGTCCTGCTATGGGTTCCATCCGTATGGAAAGACCCTTTCCCGGGACATGCGCACCCGGTTGGATGCCTTTGTCGCCGGTGGTTACATCATTGTTTTCCAGAATGTCCGCGGTACGTACCTGAGCGAGGGACATTTCGAGAACATCCGTCCCTACCGTCCGGATATCCAAGGAACGGAGGCCGATGAGGCGACGGATACGTGGGATACGGCGGAGTGGATTATAAATCATTGTGATACAAACGGTTCCATTGGCGTGAAGGGAATATCGTATCCCGGATTCCACGCTACCCTGGCAGCCCTGTCCGGCCATCCTGCCATCAAGGCGGTCTCGCCGCAGGCTCCGGTGACGGACTGGTTCCTGGGGGACGACGCCCACATCTGCGGCGCTTTCCAGTATGCCATGACCACTTTCGGCGCCTCCTTCTTCCGCTCCCGTTCCAAGCCCGGCCTCCGCTGGCCGAAGCCTGTCTTCCCGGTGGTGGGGGACTATTACCGGTTCTTCCTGGACAAGGGGATGAAAGGCGTCAACGAACTGCTTTCGGGGAAGGTGGAATTCTGGGATGAG
>JBGUXJ010000030.1:0-7779 GCA_045222055.1 Candidatus Cryptobacteroides sp. | reverse complement strand
GGGTCTTGACGAACAGATCGGAGATATCAAACGCATACTTGTTCTTCGTCCCCACTTTCAGGAATTCGAACAGGTCGTACGGGACGTTTACCGCCGCGCCGGCACGCAAGGTCGCATCGAAGAAATGATAGCGGTCTCCCTTCCGGCGTCCCATGGAAAACAATGTCCAGTCCTGCTCCATGACCAGCGAATTCATCTCGTTGCGCAGCGGTTTCAGGAACACTTCGTCATCCACGCTGCCATGCAGGCCGGTAACCAGGCCGTCCCCGTCCGGATCCGGGAAGAGGAAATACTTCAGGGACAGTTCGCTCTTGACCGAAGTGACGCTCTGTCCCACCAGCGGACCGATGAAATCCACGTCATTGGCGACCGCCGGATTCATCTTGTACTGATACAGATAGCCATCCAGGAAATAGCCGCCCCGGAAATTCTGGGCGGACAGGCTGCCGGCCACGGCCAGCAAAGCCATCACTGCCAAACCCCGTCTCATCATTCGGAGTCCTTTTTATCCTTGCCGAACAGCAGGGAGACCATGGAAAGATAGGGTTTGATGGCCTTGATCCACTGCGGCTCCAACGGAATTCCGTCCGGGACGCTGAGCCGCAGGTTCTGGAACGCCAGGGTCTCGTCGGACTTGACCACGTACTTCGTTCCGGCCAGTTCTCCCCCATGGAAATGGAAAAAGAACCGGATGCCGTCGAAGGGCACGATCTGCCGGGCCATGCAGTTCAACGAAATGATCGAGTACGAGGGGGAAAGCACACTTCCTCCGTCAACCGACCCGGAAATCAGCGGCTCGTATTCCTTGACGACACGGGCCTGGTCATCGATGAACACGGCCTCGGCTTGGAAAGAAAAAGGAGACGAGTTCAAGACTTCCAGGTCCAGGCCGAGTCCGATCGGACGGACGGGGTCGTACCGGGCCCGGATGTTGAGTCCCTTGATGTCGAACTGGATGAGGAGTTCCGGATCTTCGGTGAAGTCCAGGACGACATTTCCCTGCTCGTCGACGGAAATGTTCTCCTCTCCCAGCAGGATCATCAAGGTTTTGGTGTCGATCTTGCCGACATTCCCGAGCGGGACGGTCAGTTCCTTGACGATCACCATCTTCGGGTCGATGTCCTGGTCGAGGTCATAATCCTTGTTGACCTTGCAGGCGACCGCTGTCAGCGACAGGACCGCCAGCAACAGGTAGCTTTTCAAGTGAAGTTTCATAGTATCGGAGGGCTGTATTTATTTTCCATTGGCCAGGAAGGCGGCCTGGACGGGACCGATCTTGCGGTAGCCGTCCTCGTTCATGTGCAGTTTGTCGCCTTTGTAGTACTCGGTCATGTTGAACTCATTGATTCCCTGTAGGTTGAACTGGTCCAGCACCGGGATGCCATAATAGGCGCAGCAGTCCTTCTGGCCCTGGATGTATTCGGCGAAGGTCTTGCCGGTCTTGTTCGGCTCCGTGGAGAAGGGATTGTGCCCGGCGTCCTGGCCGAAGAACCGCAGCGACGTGAAGAAATAAATCTCCGCCCGGGGGTTCTTTTCCAAGAGTTTCCGGATGCAGTAATTGATGCCGCCGCACTGGGTCGTCAGTTTGGATTCGTCATAGTTGTCATAGGCCGTATAGTCCTGCCAGGTACCGCATTCGCGGCTGTTGGTATAGTCGTTCGTGGAGGCCCAGAGGACATAGACGTCATAGACGCCCGCCGTATCCACCTGCCATTGCAGGGTGCAGCCCTGGTCATAGGAGAAGCCTGCGCCCCCGACGCCGTAGGTGACCACTTCGGCGCCCAGCAGGTCGGCCCACATCTGCTTGGCGGAGTCCGACTCGGGATTGACCGAAAGCGAGCCGCCGAACACGGCGATCCGTTTGCCGAAATTCTTGCTCGCCCGGTACGGGCTGTCCTGGGCGACGAGCGGATCGGGCCGGAGGGTATGGGCGGAGGGATTGGGTTTCTGGCGGCGGAGCATCGCCTGGATCTCTTCCTGGGTCATCGGGCGCCGCTGCGGCTGCTGCTGGGCGTACAGGGACAGCGTACAGCCCATCAGGAGCATCAGAAGGAAAAAGCGTTTCATGGCGGGGTGATTTGTACAAATCTACTGATTTCCTGACAATAATCAAAGAACAGCGGCCGATACGCTGAGGTACCGGCCGCTGCAAGGAAGAAAGGTATAAACTTATTTCAGGCTGAGTTCGTTGAGCTCGCCGTCGAGCTCGAAGAGCTTGGTCATCTGCCACTTGGCAGCCTTTTTGAGTTGATAGACACCGTTGGCACGGACATCGGCGACGCTGGCGCCGAAGTACACGTTGTATGCGCCGGCCGGGGCCTCCCATGCGGAAGTGGCCTCGTTGTAGGAAGCGATCTCATAGTTGGAGACCTTGAAGGTCAGGGTCTGGGAAGCGCCCGGAGCGAGTTCGCGGGTCTTGCCGAAGGCCTTGAGTTCGCAGGCCGGCTTCTCGAGACCGCCCTTAGGAGCGGAGACATAGACCTCGACGACTTCCTTGCCGGCGACCTTGCCGGTGTTGGTGACGGTCACGCTGGCCTCGAAGCCGTCAGCGGTTGCCTTGACGACCGGCTTGCTGTAGGAGAAGGTCGTGTAGCTCAGACCGTAACCGAACGGATAGGAGACCTCCTTGCCGGCGGTGGTGAAGTAGCGGTAGCCGACATAGATGCCTTCCTCGTAGAGGGTGTAGTCGACATCCTTGACCTGGGCGCGCTGCTGCTGGCCGCCGAAACCGAAACCGAAATTCTGGGTGTTGTTCCGGACATAGTTGTACGGGAAGTTCGCGGAGGACGGGTGGTCCATGAAGGAGATCGGGAATGTCATCGGAAGCTTGCCGGACGGGTTGACCTTGCCGGTCAGCACGTCAGCGACGGAGTTGGCGCCTTCCTGGCCCGGGGACCAAGGGAGGAGGATCGCATCGACCATGTTCTTCCAGGAGTAGGTCTCGATCACGCCGCCGATGTTGAGGACGACGATGACCTTCTTGCCCAGGGAGTGGAAAGCGGTGCTGACGTTGCGGACGAGTTCGCGCTCGACGGCGGTCAGGTCGAAGTCGTCGACCATGTGGCGGTCGGCACCTTCACCGGCGTTGCGGCCGAGGACGATGATGGCGACGTCGTTGTTGCGGGCCTCGTTGCTGATGGCGGCCTCAGGGATGGCGACCTCGGCGGCCTTGGCGGAGCCGAAGCCGAAGCCACGGCCGGGAGCGGCGGTCAGGCCACGGGTCGCGGCGTTCATGTTGAGCTGGGCCTGATAGTAGTCCATGAGGGACTTGTCAACTTCGAAGCCGGCATTCTCGAGGCCTTCCTTCATGTTGACGACATACGCCTTGTTGACGTTACCGGAACCGGTGCCGCCAGCGACGAAGTCAAGGGAGGTGATACCGTAGAGGGCGACCTTCTTGGCGTCCTTGATCGGCAGGGTGTTGTTCTCGTTGCGGAGCAGGACCATGGCCTCGGCGGCAGCCTTGCGGGCAACCTGGGCGTGACCCTTCAGGTCCGGCTTGTTGGAGTACTTGTAGTTCTTGAAGGAAGGAGTCTTGACGATGTAGTTCAGCATGTTGCGGACGTTGCGGTCGACATCCTCGATCTTGAGGGAGCCGTCCTTGACGCCGGCGACGATGCGGTCGATTTCGTTCTGGTTACCCGGCTCCATGAGGTCGTTGCCAGCCCATGCGGACTTGACGGTACCGGCCTTGTTGCCCCAGTCGGTCATGACGATACCCTTGTAGCCCCACTCGTCGCGGAGGATACCGGTGAGCAGGTCGTGCTTCTGCTGGGTGTACTCGCCGTTGAGCTTGTTGTAGGAAGACATGACGGTCCAGGGATTGGATTCCTTGACGGCGATTTCGAAGTTCTTGAGGTAGATCTCGCGGAGAGCACGCTCGCTGACACGGGCGTTGTCCTCGTTACGGTTGGTCTCCTGGTTGTTGACTGCGTAGTGCTTGATGGACACACCCACGTCGTTGCTCTGGATACCGTTGACATAGGCAGCGGCCATCTTGCCGGAGAGGACCGGATCTTCGGAGAAATACTCGAAGTTACGGCCGCAGAGCGGGTTGCGGTGGATGTTCATACCCGGAGCGAGGAGCACGTCCACACCATACTCGTGGACTTCTTCACCCATGGCCTTGGTCACGTTCTTGACCAGGTCGATGTCCCAGGAACTGGCAAGGAGGGTTCCCACCGGGAAACCGGTCGCATAATAGGTGTTGCTGTCACCCTGGCGGGTCGGAGAGATACGGACACCGGCAGGACCGTCGGCAAGAACGGTTCCGGGAATGCCGAGACGGTCGATCGGACGGGTGTTGCCGGCAGCACCGGGCACCTTGGCGGCCGTTCCGGTCGGGACACCGTCCACGATGACGGCACGGGCGCCGCCGACCAGGAGGGTGGCCTTCTCTTCCAGGGTCATCGCCTTGATAACCTCATCGATGTTGTCCTTGCGGAGCTGGGGCTGTGCGAGGGCGGACAGGGTCATCATCCCCGCGGCAGCGATCAGAAAGATTTTTTTCATACAGATTATGGTTTTGTGTTATGTGTTTGTCAGTAATCGCAAATTTACACAAACATGTGGAATATTTTCTATAGGAATCGTCCCGATTAATAATCCGAATGTTCAAAATTCCGTCCGGATGTTTAATAAATTACTTTCCGAGGTAGATCAGTTTCTTCGTTTCGGGATCGCGGCGGAACTGCGTGAAGTAATCCCACATGATCCGGGCGGTCGGCTGGAAATTCCAATGGCCGTAATCCACGACGGCGACGATCTTGATCAGCGGAACGTTCCCCTTGTAGAGCTGGCCGGTCTCGACGGTGATGCCGGCCCCCTTGTCCGTCTTGATGGTTTCCCGGTCGCGGAGACGCTGTCCGAAAAGCGGATCGATGCTGAAATCCAGGTCTTTGACCACTTCCATGCCGTTCATCTGCTCATAGGCGTTCCAGGCATTCAGGTAGCCGTTGCCCTTCCAGTTGTCCGGCCGGACGAACGGAACCACGTTGTCCGCCGTTCCGAGCACCGAGCAATACGGCATCTCGACGGCTCCGCGCTTCTGGGTCGCCTCGTTCCAGATCGGATTGAAGCCCGGAAATGCGCCGCCGAAGCCGCCCATGAGACCGCCCGAATGGCCTCCCACCGCCGCGAAGACATGGGATTTCTTGATACCCAGGGCGGAAGCGGTCATGGAACCGGCAGACAGGCCTTCCGCATAGATCCGGGACGGATCGAGCTGCGGATACTTGGCGAGCAACTGGTACAGGACCGTCTCGACGCCGTCATGGCCCATGGCCTGGTAACTGACGCTCCCCTGCCATTCCATCTCGACCACGAAGAACCGCTTCTCGCCGGCCAGCTGGATGAAACCGGAAGTCTCCGCCTGGGTGCGCGGGTCATTGGTATTGCCGTGCAGCAGGACCATGACCGGGACGCTCTGCGGCGCTGCGCCTTCCATCAGTTCCTCCGGCCAGTATTCATACCACAGCTGCTTGGGCCCGTTGGCCGCCTGCGGTCCCCGTCCCTGCGGCTGCTCGACGACGATCCGCTTGATACCCAGGCGTTCATAGTCCAGATAGGGCTCCAGTTCATACGGCCCGAACTGGCCGAACATCTGGCCTTCATAATGGGTATGCCTGTAATTGTTGTACCGGTAGCAGCGGCCCAGGACATCCCGCCAGGCGGCGGCGAAAACGTCTTTCAGCGGACGATCCGCCGGATCGGAAAAGACGGTCAGGAGTTCTTCCCGCGGATTGACATAGTAGCCGTCCGCTTTCACGGCTTGGTTCAACGCGATATACTCCTGAGCGACCTTGGAGGCCGTCTTCTTTCCGGACACATAGGCAGGGACGCCATAGGAGGTGAATCCCTTCGGCAGTCTGGCCGGCTGTCCGCCGACCGTAAGGATACCCGCGATATGGTCGCCGGCCTTCGGGGCGATCACCTGGTTGACGAAGGTGGCGCCGGTGCCGATGCCGATGACTTTCAGGTTTCCGCTGCGGCTCCTGTCGAACTGGGCGACGAACGCATCGAAGTCCTTGGCCGCATCATATTTGTCGCCGACCGGATTGATGACGACCGCCACACCGTAATTGGCGTCCAGCACCGGCTGGATATCCAGGTCCAGCAGCAGTTTTTCCGCACCGGCCTTGTCCAGTTTCGCATCCGGATAAATGTAGAAGGTCGGCGTAAAATTGTATGACCGCCCCTGGGGATTGACGGGGCCTCCATAGACCAGGGTTCCGGAAGAACGCTGCGTCAGGATAACCGGACTGTCCGCATTTGCGCCCGGCTGGGCGGAAAGCGTCAGGCAGAGACAGGCTGCCAGGGCAAGAAGTACGATTCGTTTCATCTGGTGGAAAGTATTATCATGATTATACAAATTTAACGTTTTTCTAACAAATTATCAGCAATTGTCAAAAAGATGAGTCGGATTATCATTTTCAATAGTTGTAGTTTGAATTGCTTTTCTGTATTTTTGTGTTGCAAAATCGATTTTAGACATGTTCAGGAAATTCTTCCTCGCCTGCGCGGCCGGCCTGCTCGGCCTCTCCCTCGCAGCCCAGGATCTGGAGAATCAGTTCATGAATCCGCCCCAGGAGGCCCGTATCCGGGTCTGGTGGCACTGGATGGACAGCAACATTACAAAGGAAGGCATCAAGGCCGACCTCGACTGGATGAAGCGGACCGGAATCGCAGGTGTCCAGCAGTTTGACGCCGGCGGTGACATGATGGGAACTTCCGCGCCGATCGTCAAGCGGCTCCCTTACATGCAGGATGGCTGGAAAGACGCCTTCCGCTACGCCATCGGCTACGCGGATTCCCTCGGAATGGAAGTCGCCATCGCATCAGCTCCGGGCTGGAGTTCGACCGGCGGACCCTGGGTACGGCCGGAGAACGCCATGAAGAAACTCACCTGGCGGACGCTCGAAGTCACCGCCAGCCGGAGGGTGCGGAAAGCGCAGGTCCTGTCCTTGCCCGAGCCGTATAAAAACGTTGGCAAATTCCAAAATGTCGACGGCGGGTCCTCGATAGAACCCTGGTACAAGGACGTCGCAGTCGTCGCGGTCCGGCTTCCGGACGATGACTGGTCCATGGCAGAGCGCGGCGCGGAGGTCTCTTCATCCGGTGGCTCGTTCACTGTCGGGATGCTGACCGACGGAGACCTTTCCAATGGCGCCGAACTGCCCGCGGCAAGCGAAGGAGAGACCGCCTGGATCCAATACCGGTTCCCGGAGCGGCAGATCGTCCGCGCCGTCACCGTATGCGGCCTCGAAACGCGCGGAATGTGGGACATGACCCCTCCGTCCTATGATAACCTGCTGCAGAGCAGTGAAGACGGCGAGACCTGGCAGGACATCTGCCGGATCCCTTCCGGCTCCGTCGCCCGGCAGACCATCGACATCCCGGTCACGACGGCCCGGTACTTCCGGCTGGTCGTCGCCAATCCGAAGGGAGACCAGACCTATGCGTCGCTCGGTTTCGGTCAGCCCGCACCCAAGGGCACGCCGATCCATGAATTTGTCCTACACGGCGTTACCCGCGTCAATCACGCGGAAGAGAAGGCCGGATTCGCCGCCCCGCACGACCTGGCGGACTTCCCTACTCCGTACTGTCCTGAACCCGTCATGGAAAGCATCGACCTGACCGACCGGATGTCGCCCGACGGGACCCTGACCTGGGCAGTTCCGGAAGGCCGCTGGCGGATCTACCGTTTCGGTGCCTCCCTGACCGGCAAGCAGAACCATCCTGCACCGCCGGAGGCAACCGGACTGGAGGTCGACAAACTGG
>JBGUXJ010000029.1:0-12419 GCA_045222055.1 Candidatus Cryptobacteroides sp. | reverse complement strand
GAGGATGCCCGTGAACTGCGGTCCCGGACCATCTTCGACGTGGGATGCAAGGCCCAGGTCTCCGTCGTCGGCAAGGACATCGCCGGGCTGCGGGACCTGATTGTGGCGGCCATCCGGTCAATCGACGAGGGATGCGCCGTCTCGCTGGCAGAGAACGGCCTCAGTCTCAGCGCCATCGTCGAAAAGGACCGTGCGCGGGAGATTGTGATGAAGTTGCACAATGAACTTTTCCAATAGCATGAAAGTAGTGATTTCAGGATATGGCAAGATGGGCCATATGATCGAGAAAGTCCTTTTGGCGCGCGGCATCGAATGTGCCGGGGCCAGCGAGGACATCGCACATTTCGATCCGGCGGTCGCCCGGGAGGCGGTCTGCATTGATTTTACGGTACCGGATGCTTTCCGCGCGAACTACAAGTCGATCGCCGAGCATTTCAAGGCGGCCGTCGTGGGTACGACCGGCTGGTATGATATCCGGGACGAGGTTTTTGCGTATTTTGAGAAATGCGGAACCCCGCTGGTCTGGGCCTCCAATTTCTCGGTTGGAGTCAATGTCCTGTCGGCCGCCGTCGACGTGGCGTCTAAACTGCTGGCCAAGTCCGGCGGGTATCAGCCGTACATGATCGAGCGGCACCACATCCATAAGCTCGACGCCCCGAGCGGCACCGCCAAGACCCTGGCGGCCATCGTGGACGGGAACATGGGCTGCCGGACCGACATCCAGGCCATCCGGGCCGGGGAGATCCCCGGCATCCACACCGTCGTCTTCGAGGGAGCGTCCGACCGGATCACCCTCGAGCACGAAGCGTTTTCCCGGCAGGGTTTCGCCGAAGGAGCCGTCACCGCGGCCCTGATGACGGAAGGCCTGACCGGTGTCCATGAATTCAAGGAATTGTTTTTAAAGAGTCTGTAATATGCTGCGCATCGAAGGTTTGGGTACGGCGCTGGTGACTCCGTTCAAGGACGGCGCCGTCGATTGGGAAAGTTACTGGGCCCTGGTCGCCCGTCAGGTGGCTGCCGGCGTGGATTTCCTGGTCCCGCTCGGATCGACCGCCGAGACCCCTTGTCTGGAAGACGACGAGAAAGTGGAACTGCTGGACATCGCCCGCAAGTCCTTTGCCGGGACGGTCGTGGCCGGCGTCGGCACGAATTCCCTGAAGGCGACCTTGCGGAACATCCGGCTGCTGGAACCCTGCAACCCGGACGCCTGGCTGGTGGTCGTCCCGTATTACAACAAGCCGACCCAGGAGGGTATGTACCAGTATTTCAAGGCGGTCGCCGAATCTACCGACAAGGCAATCGTGCTGTACAACGTTCCCGGCCGTACCGGCTCGAACATCAAGCCCGAGACGGTGCTCCGCCTCGCGCAGATCCCGAACATCGTGGCCATAAAGGAGGCCTCCGGCGACATCGCCCAGATCCTGGCCATCCGCCGCGACGCCCCTTCGGATTTCACCGTCCTCAGCGGCAACGATGACCAGACCCTGCCGCTGATGGCCGCCGGCTGCAACGGCATCATCAGCGTCGCCTCGAACCTGGCTCCCGTGCAGATGGCCGCCCTGTGCAAGGCGCTGCGGGAAGGTGACATGGCCGCGGCCGTCCGGATCAACAACGCCCTGATGCCGCTCTACGACGCCTGTTTCGTGGAGAGCAACCCGATTCCGGCCAAGGGCGGGCTGAATGTCCTGGGCCTGTGCGAGAACGAACTCCGTCTGCCGCTGACCCCGGCGACGCCTCCGACCCTGGAGCGGATGCGCAAGGTATTGAACGAACTGAACATTACGTGCTAGATGAACAACGAACTCGAAAGATTCTATGAAGTCCTGGCCCAGTTGGAGGCAGGCAAGATCCGCGTCGCCGAGAAAATAGACGGGAAATGGGTGGTCAACTCCTGGATCAAGGAAGTGATCCTCAGCGGTTTCCGTCTCGGTAAGACCGTGGACATGTCAGACGGTGTGTTCTCTTTCTTCGACAAGGATACCATTCCGCCGCGCCGTTTTACGGCGGCTGACGGCGTCCGGATCGTACCGGGCGGAACGACCGTCCGCCGTGGCGCCTACCTGGCTCCTTCGGTCATCATGATGCCTCCGTCCTATGTCAATATCGGGGCCTATGTAGACGAGGGGTCCATGGTGGATTCCCATGCCGTCGTGGGCTCCTGCGCACAGGTCGGCAAGCATGTCCACCTGGCCGCGACCTGCCAGATCGGGGGCGTCCTGGAACCGGCCGGCGCCCTGCCGGTCATCATCGAGGATGACGCCTTCATCGGCGGCGGCTGCGGCATTTACGAAGGGACGATCATCGGAGAGCGGGCCGTCATCGGTTCCGGAGTGGTCATTACCCGCGGGACGCCGGTCTTCGATGCCGTCAACGGTTGTTTCATCCGTCCGAACGAAGCCGGCCAGCTGGTGATTCCCGCCGGTGCGGTCGTGGTGTCGGGCACCCGTCCGATGACCAAGGGACCCGGTGCCGCGGAAGGCATCCATGTCTATACGCCGGTCATCATCAAATACCGTGACAGCAAGACGGACACGTCCGTCACCCTGGAAGACGCCTTAAGATAATGGATTACGCTCCATTCTTCTCGGCCGATACGGCCGATTTCCTGCGTTCGCCGGTCCGGGAGATCTTCAAGCGGGTCGACCTGAACGCCATTTATTCCTTCGCGGGGGGCTACCCCTCCGCGGACACTTTCCCGCTGCAGGACATCAAGGAACTCAGTGCGCTGGTGCTGGACCGTCATGGGGCGAAGGCCCTGCAATACGGTGCCACCCAGGGCGTTCCGGAACTCCGGCAGGTGCTGTCCGACCGGTACGGGGTCCCCGTGGAGCGCATCCAGATCACGACTTCCTCGCAGCAGGGCATCGATGTCTGCACCCGCATCCTGGCCGATCCGGGCGATGTCATCCTGACTTCGGATCCCTCCTATCTGGGTGCCTTGCAGTCGTTCCATTCCTACCGGGCGGAGATCGTCGGCGTTCCGCATGAAACCGACCCGGGGGCCTTCCGGACCGCGTATGTCAGGACCATCGAATCGCTCCGGACCGCCGGGAAACGGATCAAGTTTCTGTACATGATCCCGGATTTCCAGAATCCGTCCGGCGAGACCCTGACCCTCCCTGAGCGGAAAATGCTCCTGGAACTGGCGGAGACGTATGATTTCCTGGTGGTCGAAGACTGTCCGTACCGGGAACTCCGGTATGAGGGCGAGCCCGTGCCGACGATGTATTCCCTTTCACCCGACCGGGTGCTGCACCTGGGGTCGTTCTCGAAGATTTTCGCTCCGGGCTTCCGGCTGGGATGGATCTTCGGCGCACCGGAACTGCTGGACAAGATCTATGTCTGCAAGCAGAGTCTGGACCTTTGTCCGCCGATCTTCGACCAGTATCTTGCGGCGGAGTTCATGGGCAGCGGGCGGCTGGATGCCAACCTGGCCAAAAGCAAGGAGTTGTACCGCTCCAAGCGGGATCTCCTGCTGCAGATGCTCGCCGAGACGATGCCGGAAGGCGTGCGCTGGACGCATCCTGAGGGCGGCCTTTTCCTTTTCCTGACCCTGCCGGAAGGCTTCGACAGCGTGGCCTTCTATGACCGTGCGCTGGATGCCGGCGTCGCCTATGTGGCCGGTTCCTTCTTCCATACGAAAGGCGGCCGCAATACGATGCGGCTGAATTTCTCGTTCATGACACACGAGCGGATCCGCGAGGGGATCCGGCTGTTAGCCAGTCTGTTACATGAAGTTTTATAAGTACCATGGAGCCGGCAACGATTTCCTGCTGGCTGACAACCGGGACGGGAAGATCCGCCTTTCCGCGGATCAGGTCCGCCATGTCTGCGACCGCCATTTCGGTTTCGGTGCGGACGGGGTGATGCTCCTGGGACCCGGCCGCGACGGACGGGCTTTCACGATGGAGTATTACAATCCGGACGGCTCCGGCGGCATGATGTGCGGCAACGGAGGCCGTTGCATCGTGGCCTTCGCCGCGGACCTGGGGATGACGGATTTCCGTTTCGAGGCCGCCGACGGTCCGCATGAAGCCTGGCTGCTGGAAGACGGGAATCCCAAGACCGTCGAACTGGCGATGAAGGATGTCCCGGGCCTGCGGACGCTGGGCCCCGATGAGTACTTCCTGGACACCGGAACCCGGCACTATGTCCGCTTCGTGGACGACCCGGATTCCGTGGACCTGCGCAGCGTGGCCCCACCCATCCGGTATGACGCCCGTTTTGCCCCGGTCGGGACCAATGTCAATTTCGCCCGTTGGGACGGCGTGCGGCTCCGGCTCAGGACCTATGAGAAGGGCGTTGAGGATGAGACACTTGCCTGTGGGACCGGCATCGTCGCCTCCGCCTTGGCTGCATCCGTGCACCATGCCCTTCAACTGACGGAAATCCCGGTGCAGGCGAAAGGCGGTGACCTCCGGGTCGCCTTCCGGCCGGAAAACGGTGGTTTCCGGGACGTCCGGCTGACCGGGCCGGCGATGTTTGTCGGCACCGTGGATATCAACCTATGAAAAAACCTGCTATATTTGCAGACAACAGTAATTGAAACGAATCATGAAATTGAAATTCCTGCTCCCCACGGTCCTTTCCGTAATCGCTCTGATTTCAGCGTGTAATTCGAAACCGGACGGGACCCATTCTTCTTATTTCGGCGTCTGTGCATTCGAGTATACGGATCTTCCCAATTATTGGACGGACAGTCTGTATATGCCCGACGGTTTCCCCGGTGCCGACGGCATTTCTTTCAGCGGCTACAATCCGTCCTCGACACTGACCCAGAACGATAATGGATTCGTTATTTCCGACCGCCACGATCCCCGTTTGGAGGAAGGGTACGTCGCCAAGGACATGGCTGTCCTGTCCAAGGGTGGCGCCTATGGCGAGGCCTATGCCATTTTCGTCGACAAACCGGGCGCGGCTCCGCGCCATGTCGTGACTTTCGATTACAATGATTTAGGGTTCTGCATGCTGAACGGTTTCTATGTCCACAATACCAACCGGGTGGCGACCCTTGCTTCTTTCGGCCTGGAAGATGCACCTGCCTTCGGTCCGGGAGACTTCCTCAAACTGACCGTCACCGGTTATCTCGGTACGACGAAGACGTCCACCGTGGAAGTCATGCTGGCCGATTATACGGGTTCCGAACTGAAGTTGCTGAAAGAATGGACCGCTGTCGAAACGAAGGATTTCGGGAAATTCCAGTATCTGGATTTCTCCCTGACCTCCAACCGTGAAGATGTTCCGCTTCAGGCGTGCATCGATTATCTGGTCACCCAAATCGAGATTGATTATTAAAAACATATTCCCCATGATCAAGAATCAAGAATACAAGAATGCGGCGTTGGCGGCGTTGAAGGGCCATTGGACCCCGGCCGTGATCGCAACTGTCGTTTATATCCTGATTGCGCTGGTGGTTTCCGGCCCTTCCTTCTTCACGGAGCCGAATACCCAGGCCGTGCTGGACACGGGCGAGCCTTTAGCCATGTTCAAAGGCGTGTGGCCGATTATCGGAGGTGCCTCGCTGCTTTCCCTCTTTGTCCTCATTCCGATCGAAATCGGTTTTTACTATTCCTTCCTGCTTCTCTACCGCAAGGGTGACGACAAGCTGACGGAGAACATGTTCCGGGAGGCATTCCGTCCGAGATACGGCCGGAATCTCCTTGCGATGATCCTGATGGGCATCGTGGTCTTCATCGGTTGCCTGCTTTTTATCGTTCCTGGCATCATCCTGTCCCTGTGCTACGGACTGCTTCCGTACGTCCTCAAGGACAATCCTGAACTCTCCGCCATCCAGGCCATGAAGAAAACCCGCGTGATGATGCGCGGCCACAAGTTCGATTATTTCTGGCTGGCCCTCAGTTTCATCGGGTGGATCATCCTGGGTGCCCTGACGCTGTTCATCGGCTATATCTGGCTGATTCCGTATATGTATACGACCGTGTCCGTCTTCTATGATGACGTGAAAAACGGCACCGCCGGTCTTCCGAGCGATGCACCGGTCGTCGATGCTGTCAAGGCAGAATAATTTTTAAGAAAGCAAGCCGTCGGGAATCTCCATCGTGAGTTCCCGGCGCTCCGGATCGACGGACAGGATGAGGTCTTCGTGAAGCGGGACCAATACTTCCTGTCCGTTTCCCGTATCCACATAGATGCAGGGATTCCCGGGAATGTCCTCGTAGTCCGTGACCGTTCCGGCCTTCCGGCCGTCGGCGTGCAGCAAGGTCCAGCCGGTGAGGTCTTCCTCTTCCTCGTAATCCTCGAGGCTGTCGGCCTCTGCCAGGACGGCTTTCCCGACCAGTTCTTCCGCATCGGCGAAACTCCGGATGTCCGTCAGCCGGACCAGGGCCTTGGAAGTGCCCCGCGGAGTCATTTTTTCAATGAAAAAGGGAACCGGCAGTCCATCGGATTCGATGAACACCGGTTCCTCTGTGTTGATGTCTTCCGGCCCGAAATCGCGGAAACCCCATACGAGTTCCCCCTCGGTACCGTTCGATTTCAATACCTGGGCAATCTGCAGCAAGCGTCCTGCCTCGGCCATTGAATTAGGCCTCAGGTGCGGCTTCAACCTCGGTGGCGGCAGCAGCGGCGGCCTCTTCGGCGGCCTTGCGTGCAGCTTCCTCAGCCTCGGCTTTCTTCTTGGCAAGCGCTTCTGCGCGGGCCTCGTTGACCTTTGCCTCGGCGGCAGCGGCCTCTCTTGCCTTCTCGGCAGCGGCGCGGGTCAGACCCTGCTTCTTGGCAGCGACCTTCGCGTCCTTCTGCTCCTTCCAGTCGGCGAACTTGCGGTCGGCCTGCTCCTGGGTAAGGGCACCCTTGGCGACACCGCCGTCGAGGTGGTGGCGAAGGAGGACACCCTCATAGGAGAGGATGCGGCGGGCGGTGAGGGTCGGCTGGGCACCGACCTTGAGCCATGCCAGGGCGCGCTCGCTGTCGAGCACGATGGTGGCGGGGTTGGTGTTCGGGTTGTAAGAGCCGATCTGCTCGATGTAACGACCATCGCGCGGTGCGCGAGAGTCAGCCACTACAATGTGGAAGAATGCGAAATTCTTCTTACCGTGGCGCTGAAGACGAATTTTAACAGCCATTGTTAATCTGTTTTAATAAATTATACGTTAATGCACCCATCTCGTGAGTGGACCGCAAAGTTAGCAAAACTTCTTGGATTACAAGGCTTCCATGCACAAATTCTTTGGTTCTCGGCTGCTTTTTTGGTATTTTTGCAGGCTTTTTAAATGAAATGGAACCATGCCAACCATCATGATGAACAATACACAGATTCCGGTCCTGCTGCTGACCGGCTATCTGGGAAGCGGAAAGACCACGCTCCTGAACCGGATCCTTGCGAACCGCAAGGGCATCAGATTCGCCGTCATCGTCAATGACATCGGCGAGGTCAACATCGACGCGGACCTGATCCAGAAAGGCGGCGTCGTCGGCCAGCAGGACGACAGTCTGGTCGCCCTGCAGAACGGCTGTATCTGCTGCACCCTGAAGATGGACCTGGTCGCCCAGATCTCCGACCTGCTGGCGGCCCGGAAGTTCGACTATATCGTCATCGAGGCCAGCGGCATCTGCGAGCCGGCGCCGATCGCCCAGACCATCAGCACCATACCGCAGCTGGGCCCGCACTATATCCAGGATTCCCTGCCGTATGTGGACTGCATCGTGACCGTGGTCGACGCCCTGCGGATGAAGGACGAATTCGGCTGCGGTTCCGCGCTGGAGAAAGAAGACATCGGCGACGACGACCTCGAACGGCTGGTCATCGAGCAGGTCGAGTTCTGCAACATCGTGCTGCTCAACAAGGCGGACGAGGTCACGCCGGAAGAGTTGGGCACGCTCAAGGGGATTATTTCCAGCATCAATCCGAAGGCCCGCATCCTTCCGTGCAACTATGGCGACGTAGACCTGGACGAGATCATCTATACCGGAATGTTTGATTTCGACGCCGTGGCCACTTCCGCCGCGTGGATCGCCGCCATCGAAGGTGAGGACGAGGAGGAGGAAGCCGAAGGCGAGGCGCTGGAATATGGCATCGACACGTTTGTCTATACCCGCCGTCCGGCATTGGACCTCAACAAGTTCGACTATGTCGTCGCCAAGAAATGGCCCAGGAACATCATCCGGGCCAAGGGCCTCTGCTACTTCTCCGGCGAGACGGACAAATGCTATCTTTTCGAGCAGGCGGGAAGCCAGAAGACCCTCCGCGATGCCGGCCTGTGGTTCGCCACCATGCCCGAGGAACAGTTGCGGATGATGATGGAACGCGACAAGAATCTGCGCCGCGACTGGGATCCCGTCTACGGAGACCGCATGCAGAAAATCGTCTTCATCGGCCAGCATCTTGACAAGGAGGCTCTCGCCGCCCTGATGGACAGTTGCCTGGCGGAGTAGGTTTTTTGCATTTTCATCATTTTGTGTATATTTGTGTTTGACAATATATTGTTTTGAACGATGAGGATTGCCCGTTTTGCCGCCATGGTTTTCTCCTTTGCGGTGTTTTCCGGTCCTGTTTTCGGACAGGCCGTTGATTATTCCGTTGAGTCTGTCCTTTCGGAGTCCGAATTGAACTTAACCAAGATTACGTCTGACAATGACCAGGTAGCCATGCCGCTGGTCAGGCGGACCCGTACCGGAGCCCAGTGGACGACGAATATTGTCCTGGGGGTCAGCCCCGATGGAAGCCGGCTCGGCTTCATTTCCGCGCGTTCGAAAACCAGCAACCTGTTTATCAAGTCCTTGGACCGCCAGGGTCCCTCTGTCCAAAGGACCAATCGTGCGGCAGTCGTGGATTTCTCCTTTTCCACGGACGGCAAGAAGATCTTGTTCTCCGAAAAGATCGGGAAAAACAACCGGGTTTTCCTGACGGATGCCACCCAGGGTTTTGTCTGCCGCCAGATTACGGGCGACAGCCAGGATTTTTCGCCGGTATTCAATTCCGACATGTCCAAGATCTTTTTCTGCCGGCAGGAGTCCCAGGGTTTCAGTCTGTGGAGTTTTGACATGAACGACAATTCCCTTTCAACCTACTGTGCCGGAATGAATCCCTGCATGGACGACATCGAAACGGCCATCTGTGTCCGCGTCAATGCGGAAGGAAGGGGAGAAATCTGGCGGATCGACCTCTCGACCGGAGTCGAGGAATGCCTGGTCTCCGATCCGAACCGGTCGTTCTCTTCGCCGTCGGTATCTCCGGACGGAAGCAAGATCGTCTTCGTCGGAAGCAATGGCTTGCAGAACGGTTCCCGGCTGTATTGGAATACCGATATCTTCGTCTGCCGTCAGGACGGTACCGGCGTCATGCAGCTGACCTTCCATGCCGCGGACGATGTCAGTCCTGTCTGGGGCCCTGACGGAACGCAGATCTATTTCATCAGCCAGCGCGGCAGCAAGGATGCGGTCGCCAATGTCTGGCGGATGGACTGCCCTGAATTCTGAACCAAAAAATTACATCTGGCAATATGAAAAAGATCCATTTTCTTCTTGCTGCCGGCCTGTTCCTGATCGGAACGGCCACGGCTTCTGCCCAGTTCATGGGCAGTTCTTCCCGCGTCGCCTCCACTTCCGAAGGTTACAACTCCGTCTGGGTCGGGTATGCTCCGACGAAAGCGAAATTTGCCTACTCCGGCTTCTCCTCTACGTTGGATGAAATCAATACATTCTCTGTCGGCGCCCTTCATGCGGCTCCCTTGCAGAACTTCCCTTTGCTGTATGAGTTCGGCGGCATGCTCGAGTGGTCCCGCTATTCCGATTCAACTTCAGAGGACGGTTTTAAGGAGACAATGACGGGGAATTTGATCGGACTCCGGATTCCCCTGAATCTCCTTTATGCGTACGACCTGGGTAACGGTCTGACAGTTTACCCTTATCTGGGCCTGAATGTAAAGGGGTATATCGTTGGTAAGGTAACTGAAAAATACTCCTATGAAGGCCAGTCTTATACAGAGATATACAACCTTTTCAGCAAGAAAGATATGGAGAAAATGGCCGGCGGTGGCATTTACGATGACGACTACGATTACTACTATGACGATGACATGGATGACTTCGGTGTCGCTGCAAAACCGCTCAACCGTTTCACCCTGGGCTACCAGCTCGGTCTCCGTGTCGGATACTCCAATTTCTTTGGATCGATCGGTTACATGGCTGACTTGACGAAGATTACCGACCACACGACTGTCAATATGATCACCCTTGGTGTCGGCATGTCCTTCTAATCCAAGGAATCAAATAACAAAAAAAGGATGACTTCAATGAAGCCATCCTTTTTTGTGCGGTTGGTGAGACTCGAACTCACACGGGCCAACGCCCACTACCCCCTCAAAGTAGCGTGTCTACCATTTCACCACAACCGCAGGAAAGTAGATTTGAGGTCTCCCTCGTTTACTTTGGGATTGCAAAGATACGTGTAATTCTCGAAACTCCAAAAATTTTGTCGTTTTTTTACTTTCTTCCGGGGATTCTTCGTATTTTTGGGGAAGCGGCCCATTTCTCCGCGCTCATAAGTCTATATGAAACGCTTCCTTACTTTCCTTGCCACCGCGGTGCTCTGCCTGTCCGCCAGCGCCCAGATCCGTCTGCATGTCCATGAAACCGCGAAAGACCAGCCGGTCATCCCACGGGAAATCTACGGCCAGTTTTCCGAACACCTCGGCCGCTGCATCTATGAGGGGATCTGGGTCGGCCCCGACTCCTCCATCCCCAATGTCGACGGCTACCGGACGGATGTCCTGGAAGCGCTCAAGGCCCTGAAGGTGCCCGTCCTCCGTTGGCCGGGCGGATGCTTTGCTGACGAATATCACTGGCGGGACGGCATCGGCCCGCGGGAGAGCCGTCCGAAGATCCTCAATTCCAACTGGGGCGGCACCCTGGAGGACAATTCCTTCGGCACCCACGAGTTCCTGAACCTCTGCGAGAAACTCGGCGCCGAGCCGTATATCTCCGGGAACGTGGGTTCCGGCACGGTCGAGGAACTGGCGAAATGGGTGGAGTACATGACGGCGGACAAGGGGTCGATGGCCGACCTGCGGGCCGCCAACGGCCGGAAAGAGCCCTGGAAAGTCAAATATCTCGGCATCGGCAACGAGACCTGGGGCTGCGGAGGTGACATGACCCCGGAATACTACTCCGACGTCTACAAGCGCTACGCCCTCTATGCCCGGGAATACAACGGCAACCAACTCTTCAAGGTCGCCTGCGGCGCCAACGCCACCGATTACAACTGGACGAAAGTGCTGATGCAGAATGCCCGGACCAAGATGAACGGCCTGTCCCTCCACTATTATTCGGTCATCGACTGGAACCACAAGGGCTCCGCGACGGACTTCACGGCGGACGAGTACTATGACGTGCTGGGCAAGACCTTCGAGATCGACGAGATGCTCCGCAACCACATCTCCATCATGGATACATACGACCCGGCCGGCCGGATCGCCCTGCTGCTGGATGAATGGGGAACCTGGTTCGAGGTCGAGCCGGGCACGAATCCCGGCCACCTGTTCCAGCAGAACACGATGCGTGACGCGATGGTCGCCGCCCTGAACCTCAACATTTTCAACAACTACACCAAGCGGCTGAAAATGGCGAACATCGCCCAGATCGTCAATGTCCTGCAGTCGATGGTCCTGACCGACGGCCCCCGGATGGTCCTGACGCCGACCTACCATGTCTTCCGGATGTTCAATGTCCACCAGGGCGCCACCCTCGTTCCGGTCGACTATGCAGCGGGCAAGTTGGAAGCCGCATCCGGCCGCAGCTGCCCGGATTTCAGCGCGTCTGCCTCCCGGGACGCTTCCGGAGCCCTGCACCTGTCCCTGGCCAATCCATCCCTGGACCGGCCGCAGACCGTGGAGATCAGTTTTGACCAACTGAACGCCCGGACCGTCTCCGGAGAGATTCTCCGTGCAGACAAGATCCAGGCATACAATGCTTTCGGAAAAGAGCCGTCCGTTGCTCCGGCCGCATTCAAGGGATTCCGTCAGACCCGTTCCGGCCTGTCCGTCACCCTGCCGCCGGCCTCCGTCGTCGTGCTGGAAGTGCGCTGACGGCGCAACTCCGGGCGCGGAGGATTGCTTGACTTCAGGTATGGGTTATTATCGGAGGAGCGTCGTGGTCGTTCCGCTGTCGCTGGGAGCCGGGGTATTGTTGATGCCTGGGAGATCCATCCCTTCGAAATAGCCCAGACTGGCACCCAGCAGGAGCATCAAAAAGACAAATATCAAGACGAGGCAGCCACAGCCGCACCCGATCTTGGCTCCGGTTTTCGCACCGCGGAGCGCTCCTTCCGTCTCTTCTCCGCGGCGGGAGAATATCAATCCTACGACGGCACCGACAATGGCCAGGGTGATGATGATTTTCAGCATGTCACGAAGATACGCATTTCTCCTGGAAATCCAAGGTCCTCAGAGCAAGAGGATTCCGAT
>JBGUXJ010000028.1:0-6250 GCA_045222055.1 Candidatus Cryptobacteroides sp. | reverse complement strand
CGGCAGGCATACTCCCATTCCGCCTCGGTCGGCAGCCGGTAAGCCCGCCCAGTCTGGCGGGACAGCCAGCGGCAATAGGCATCCGCGTCTTCCCAGGAAACATACACCACGGCCTCATCATCCCCTGTAGAAAGGCCGAACTCGCTTCCCCGCAGGGCCTTATGCTCCGGACGGAACTGCTCGTACTGGGCATTGGTGATCTCGGTGGCACTCATCCTGAAGGAAGCGGTAAGCGTCACGCGATGGACAGGGGCCTCGTCGTAATCATACCCCCATCCGTTCGAACCCATCCAGAAAGAACCGGCCGGGATGTCCACCATCTCGGGGATCTCCTGCGCGAAGGCAGGCAAGCCCGCCAGCAACAGGATCAGCGAAAGGATCCGGGCGCTCATGGCTCAACCGGTATAAAGGAGACCGCCTGCCCGCCGCCGGGAGCGAGGACGACTTCCAGCACGTCGTCGCGGGTCACCTCCCGTTCCAGGATCACATAGGCATACGGATTGGCCTCCCAGTCCGAATCGGGCGCATCGGCATAGATGGCAGCATGATACCGGACACCGGGCGCGAGGAAATCCAGCGGCTGGGTCAGCGTCCTTCCTGTCTGATCGGTCGTCGCACCGTAGAAGAAGCGGTCGCCTGCCCTGCGGACCACGGCGATATACTCGCCGATTTCGCCCTGCAACGCCTTCGACCAGTCGCAGTCCGCGTCGAAATCCCGGAAGAACTGGAAGGCAGGATGGTCCTCGTAATTGTCCACCAGGTCACACGCCATCTGCAGCGGACTGTACAGCACCACCCAGTTGGCGATCTGCTTGGCCAGGGTCGTCGGGACCCGGCATTCGGTCGCAGACAGGCCGTTCCAGACCTTGAGCCGGGGATCGCCCTCGATGGACCTGTATTCGATGTCGAAAACGCCGGGCGTGTAGTCCATCGGTCCGGCCAGGAGCCGGGTATACGGCAGAATCTCATGATGGGACGGATCGATTTCCTTGCTCCAGCCGTTCCACTCCATGCCGCGGGCGCCTTCCCGGGTCATGAAATTCGGCCAGGTTCGGCGGATGCCGGTGGGTTTGATGGGTTCGTGGGCATCGATCATGATCTGCCGTGCGGCCGCTTCTTCCGCCACTTTCTGGAAATGACGGACGCCATACTGGCTGTGGTGGTAATGGCCTGCCATCAGCCAGCCGGCATAGCCGGTCTTGAGGTAATGGATGCCGTGGGAGGCGGCCCAGTCCAGGGCCGTATCCAGCTGGCTTTCATAATCCAGCACATTTCCTCCGGTCTCATGGTGAAGGATATAGGCCACGCCCTTCGCGTCTGCATAGCGCACGACCTCGTCGAAATCGAAATCCGGCGCCGGCTTCGTGAAGATGAAGGATTCGCCGTTGCCCCAGGTCTCCCACCCGTCGTTCCATCCTTCGAAGAGAACGCCGTCCACGTCGTTGGCCGCGGCGAAGTCGATGTAACGCTTGGCATTTTCGGTCGTCGCCCCATGGCGGCCGTCATCGTACCATGCCTCGATGCCCAGGTGCATGCCCCACCAGACACCGACGTATTTCGCGGGCTTGATCCACGAGACATCCTCGATGGCGCACGGTTCATTGAGGTTCAGGATCAAGGAAGAATTGACCAGCCCGACCGCCTCACGGGCGATCTGCACCGTCCGCCAGGAAGTCCGGAAAGACTTGCCGACCACGGCTTTGGTACGTCGGTCCTGCGGACTGTCGCACGCCAGGGCGGCGACATAGGAAGTCCCTTCCGTCCGGCGGAGGGTCAGTTCCGGGAAATCATACAGGGCGGCCTCGTGCACGCTGCCGTACAGACCGCCGTCCGTCCGGAAAGAGAAGGGCGTATTGGCATTGTCCACGGCGGACAGACGCATCTTTCGGTAGGGCTTTTCATAGGATTCGAAATCTCCGACGATCGACCAGCTGTCCCCGTCGTCTGCGAAATTGAAAGCCGTCAGTTCGTCGGTGATGACCGCACCGTCGCCGGGAAGGTCATATTCATAACGGAAGCCCAGGCCGTCGTCAAAGAGACGGAACCGCAGGACCAGACCGGTCCCGGAGGCATTCTCCAGTTCGACCGACATCTCCTTGTGGCAGTCCGTGACCGACTTGTTCTCGCCCCACGGCTGCGCCCAGGTCTGGTTGACATGGGCATGCCGGATTTTCCGGACGGCAAACCCGCCGGACAGGTCCGCCCCGTCCGCTTCCATCCCCAGGACGGAAGGCAGGATGAAAGGTTTCCCGTCAACGGAAACCTGATAAGAAGGAACACCGTCCTCACAACTGAAATCCAAGACAATCCGTCCGTCCGGAGAGGTCATGGACGGTTTCGGCGCACAAGCCGCCAGCAACAGGCAGGCGGCCAGATACAGATATTTTCTCATTCCCCTTTGACAATCTGGTTGACCGTTTCCCGGAGGGCGTTGTATTCGTACCCCCGGCCCAGGCCATATTTCAACAATTTCAGTTTTCCCTCCGGATCCTCCGCCAGCGTACGCCATTTCGCCCGCAACACGGATTCCATTTTCCGGTCCGCCGCCTTGGCATCGATCTCTTCCAGGGCCATGGCCACATCCTCACGTCCGATCCCCTTGGCCGCCAGCGCATACCCGATCTTGACCGTTCCCCACCCCGTCAGGGCCGCCTTTTCCCGCGCGAAAGCCGCGGCATAACGCCGGTCATCCACATACTTCTCCGCCACCAAGGCCGCGACGACCGCCTCCGCACCGGCGACATCTCCTTCCAGGGCCTTGAGCGCCTTCAGGCGGATGTCGCTCCGGCAATACTCTCTCCGGGCACATTGGGCCTGCAGCCGGTTCAGGACCTGCAACTGTTTTTCATCCATATCATCAGAAATCAAATCCAACACTGAAATACGCCCCCAGCCGATGGATCCGGTCCGACCAGTGCACGTTCAGCCGGAGGGGGCCGATAATCGAGTTATACGCATACTCGAGGCCGAAGCCGGACAGGGTCGAGAGGGACTCGTTGTAGAAAACGTCCCGCAGCCGCGGCGCCTCCACGCCCAGATTGGCGATCGCCGTCAGGTAATTGTTGCGTGCCAGCTTGAAAC
This sequence comes from Candidatus Cryptobacteroides sp., assembly GCA_045222055.1. Taxonomy (GTDB): domain Bacteria; phylum Bacteroidota; class Bacteroidia; order Bacteroidales; family UBA932; genus Cryptobacteroides. The sequence goes on along the minus strand of JBGUXJ010000028.1, from coordinate 3,169 downwards.
GCAGGTCCGCCCGTGCGATACCGATGACATTCGACACCTGTACGGCGTTGTTGATGCCGATGAACGGAAGCTGCTGGTCCAGGTAACGCCCGGCCAGGGACCCGCCTATCGTATTGAGGTACGGCAGCGGGATGTTCTCGCCCAGGACGAACCGCCCGCTCAGCGAAGGAAGGAAGGATACGACATCCGAGATGGGGACGACCGCCTTCGAGTCGAACTGCAGCGCATGGAAGTCCTTGACGCCCCCCTTGAAACCGGAGACGACCCAGGCGTAATCCAGCCCTGCGGAGAAACCCTCCGTCGGAAAGTAACCGTTGTCGAACGTATCCGCCCTTCCCCGCAGGAATGCGGAGAGGTAATGATGGTGGATTCCGGGATCGTAACTGGTCAGCATCCGGTCGGACATGACGGAATTGAACAGGTAGTAATCATCCCGGAGCCCCACGTTGACATCGAACCGTTTCCACTGCAGGTTGGAAAGGAAGGCCTCCTCCCGCAGATTGTGATACACGAACTTGAAACGGCTGTCTCCTATGCTGAACTGATTGCGGTCCACGTATTTGTACCGGGCGGTCACGTTGAGGGTCGGTCCCCGCTGCGTACGGTAATAGTAGTGGAGGGAAACGTGCGGATTGGTTCCGACCTTGCCTTCCAGGTCAAGGGCGGAGCCCTGGAGACTGTGGACGTTGATACCCAGGTTCAGCAGCACCGCCACGATCTCTTCCGTATCCAGGCGGCCGCCCAGGCCCAGGTGGTGGATCGGGCCGCGCTTGCAGTTGATCTGCAGGCGGTAGGGCTCTTCCTCTCCCTGCAGTTCATAGGTCACATAGTCGAAGGCCTTCGTGCCGAAAATGGTCGCCACGGCATGTTCGATCTCTTCCTTGCCGATTTCCTGGCCCAGGCCGCGGCGCACTTTCTCCATCAGGTAGCGGCTCTCCCGTTCATTGACACCGTTGATCTCGATCCCGTCGATCCGGACGCGGTTCCGGGAAAGGTCCACGGCCGCCGGCCGGCGGAAGGAAGGTTTCGGATCCGGCCCGAGGAAATGCTGGATGACGGCAAGGTTCTCCGCCTGTTGCTCCGCCGCCTTGTAGCCGCGGGAGATCAGCGAATCGATGGATTCGCGATTGAAACTCAGCAAGCCGTATCCCTGGATGTCGGGACGGATGGTCACCTCCGTATTGGAGACATTCTCCTCGTAGGAATCCCGTCCCAGCATGTCGATGCCCGACTGAATGATATCCAGCAGGTTGTTGATTTCGCCATAGTCATAGGAGTCCGCAGACACATCGACGCCGATGATGAAATCCGCCCCCAGTTCCCGAGCCAGCGCCGTCGGATAATTGTCGCGCATGGCACCGTCCGCCAGGATCATTCCTTCCGTGCGGACCGGCGTGAACAGGCCCGGGATGGACATGGTCGAACGGAGAGCCGTGTTCAGCTGTCCCCTCTCCCAGACCTTCGCGGTCCCGGACACCAGGTCCGACGCCACGCAGGCAAAAGGAATCGGCAGGTCGGCGAAATTACGGACATCCTGGTAACCGACCGTCAGGGAACTGATCACGTTCCCTACATTCTGTCCGAACACCATGCCGGCCGGCAGACTGCCCACCAGGTTGTCCTTGAACAGTCCGGAAGCCGTCCCGCCGTCTTCCGCCCCGAGATGGATCTCGTCGTAGCGTTTCCGGGCACCGGAAAAGCGCAGCTGGTCCTCCCGCTGTTCCTGGAAGACATCGGAAGAATAGAAGAACGGGAAGGACAGGACGTACCGCTCCTTGTATTTGTTTTCCGCATAGGAGATGTACCCGCGGGGCACCTTGTCGCTCAAGGCCATGCTCCAGTCCATGTTCCGCATGATCGAATCCAGCTGGGAGGCGGGATAGCCGAGGGCATACAGGCCGCCCGCCAGGCCGCCGATGCTGGTGCCGACGACCAGGTCGACCGGAATCCCGGCGGACTCCAGATATTGCAGGACACCCACATGGGCCGCTCCCTTCGCTCCGCCGCCGCTCAGCACAAGCGCCACGGTCGGACGGTCTTTCTTGACCGCGTCCAACCGGGCCCGGATGGCGGCCGACGCCTCCGGATCCAGCCGGTACTGCTGGGCCGGGACGGGCAGGAAAACGCCCATGAGGAACAAGATGAGGAGAAATCGCTTCATGGTCATCTGTTTTCATGTTCTCCGGCCAGCATGCCGCAAGCCGCAAAGATATCCTCGCCGCGCGAGGCGCGGATGGTGGCGGTGATGCCGGCACGGGAAAGGCGGTCGCGGAACAGTTCCATCGAACCGTCATGGGAAGTCTCGTAAGGAAAATCCGGGATCTTGTGGAAACGGATCAGGTTGACGCGGCATTCCAGGCCACGAAGCAGCCGGATCAACGCATCCGCATGCGCCTTGTCGTCATTCAGTCCCGAGAACATCGTGTACTCGAAACTGACGCGCCGCTGTCCCGTAAAATCATATTGCCGGATCAGGTCCAGCACGTCGGCGAGCGGATAGGCCTGCTGGACAGGCATCAGGGAGAGCCGTTCCTCCGGGAACGGGTCGTGCAGGCTGATGGCCAGGTGGCAGCGGGTCTCGTCCAGGAAACGGCGCAGGTTCGGCAGCACGCCGATCGAAGAGAGGGTGATGCGTTTCGGGCTCCAGCCGAAACCCCACCCGGCGGTCAGGATGTCGATGGCGCGCCGGACATTCTCATAGTTGTCGAGCGGCTCGCCCATCCCCATGAACACCACGTTGGTCAGGTCGTCGGACTCGGCGACGCTGAGCAGCTGGTTCAGGATATCGCCCGCGGACAGATGGCCGTGGAAACCCTGACGGCCTGTCATGCAGAACTTGCAGCCCATCTTGCAGCCGGCCTGGGAAGATACACATAGTGTCCGGCGGTCTTCGTCCGGAATCATCACCGCCTCGATGGAACTCTCCTCCAGCCGGTCATCCGCATCGGCCCGGTTCAGACCGTGCAGATGCGAGCAAGCCACGGGGAAAAGGTATTTCTTAGTCCCGTCTTTCGAGCACTGCAGGTCCGTCCAGGTCTTGCGTCCCACCTCATACCGCTGCGCCAGCCGCTCCCGCCCCGCCTTGGAGAGGTTGGTCATCAAGTCGATGTCCGTCACCTTCTTCTGGTAGAGCCATTGGGCAATCTGCTTCCCCGCAAAAGCGGGAAGG
>JBGUXJ010000027.1:0-30889 GCA_045222055.1 Candidatus Cryptobacteroides sp. | reverse complement strand
AGGCCGTCATGAAGGCCTACGAGGACCAGATCGCGGACGGAGCCGTGCCGTCCTATTTCCTGTACCTGACGGTCGATCCCCACAGCGTCGATGTCAACATCCATCCGACCAAGACCGAGGTCAAGTTCGCGGAGGACAACGTGATCTTCCAGGTCCTCTATGCCTGTGTGCGCGAAGCCCTCGGCCACCTGGACGGCGGAATCGACTTCGGCGCCGCCGATGTGCCGGAACTGCCGGTCTTCGGCAAGGAATACGAGCGTTACCGTCCGGAACCGGTGATGCCGGACGTCTCTTTCGATCCCTCCTACAATCCTTTCGAAGGGATGCCGGGGCCTTCTTCCGGCAAGGAGGCCTCCTGGCAGGACGACGGGGCTTCCTGGCGGGGCGGCTATGTCGACAAGCGGGAGGATTACGGGAAACTCTTCGAGGAAAAGACCGTCCCGACCGCCGCCACCTTGATTTTCCAAGGGAAATACATCCTGACCCCCAAGCAGGACGGTATCCTGCTGGTCCATGTCCGCCGGGCCCGCGAGCGCATCCTTTACGAGCGTTTCCTCGCGGCGATCACCCGCAGCGGCCATGTCAGCCAGAGCGCCCTGTTCCCCGTCCAGGTACAGGTCGGAACGGCGAACCGCCTGCTCTTTGACGAGCATGCCCAACTGCTTGCTTCCCTGGGTTTCGACATCCGTCCGTTCGGCAACGACACCATCGTCGTCGGCGGCGTTCCGGACGGGTTCTCCTGTGATCCGGACAGGGTGGAGACCCTGGTCCAGGACCTGCTGCTCATCCTGTCGGACGACCATACCTCCCTGCCGGGGATGCTGGAGTCTTCCTTGGCTGAGAAGTTCGCCCGCCTGGGTGCTTCCGGCGGACCGGGACTGACCTCTCCGATCGAGGCCCAGCGGCTGATCGAGACCTTGTTCGGCTGTGAGAATGCGGAATATACCCCCGGCGGCCGGAAGATCCTTTCGCTCCTGGATGCCGATGAACTTGAAAAGAAATTCTGACATGCCTTATTACGACTATAACGACGGCGGTCGGGGCAGGTTCCTGTCCAATATCCCGCCGGTGACGCGGAACCTTCTGATCATCAACGTGATCATGTTCATCGCGACCCTGATCAACGAGGATTTCATGATCCGGACGTTCGCGATGTTCTACCCCACGTCCTATTTCTTCCGTCCCTGGCAGATCCTGACCCACATGTTCATGCACGGCGGCGTCTGGCACATCTTCTTCAACATGTGGTCCCTGTGGATGTTCGGCACGGTGCTGGAGCAGGCGATCGGATCGAAGAAATTCGGGGTCTATTACTTCCTCTGCGGCCTGGGCGCCGTGGGGCTGCATACCCTCGTCCAGTACCTGCAGGTCCATCCGTTGCTGGCGGCCGGCAACATGAATGCCTATTATGCCTTGGTCAATACCCCTACACTGGGTGCTTCCGGTGCAGTGTACGGCATCCTGATCGGGTATGCTCTCCTCTATCCGGACAGCATCCTGACACTCGTTTTCCCGCCTATTTCCTTGAAGGCCAAGTGGTTCATCCTGATTTTCGCGGTGATTGAACTCGTGACGGGCGTTCTTGGGACGGCGGACGGCATCGCGCATTTCGCACACCTGGGCGGCATGCTGGTCGGTCTTCTGCTGATGCTTTGGTGGAGGCGGACCCGGCGGCTCTACGACCGCGACCTCTGGTTCTAGGCACATGGCGGAGAAGAAAAGGCACCTGCTGGCGGGCATCACGGCCCGGTTGCTGCTGCTGATCGCAGCGGCCCTGCTGTGGCTGAGTTATTTCTCCATCTTCGTCAATCCGGCCAAGGCGTGGGGCATGACCTTCTTCGGCCTGCTGTTCATCCCGTTCTTCCTCCTGAACGCCTTCCTGCTGGTCTGGGCGTTGCTGCGCGGGTCCAAGGCGGCGCTCATCCCCCTGGTCTCGCTGCTGCCGTCCCTGCTGATTTTCGGGCGGTTCTTCCAGTTCTCCCACGACAATCCCGCGCCCGGTCCGGACGATGTCAAGATCGTTTCGTACAATGTGGGCCGGTTCGCCATGTCCGGCGGAGGAGACCGGAAGGCCTGCATGGATTCCGTCATCCGGCTGCTGCAGGCCCAGGATGCGGACATCATCTGCCTGCAGGAGTTCCATATCCAGGATGCCGCGGAAGTCCGGAACTTTTTTCGCCGGCATTTCCGGGGTTATGACCTGGAGTATTACGTCTATCCCACGGACAAGGGCAGTTATGGCAATGTGACCCTGAGCCGGTTCCCGGTCAAGTCCAAGGGCAAGCTGGATTTCGAGGAGAGTTCCAACCTGGCCATTTACGGCGATTACGATATCCATGGCACGCGGCTGCGGGTCTATAACTGTCATTTCCAAAGTTATAACATTTCCCTCCCTCGGGTCGCCCAGGCCTTCAAGGGCGACTACAAGGAAGTGTTCCGGGATACCGAACAGCGGATGAAGACCTCCATCACCCTGCGTCCGCGCCAGGTTGACATGGTCCTCAGCGACATCGAGGACTGCCCGACGGCCGCGCTGGTCGCCGGCGACTTCAACGACAATCCGCTGTCTTATACGTACTGGCGGCTCAGCCGTGGCCGGAAAGACTCCTTCATGGAGGCCGGACAGGGCTTCGGCGCCACCTATTCTTCCTTCCGTCCGTTCCTGCGGATCGATTACATCCTGTATCCGGAAACGCTGCAGGCCATTTCCCACGAAGTCCTGCATGTCCCTTACTCGGACCATTATCCCATCGTAACCATTTTGTCGGCACATCATGAAGAAAACCTCTGATATCCTTTTGGCTGAAACCCTGCAGGTCCTTCGCGACGGCGGGCTGATCCTGTATCCGACCGATACCGTCTGGGGCATCGGCTGCGATGCGACCAATCCCGAAGCCGTGGCGAAGGTGTACCGGCTGAAACGCCGCAGCGATGCCAAGGCGCTGGTCCTGCTGGCCTCCGGTCTCGACCAGGTCGGCCGTTACGTCAAGGAAATCCCCGACATCGCCATCCAGCTGGTGGAAGTGAACGACCGGCCGATGACGCTGATCTATCCCGGCGCCATTGCCGGAAAGGCCCCGGCGGAAGGGGAGAAGGCCACGCCCGACCGGCATTTCATCGCATGGAACGCCGTGGCGGAAGACGGCAGCGTCGGTATCCGCATCCCGATGATGGAATGGTGCCGCAACCTCTGCTTCAAACTGGGCCGCCCGGTCGTCTCCACGTCGGCCAACGTCTCCGGCGAGCCGACTCCGGCCCGGTTCGCGGACATTTCCCCGGAAATCAAGGACGGAGTGGATTACATCGTCGAACCCTGGCTGGAGAAAGAGGCATCCGGAAAGTCTTCCCAGATCCTGAAGGTCGGCCTGGCCGGCGAAATCGAAATCATCCGCAAGTAATGGAACTGTTCTACAGCCCGGAAATAGGTGGCGGCTTCGGCCGTCTGAGCCCGGAAGAAAGCGTGCACTGCGCCAAGGTGCTGCGGCACCGGACAGGCGACCGGATTCATGTCATCGATGGGGAAGGCACCCTGTATCTCTGCGAGTTGGTGTCGGATTCCCCGAAAGGAGTGGATCTGAAGGTGCTTTCTTCCGAACCGGGTTGGGGCGGGCATCCGTATCACCTGACCCTGGCGGTCTGCCCGACCAAGAACAACGACCGCTATGAATGGTTTGCGGAGAAGGCGACCGAACTGGGCGTCGACCGGATCGTCCCTGTGATCGGGGACCGGTCCGAACGGAAGGTCTTCAAGACGGACCGGCTCCGGAAGATCGTCCTTTCGGCGGTCAAGCAGTCGCTCAAGGCGCGGTTGCCGGAGGTCGAAGAACCGTCGGGAGTCAAGGAGTTTATCAGACAGTCCCGGGACGAGGATGCCTTGCGGCTGATCGCCTATTGTTTCGAGGACGGGTCCCATCCGCGGATTTCCGTCAAGGAGGCCCTGGAAGCGTTTGCCGGAGACCGGATCGTCGTGCTGATCGGTCCGGAGGGCGATTTCTCTCCGGAAGAAGTGCGGCTGGCGCTGGAAGCGGGATACCTTCCCGTCCATCTGGGCGCTTCCCGGCTGCGGACCGAAACCGCCGCGGTGACCGCTGCGGAGGCGGTGTATTTCAAATATATGTAGCCCATGAAAATCGGTGTGATCTCGGATACCCACGGGGTATTCAGCGATGAATTCAAACGCTTTCTGGATCCGGTCGACGAGATCTGGCATGCCGGCGACTTCGGCGGGGGGATCGATTTCGTCCATTCGATCTCCGCATTCAAGCCGCTGGTCGGGGTGTATGGCAACTGCGACGCCCAGGAGATCCGGTTCGAGTGTCCGCTGACCCAGTTGTTCAATTGCGAGGGGCTGAAGGTGCTGATGACCCATATCGGCGGTTATCCGGGCCATTATCCGCTGAATGTGCGGGCCATGATCGACCGTCATCGGCCGGATATCTTCGTCTGCGGCCATTCCCATATCCTGAAAGTGATGCATGACAGCCAGTATGACCTGCTGGCCGTCAACCCTGGAGCCGCGGGTCTGCAGGGCTGGCAGGTTGTCCGGACGGCCCTCCGCTTTCAAATTGATAGCGGAAAGATCCATGATATGGAGGTTTTTGAGCTACCGCGCTGATAATTTAAACGATAAAGTCGAAAAAACTGTTTGTTATTACCTGAAACCGCAGTACTTTTGCCGCGCAAAATGTGTTTTGTTTAACTGGTTTAAAAGTACTGTAACCATGAAAAAAGTATTTATGACTGTCGCAGTCGTCGCGATGATGTTCGCGGTCGCTGCTTGCGGAAACAAGGGCCAGAAGGCTGAGGCCACCGTCGAGGAGACTGTCGAAGAGACTATCGAAGAGGTCGCTGACTCCACCGAGGCCGCCATCGACTCCCTCGCCGCCGCTGCCGAAGAAATCGCCGAAGAGGTCATCTCCGAGTAATTTGGCCCGCCCTTCGAGCCATCCGGCTCCGCAAAAGTACGACACCGCTTCTACGGTGCCGTTTTTTTATTATCTTTGTATGACGCCCAAAAGGGAGTTTTTGCGCAATGGCGACAAAGGAGAAAAGTGTGTGGTTTTGCACGAACTGCGGGAACGAGTATTCGAAATGGCTGGGACAGTGCCCGGCCTGCAAGGAATGGAACACCCTGGTGGAGAAGACCGTAGCCACAGGTAAGGCGCCGAAGGCGGCAGCCGCCGCCTCACGGTCCGGCGGACATGCGCCCCAGCCGCTGCGGGAAGTCGGTTCCGCGCAGGAGCATCGCATCCTGCTGGGAAATGCCGAGGTGGACCGTCTGCTCGGCGGCGGCCTCGTTGAGGGCTCCCTGGTGCTGCTGGGCGGCGAACCCGGTATCGGAAAATCCACCCTGTCCCTGCAGCTTCCCCTTGGCGCCCCCGGTCTCAAGACCCTGTATGTTTCCGGAGAGGAAAGTGCCCGCCAGGTCAAGATGCGGGCCGACCGGCTCGGAGGGGATGCGTCCAACTGTTTCATTTACAGCGAGACCTGTATCGAGCGGATCATCGCCGAGGCACAGCAGCTGCAGCCCGGCCTGGTCGTCGTCGATTCGGTCCAGACCATGTATTCCGAAAATGTCGATTCCTCTGCCGGCAGCGTGACCCAGGTCAAGGAAGTGACCTCCCTGCTCCTGCACTTCGCAAAATCTACCGGCATCCCCGTCCTGCTCATCGGCCATATTACCAAGGACGGCACCATCGCCGGTCCGAAGATCCTCGAGCACATCGTCGACGTCGTCCTTCAGTTCGAGGGTGACGACAAGGGTTCCTACCGCCTGCTGCGCAGCATCAAGAACCGGTTCGGCTCCACGTCGGAACTGGCGGTCTTCGAAATGACCGGCAACGGTTTGCGGGAAGTGACCAATCCTTCCGAAATGCTCATGCCGATGCATGAGGAGGGCCTGAGCGGCACTGCCATCGCCGCGATGCTGGACGGCCTGCGTCCGTTCCTTTTCGAGGTGCAGGCCCTTGTCAGCACCGCCGCCTATGGAACGGCGCAGCGCAGCGCCACCGGCTTCGATGTCCGCCGCCTGAACATGCTGCTGGCCGTGCTGGAAAAGCGGGCGGGCTTCAAACTCACCATGAAGGATGTCTTCCTGAACATGGCGGGCGGCCTGCGTGTGGCAGATCCTGCCTGTGACCTGGCCGTGGTTTGTGCCGTACTCTCCTCGAACTTCGATTTTCCGATTCCGCCCGATGTCTGCTTCGCCGGCGAAGTCGGCCTGTCCGGCGAGATCCGCCCGGTCAGCCAGCCTTCCCGCCGTGTCACCGAAGCGGCCCGGCTGGGATTCCGCAAAATCTATCTCTCCAAGTACACCTCCCTGGACAAGGGGGCGGCGGACGGCATCCAGGTCGTCAAAGTGGCCGATATCCCGGCGTTGGTCCGCACTGTCTTCAAAGGATGAAACGCCTGATTTACATATTGCTGGGACTTTCACTCTGCCTTCCGGCCGCTGCCCAGCAGCGCGCTGTCAGCCGGGCGGAGGACGCTCCGGGGAAGGTCCGGCGTTACCTGGAGATCGTCTCTTCCGGCCAGGCCCTGAAAGGTTCGTCCCTCGGTGTCCTTGCCGTCAAGGCAAACGGTGATACCGTGGTGGCCTGGAACAATGGGATGCGTCTGATCCCGGCTTCGAATACCAAATTGATTACGACCGGCCTAGCCCTTCACGAACTCGGTTCTGACTATCGTTATGAGACCCGCCTGGGCTACAGCGGGCAGATCGTGGACGGAACGCTGGAAGGCGATGTCTATATCATCGGGGGAGGCGATCCGACCCTCGGAACGGACGACTCTGTCGCCGTTCCTTTGCAGACCCTCTTCTCCCGTTGGAAAAAGTTGCTGACGGATGCCGGAATCCGCCGGATCAACGGCCATATCGTCGGAGACGGCCGCTATTTCGACGGTCCGATCGAGAAAGACAGCTGGGCCTACCAGGATATCGGTACCTATTATGGCGCGGGTGGGAACGGCCTGAGTTTCTACCGGAACATCCTGAATGTCCAGGTAGCGGCCGGAAAGAATGTCGGCGATCCCGTGACAGTGACGCCGACCTATCCCGAACTGCCGTGGATGACCTACGGCAGCGTGGCGACGACGTCCGGCAAAGGGACCGGCGACAAACTGTACCTGTTCAACACGGACCTCGCGCCCGTGGCGGAAATGCGCGGCACCTTCGCCGTCGACCGCAAGCCGAAGAAGGAGGAGTGCAGCAACAAATTCGGTGCGCTGACCTGTGCGCATTACTTCAGGAACTATCTGAATGACAATGGGCTGAAAGTCTCCGGCATTGCCGATGTCGATGACCGTGGCGTCCTGCGCGCTCCTGACCGGACGGTGCTGGCCGCCCCCGCCGACAGCGTGGTCGTCCTGGGCTCGACTCCGTCCGCACCGTTGAAGGAGATCGCGCATATTACCAATGACCGCAGCGACAATTTCTATGCGGAGACCTTGTTCCGTACCCTCGGCAAGGTCAGGAACGGCTCGGCGGACTATGAGGAATGCCGGGCGGCAGAGAGCGCTGCCCTGCGGCGTCTCGGCCTGGATCCTTCGTCCGTCCGGATCATCGACGGCAGCGGGCTGGCCCGCGACAACTGGATTTCCCCGGATTTCTTCTGTGCATTCCTGAGGAAGATGGCGGAAAGTCCCGTTTACCGGGATTATCTCGGGACGCTCGGCAGTCCCGGCGACCCCGGGAGTTATGCGACCCGTCTGCAGAACGAAGACAAATCCCTCAAGAAGCGGATCCTGTACAAGAGCGGCTCCATGGAAGGAGTCCGCTGCTACAGCGGCTATATTCTCCCGTCCAAGGGCGGAGAGCAGGATACGATTTATTTTTCGGTGATGCTCAACAACTGTGTGTCTCCTTCATGGAGCCACCTGCCCGTCGTGGACAAGATCATCGCCCTGATTGCCATGGAAAACTAAACATGAAATTATGCGTAAACGAGTATTGGTATCGGGTGGCGCCGGCTTTATCGGCAGCCATGTGACCGTGGAACTGATCCAGGCCGGCTATGACGTGGTCGTGGCCGACAATTTCTCCAACTGTGACACGACCTGTTACGAAGGTGTGAAAAAGATTACCGGCCGGGCGGACCTTCCGCTGGTGCGGATGGACTTCTGTGACGATGCGGCCGTCCGCCGGCTTTTCACGGATTACGCCATCGACGCGGTCATCCATTTTGCCGCATACAAGGCTGTCGGTGAATCGGTTGCCGAGCCGGTCAAGTATTATAAGAACAACCTTCAGAGTTTCCTGAACGTGCTCGACGTGGCGCAGGAGAAGGGCTGTAATGTCCTGTTCTCCTCCTCCGCGACCGTCTACGGCGAGCCGGATGCCGTGCCGGTGACCGAGCAGAGCCCGCGCAAGCCCGCCACTTCGCCGTATGGCAACACCAAGCAGATGTGCGAGGACTTCCTCCGGGATACCGTGCTGGCTACCAAGGGAAAGGTCCGGGGTATCGCCCTGCGGTATTTCAACCCGATCGGTGCCCATCCGTCCGCCCTCATCGGCGAACTGCCGCGCGGCGTGCCGAACAATCTGGTCCCGTTCATCACGCAGACCGCCATCGGCAAGCGGGAATGCCTGAGCATCTTCGGTAATGACTATCCTACGCCGGACGGCACCTGCCTGCGGGACTACATCGACATCGTCGACCTGGCCCGCGCCCATGTCTTTGCGGTCCGCCGCATGCTGGACGGCAAGATGGAGGAGGATTACGAGATTTTCAACGTCGGGACCGGCCGTCCGGTTTCCGTGCTGGAACTGGTCAATGCCTTCGAGAAGGTCAACGGCGTGAAACTCAATTATAAGTTCGCTCCGCGCCGGGCCGGCGACGTGACGGCCATCTGGGCCGATCCGACCCTGGCAAACGAAAAGCTCGGCTGGAAGGCCGAGCGTAGCGTAGAGGAGACTCTCAAGTCCGCGTGGGACTGGGAGAAACACCTGGCGGGAAAATAGTTTCCCTTATTTCTTGGCGGCGGCGACGATGGCGCTGAGCCGTTCGTACAGTGCGTCTACTTTCTCGACCATTTCCTTGCGGAGGTCGGCGAAGTAGGCGCGCTTGCCTTCTGCCGGAAGCAGGTTTGCCTTGTCCTTGAGGTCGTTGTAGAGGTCGACCGCTTCTTCAACGATATCCTGGATCTTCTCGGTGTCCTGACCGGGATTCAGGCAAAGGAAGAGGGCGCAGTCATCTACGAATTCGCCGACGAAATATTCGACGTCTTTTTTGAAATCTCTAAGGTTCATAACGTTTCTGAATTGATTCGTTGCAAAGATAGTGTTTTTTCAGGAAGATACTACATGTTTATTTCATGAACTGCCAGGTATCCAGTTCCATTTTTCCCGAGAGGATGATATAAAGCGTGTGTGTCCCGCCGTCCGGGATGCAGGATATCTGCCGGTCGGTCCATTCGTTTCCTGCCCCTGACAGAGAGGCCAGGTCAGCAGCGTCCTCCTTGTCAAGTCGGAACGAAACAGTCCCTTTGCCCTTGATGCGGCAGGAAAGCGTCTGCTCTCCGGCGACAAAGGCCACGTTGCGAACTTCAATGACGCCGGTCTCGGGCTTATTGGCAGTGATGCAGGGAGTTCCCCTGGCCGCCGTCAGGTGGCCGGGAGTGCCGGTGGCGTTGAATACAATGCCCAGTGTCGCCGCTGACGTGGCCGCCGACTGCTTTTCATAAGGATCCAGGTCCTTGATGGCATTGACGCCTTTCTTGGTGGGAATGCATTCATGGATAACCACATTTTCTTCGTCCACCTCAATCTCATCGACGTATATACTGCGGAAACCTCCTTCGGTGCCAAGGCATTCTTGCATGATGTTGGTATGGTAGAACAAGTACCACTTTCCCTGGTATTTGTGCAGGTGGGTGTGGTTGTTGGTGTAGCCCATGTCGTTTTCTCCCGGGTTCTTGAAGTAATTGGCACCGTAGGTCCAGGAATCAGTGACCAGCGGAGTCTTGCTGGTAAAGTAGTTCATGCTGCACATGGTGGGTTTAGTGCCGCCCCAGGTCCAGGGAGAGTGGTCGCTCCAGTCATTGTTGAACGTGTACACGAACGTGCCGTTCACATAATTCAGTTCATTGGCCTCAAAGTGATAGGGAGAGGGCAGCCTCACCGGGTTTCCATCGAAGGAACGGAGGTCCGGGTTCAGTTTGGCAATCCAGCCCTGCCCGTTGCCGAAAGCCACCCACGCATCGCCGTTGTCATCCACGACGGCACCCGGATCGAAGATGGAGCCACTGTCTTTAACGGTTTCGTCGCTTCCATCGATGAGACTCTTGTTCAACGGTGATGTCCAGGGCCCCAATGGCGATTTGGCCTGAAGGACCCCCGTGCCCCAGCCGCTGTTGGAGAAATAGAGGGAGAAAAGCGTACTGCCGTCAGCCTGCGGCATGCTGATGATGCTCGGCGCCCATGAGGCAATGATCCAAGGGGCGATTTCTCCGACAGGAATGAGTCCGTGGTACGTCCAGTTCACCATATCGTCGGTGGACATCATGACCAGAGACTTGATTTTCTCGTAACTGTTGCTCTCTGCCTCCTCGTACTGCTGATGGTCGTTGGTTCCATAGACATAGAGCCGTCCGTCATGCTCGATGGCGGTCGGGTCGGCACAGAACTGGAAGTCCAGCAGGGGATTGGCCATGCCGGTCCCCAACTTCGGAGAAGTTACGACAGTGGTCTTGGACGGATCGTCGGAATCGTCGGGATCGTCGGGCTCTTCCGGCTCACCGCCTTCCTGTTCGATGGTTATCTGAAGATCAGGGGCGTTGCCACATTGAATGATGACGGTCGCGTTTCGGGCCTTGGCCGATGGATTCTCGTTTACCTTGACGGCAAAAGGATGTGTCCCGGCCTCCTTTCCGGAGGTTGGTTCGACGGAAATCCAACCTAAGACATCCGAGTATGAAATGAAACATTGCCAGGCCCCGGAAGAAGCGAAGGAAAGATCTTCGATCCTGGAGGCTTCCGGTCCCAGGGTATAGTGGGTCGAACCACTGATCAACTTTAATGTAGATACCACTTCCCTGTTGTCCGATGTCCCTCTTGAACAGCCGGACAACAGGACAATGGTCAGGGTGGCTAAGAGCAGTTTCAGTTTATTCATCTCAAGAGATTCATGACCTGCAGGCACATGCGGGAATTGTGGTAAGGGCACTTCCAGAAGCCGGCCTTGGGCTGTGACAGGTCCCGGGAACCGTCCGGCAGGATGGCCCACCACCATTCTCCGTCGCGCGGATCCACCAGGTGGTCGCGGATGTAGTCCCAGGCGGCCAGGGCGCGGTCCAGGGCGGCGGTGTCGGCATGATACTTCCACAGCCAGAGGTTGCCCACGACCGTTTCGGCCTGGACCCACCACTGGCGGGAATCGTCGAAACTGCCGTCCGGGAGTTTTTCATACCGCATCGATCCGTCCGGGAGCAGGCCTTCGTTGCCGGCCATGCCCATCTTGAGCGCCCAGGGGCGCACACGGTCCACCACTTTATCGTCGCGGAGGGCAAGCGCACATTCCAGCGCCAGCCAGGAGGTCTCGATGTCATGTCCGTAGGAAAGGCCGCCGGGCAGGACGCTCCAGTCCTTGGTGAAATACAGTTGCAGGTGTCCGTCCGAGGCCATCACGCGCGTGCCGATGATGTCCAGCAGTGCCGCCACCCGCGCCTTCAGGCCTTTGTCCGGCCATACCCGGTACAGGTTGGCATAGGCCTCCAGGACATGCAGGTGGGAGTTCATCGTCTTGTCCGCATTGATGTCATGGGCCGACAGGGACATGTCCTCCAGCGGTGAGAAATCGCGGGCGAGGGCCTCGATATAGCCGCCGTTCCGGCTGTCTGCGAAACGGCTTTCCACCACCTGGTACAATGCTATGGCCTGCCGGAGCGCCTCTTCGTCGTGGCTGACCCGGCAGAGTTCCGAGAGGCCGTAGATGGCAAAGCCCTGGGAGTACAGCTGCTTCTTGTCGTCCAGCGGTTCTCCGTCAGCGGTGACGCTCCAGTATACACCACCATTTACAGGGTCGCAGAAATGCTTGAGGAACCAGTCCTTGGCATAGATGGCCGCTTCGAGATACTGCGGATCTTTCAGGGCCTCGTACGCGGCGGAAAAACTCCAGATGAGGCGGGCGTTCAGGATGACGCCGCGCGGGGCGTCACGGTCCACCTTTCCGTCGGCCGAAACCTCCCCGTAGAATCCGCCGCGGGGATCTTTCAGGCGGAGCCAGTAAGGAAGTATGTTGGTGAGGAGGTTATCCTTCACCTCCTCCACGAAACGGTCTGTCCGGGTATTCATCATGGTGTCGTTCATTTAATAGTCCCAGTCGTCCGTACGCAGCGGCGGAACGGGAATACCGTTGGCTTTCTGGAGGTTGGCGCCCATGTAGTTGCGCCAGGCGTAGCGTACGGCCA
Organism: Candidatus Cryptobacteroides sp.; assembly: GCA_045222055.1. Taxonomy (GTDB): domain Bacteria; phylum Bacteroidota; class Bacteroidia; order Bacteroidales; family UBA932; genus Cryptobacteroides. The sequence goes on along the minus strand of JBGUXJ010000027.1, from coordinate 18,484 downwards.
CGGGATGCGGCACTTCGGAACATTTGACCACGATGGTGTCGCCGTCCCAGTCCACTTCGGCCTGGGCCAGGTGGAACTGGCGGTCTTCGCCGGCCAGTTCAAAACCCACCACTTCGCGGTGCGACATGCTCATCAGGTTGCTCCACACGTCCGTGAGGGTAACTTTCACCGTGCCGTCGGCTTCATATTTCACTTCCTTGAACCGGGGCAGTTCCATCGACACGCCGGTCTCCATGCCGTACACATTCTGCAGGGCGCGCAGCACCATCATGTCGGCCACTTCTTTCTTCTTCGGAGGGTGGATGGTCACTTCATTGCCCAGCGTCTCGGTGCAGACGGCCCAGGAATTGGGCAGGATCTGCTCCGTATGCCACTGGTTCTCCACGAACAGCGGGCGCCAGCGGCCGTCGGAGTCGGAGTGGGAATAAGGGGCAAGCAGGGTGAAAATGAAAGGAAGGTCCCGTCCCCATTCTTTCCGCCACAGTTCCACCATCGCTTTCTGCAGTTTGTCATAGCAGTGCGGCTGGCCCATGTTCGAGCAGCCCTGGTACCAGATGATGCCCTTGGCGGGATAGCCGACGATGGGCTTCACGCGGCCGTTCCAGATGAGTTCCGGCGTTTCCGGCCAGTGGTCGGGAATCTCCTCCACGGCATACAGGTCTTTGAGTTCCTGTTCCGTAAGACCTGCTCCGTCAATGGCTTCGCGGGTCATCCAGGGCTCGATGCGGCTGCCGCCCCAGGCATTCACGATAATGCCCACGGGCACGTCCAGGGCCTTGGTCAGGCGCTTTCCGAAGAAATAGGCAACGGCCGATGTCTTGGCGGCGGTGGCGCCGTCGGTATAGGCCCAGGCGCTTTCGACGTCATCTATGGGCTCCGTGCATTTCGCGGTCTTGATGTCAAAGACCCGCAGGTTCCTTGCCGTCTCGGGGGCGGCCAGGATGGCATCCGTGGCGCCTTCCACTTCCTGGAAACCGAAGCCGGATACCGGCATCTCCATGTTGGACTGGCCGCTGCACAGCCATACTTCGCCCAGCACGATGTCGCTGCGGGTGAGGTTTTCATTGCCGGATTTGACGGAGAGCGTGCGGGCGATGCCGTCGGCCTTGCCGGTCGGTACGGTGACCCGCCAGGAACCGTCCTTGCCGACGGAAGTGCGGTAGGTGGCGCCGTCCCAGGTCACTTCCACCTTCTTGCCCGGAGCGCCCCATCCCCAGACGGGAACAGTGGTCTCCTGCTGAAATACAGCGTGGTCGGTGAACAGGTGGGAAAGCTTGAGCGGCTGCGCATGCAGGGACACCGCCAGGGTGAGGACCGCACAGAGAGTCAGGAATGCTTTATTCATAGTCTGTAAGTTACTTTATCATGGGTTATTCGGCCTCCAGCACGAACACGGCCGAGGAATAGAGACCGTAGAGGACGGGATCGAATCCGCCGCCCATCAGGAAATCACCGGTGAAGGCCTGTCCGTTACCCCACCAGCAACTCCGGTCCACGTTCTGTTCCACGACCTTGTAACTGCGCTGCGGATCCAGCCCCTGCAGGCGGAACACTTTTCCGCCCACGGTACGCGGTTCGAAGTGGATGCAATAGGTATATACTACGGCGCGCCGCTTGTCCGGCGAGACATACATGAGCCCGTAATAACTGCCGTCATAGGGCGATGCGAGGCGGTAGAGGTCACCGGTGAACACAAGGTCCCGGTACTGCTTGTAGGAAGCGATGCAGCGGTCCACCAGGGCGCTTTCCCCGGCGGAGAAATACTTGGGCTGCAGTTCCAGGCCGAGCCGGCCGGCGCAGGCCACGTCGAAGCGGAACTTCAGGGGCGTGACGTTTCCGTTCTGGTGGTTGGGCACGGTGGAAACGTGGGATCCCATGATGCAGGCGGGGTAGATGAGGGACTGGGCGTACTGCATGTAAACGCGGGACAGGGCGTCGGTGTTGTCGCTGGTCCACACTTCGTTGAAATACTTCAGGGCGCCATAGTCCACGCGGCCGCCGCCCGAAGAGCAGCACTGCACGATCACATGGGGATACTTCTCCCGGATGCGGCGCATGACCTTGTACAGGCCCTGGGTATATTCCACGTAGAAGCGGTCCTGCTCGGCCCCCAGATAGGGGCTGCCGAAACTTTGGATTACGCGGTTGCAGTCCCATTTGACATAGTCGATGTTCTTGGACTGCTGCATCGTGCGGTCAAATACGCCGAACACAAAGTCCTGCACGGCGGGATTCGACAGGTCCAGCACCCACTGGTTGCGGCCCTGGTAGATCTCCCGGCCGGGGCTCTGGACCACCCACTCGGGATGCGCGTGGGCGAGGTCGGAGCGCGGATTCACCATCTCCGGCTCGATCCAGATTCCGAATTTCAGTCCTTTCCCATGGGCGTAACTGGCCAGATAGTCAAGTCCTTCCGGCAACTTCTTGACATTGACCTCCCAGTCTCCCAGGCCGGCGTCGTCGTTGTTGCGGGGGTAGTTGTTTCCGAACCATCCGTCATCCAGCACGAACATCTCCAGTCCCATGCCGGCGGCATCGTCCATCATCCGGACCAGGGTCTCGGCGGTAAAGTTGAAGTAGGCGCCTTCCCAACTGTTGAGCAAGGTGGGATTGACCTGTCCGCCGCCGTAGACGCCGTATTTCCGTGCCCAGCGGTGCAGGTTGCGGGAAGCGCCTCCGGCTCCGCAGTCGCTGTAGGTATAGATCATCTCCGGCGTCACGAAGCAGTCGCCGCCTTTCAGCGGGTAGGCCGACGCGTGGGGACTGATGCCCGCGAGGATGTTGAGCCGGTGGGCGTCGTCTTTCTCGAAACTGAGGCGGAAGTTGCCGCTCCATGCCAGGGCGCCGGCGATCACCTCGCCGCGGGTTTCACTCAATTCCTTCGTGTTCAGGCTCAGCAGGAAGGAAGGGTTGTTCCCCTGCGTCGCCTGGGTGCCGCGCCGGCTTTCGATCACTTTCAGGTCGTGGCCCAGCACTTCGCTCTCCATCTGCATGTCCGTGGCCCAGGCCCCGTAGAAATGGGTGAGGAGATACTCGTCGGCATCGATATAGAGGGAAGAAGACGCGCAGTTCAGCAGTTGCACGGGCTGCTGGCCGCCGTTGAGGATTTCCGCGTGCGAGACGATGACATCCTCCTTGGCATAAGCATCATAGACCAGTTTGACCTCCAAGGCCGTCACCTCGTCCTTCAGGGTGATTGTCGTGGTGGTGCATCCGTCCTTCTGCGTGACGGTATGGCCCGTATAGGAGAGTTCCGTATTGTGGGTCCCGTCGGCATATTTCACGTGCAGGGCAGGCTCTCCGATGAAGCGGCCGCCGGTGGCAGGGTAGGCCGCCCCGCGGAAGCCGTTGTAGTCTTCCGTGTTGACGTTCCGCTGCAGGAATTGCTCCGGACGTGCCAGGGGCGTGCCGTAGTGGGCGGTTTCCAGCCCTCCGTCGGGCCGTACCAGGAGCACCAGGGAACTATGTTCCGTGGCGATGTCCACCACTTGTCCGGAACGGTTCTGGGCCGGGGAGAGAATGGCGGCTGCGAGCGTCGCAGCCAGGAGAAGGACTCGTTTCATCGTGATGTGGTTAATCTTTACGAAGATAATAAAAAATCAGCGGTGTCAAAGACAAAAAAAGGAGGAAGCCAGAAACTTCCTCCTTTGAAGGGGTTGTGTCCGGGGTTATACTCCCATGATCGCCTTGACCAGGAAGTACACCAGCGGTACCGTGACGGCGAACACACCGATGATGTCGAGGAGTACGCCGGCCTTGATCATCTTCGTGATCGGGATATAGCCGGAAGCATAGACGATGGCATTCGGCGGCGTGGAGACCGGGAGCATGAAGGCGAGCGACGTACACAGGGCCATGACGACGCAGACCGGCACGGGGCTGAAGCCCAGCGAAACGGCCGTGGCGATGGCGATCGGGCCCATCAGGTTGGCGACGGCGGTGTTGGAAGTAAGTTCGGACAGCAGCAGGGCCGTGACGGCGAAGACGGTGAGGAACAGATACTCGGACGGCTTGCCGCCGAGGGCGCTGGTCAGGGACTCTCCGATCCACTGGGACAGGCCGGTGGAGAACACCATGCCGCCGATGGCCAGACCGCCGCCGAAGAGCAGCAGCGTGCCCCAGTCGATGCCGGCCACACCTTCTTTCCAGTGCAGCGTCATTTCACCCTTCTTCCTGTTCGTCGGCATGAGGAACAGCAGCAGACCGCCGACCATGGCCGCGACGGCTTCCGGGAAGTGGCTGTTGTAGTTCTTGACGAAGTCGGCGTTGATGGCATTCGGCGCGATGTTCTGGACGGCGCTGAGGATGCCGGGCAGGACCCACAGGACGACGGCGACGATGAAGGCGATGAGCGTGTTCTTCTGGGCACGGGTCCATTTGCCGAGGGAGTTCTTGCGCTCCTGGATGAACTCCTGTGCTCCGTCGATGTGCTTCACGTCGGAAGGGAACATCCACTGGAGGACGAAATAGGTGATTACGAAATAAAGGATCATGGCGAGGAAGCCCCAGATCATCCAGTTGAAGAAGGTGATCTGCGGAGCTTCAGGTGCAAGCTCGCGGATGAAGCCGATCATGATGATGTTCGGAGGGGTGCCGATCGGCGTGAGAACGCCGCCGATGGAACAGGCATAGGCCGTCATCAGCATCAGGCCGGTGGCGTATTTATATTTGCTCAGGTCGATGATCTTGCCGTTGGCGGCCATCATCTCGCGGATTGCCTCGAGCAGACCCAGGGCGATCGGGAACATCATGGCGGCGGTGGCGGTGTTGCTGATCCAGCCGGAGCAGATCATACAGGCAAGGCCGATGGCCAGGAAGATCTTGCGCGGTGAGTCACCTACCCATTTCATGGACATGATCCCATAGGCGAAACGTTTGTCAAGTCCGTTGACCATCATGCCCTTGGCGATCAGGAAGCCACCCATGAACAGGAAAATCATCGGGTTGGCGAAGGCCTTGAAGGCATCGGTCGCCGAGGCGACGCCGAGAATGACACAGAGTGTCGGACCCAGCAGCGAGGTGACCGGGATGGGCACCGGCTCGCAGATCCACCAGAACGCCACGAACGTCACGATGGCGAGAAGCTTGTGGGCTTCAGGGTTCTCTGCCAGTCCGGCGATGGGCAGGAAATAGACCAGAAGGGCGCAGATAGGCCCGAAGATCGCACCAAAAATGTGTCTTTTGCGGTCAAAAGACGATTCTTGTGCCAATTGAGGTTCCATAATCAAATACCTGTTTATTGTTGCAAAATATGTTGTTCTGTCAGGTTGAATGCATGTTTTACGGTGCATACAGGCACATAAGCAATCCTCGGAACTGCGTGTCCCGGCAACGGATGCTTATCGCAAGAAGTCTTTCAAAGTTAAGAGGCTGAGATGAAATGATTCATCTTTATTGGCTCAAATATAATGAAAATTGGGAAAAAGCAACCAATTATTTTGATTATTCCTGCACGAAGTAGAAAGGGGACTTCGTCAGGGGTGCCGCATCGGGAGTGCCGAGAATCCGCCTGCCGTACAGCAGCCGTCCCGCATTTTCATACAGGTCGGGCCCGTTTCCGCTCAGGGTGTTGATCCGGACGACCTGGGAGGCATGGATGATCCGGCCGTCGCCGATATAGAGGGCCACATGGGATACCCTGCCGGTCTCCCGGTTGCCGAAGAACAGCAGGTCGCCCGGCCACAGGTTCGAGCAGTCCCCCTCCAGGACATGGCTGACATCCAGTTCGACGCCCAGTTTGACCTGCTGCGAAGCGTTGCGCGGCAGGATGACGCCGTTCAGGAAATAAGAAAGCTTGACCAGCCCGCTGCAGTCGAATCCCTTGACTGAATTCCCGCCCCAGAGATAGGGCGTACCGTTGAACCGTTTCGCCGTGGCGACGACGTTCTCCGGCGAGGGAACGCGCCTGGCCGCCCACTGAGCGAAGTCTGCCACTTCCGATTTGCGGACCCATCCTTCCCGGCCGTCCGGGAGCAGGACCTTCCGCCAACTTCCGCGGCGTTTCCCTGCATCCCGCACCAGGTCGCCCAGGACCAGGTCGGACAGGCGGTGCGCCTTGGCGGAGGGCTCGGCGAAGACATGGGTGAACTCCGCGGTGCAGATGAACTTCGGCGCGGCGACATAGCCGTCAGGGAGCGGTGCCAGGCCCAGGACGTTGATCCAGGCGGTGTAATCCGGAGCGACGACCTTGCGCCAGTACGACTCGCTGCCGACGACCTGCACGGGCGTTCCCATGAGGATTTGGGTCTCGAGCGGGGATTCATAGTCCGGCTCCGCCCGCATCTGTCCGACAGACAGGGAAATGACGGCGTCCGGGGTTTGTGCGGCCGCGACGGCGAATGCCGGAAGCAGCAGGAGGGATAGGATACGTTTCATAAAAACAAAGATACGGGAAAATCCCGTATCTCAAAATGGAAACCGGGCGGAGTTTCACCCCCGCCCGGCCTGAAAGATCGTTACAGATTGTCGATCACGTTGTGTTCGTCGCGCTTCCACTGTACATATTCGCTGACATCGGCCGGAACCATGTCGGACTCGTTGTCGCAGCGGACGGTCTTGCTGAAGTCGATGTTCTCGTAACCGGCTTTCTCGTTCAGGATGTAGCCCTTGCCTTCATCCATCAGCCAGTAGGCCTTGAGGCCGCCGCCCCAATCCTGCTTGTAATAGTTGAAGTACCAGCCCTGGGAGATATCGGTCTTGATGATCTCGCTCAGGGTGCTGCCCCATCCGTACGGGTCGTTGGAGATATCGGAGGACCACACGGAGACGTTCCACAGACGGCCGTGGAACTCGTTGCCCTTGCGGTAGTTCTGTCCCCACGAAGAGTTGAACTCGATGGCCTGGAAGTCGAAGGTGCCGAAATCTGCGCTCTCGGATGCGACCTGCTCTCCGTCGACGAAGAGTTTCAACTGGTCGTCGTCGCCGTTGTAGGCGAGGGCGATGCAGTACCACTTGCCGACTTCGAGGGCGTTCGTGTAAAGCTGCTTGCGGTTGCCGTTAGGACCGACGAACCACTGCAGTTCGGTGCCGCCGCGCTCGCCGAGACGGAGCATGTTGATGAAGTTCTCGTTCTTGTCCGCGAAGTCACCGATGCGGGCCTTGGAGGTCTTCTCGTCGATGAAGCAGTGGAAGACGATGGTCCAGCTGTTCATCGAGAGCGGGTTGGCGAACTGGTACCAGGTGGCCATGCGGTAGTCACCCAGGTAGAGGGCCGCGAACTGGTTGGAGGCCGCGTCGACGTTGGTCACGTTGATGACCAGGTAGTTGACGGGAGCGTCCTTGAGCGTGGCCGGGTAGGCGCCGGTGCAGACGACCGGGATCAGGTAGCCGTTCTCGTCGGTGAGTTCACGGTTGCGGTCCTGCGGGATGGAGACGGTGGTCGAAGTGCTCTTGGCATCCTTGGCCATCGTGGCGTTTGCCAGCTGGACCATACCGTCCGGAACCGCGACGTAGGACGTTCCGTGCTCGGCGTTGTAGGCGTCGATCAGGCTGTTGTCGACCTCGAAGGTGATGTCGAAGGCCTGGAAGGCGGGCTCGGTGCCGGTGACGTCGATCCGCTTGGAGATGTTGTCACCGCGGGTCACGTCGGTGTAGTTGGTGATCTCGTAGGTCGAGGTGCCGCCGGAGACGGTGATCATGTTCTTCGTAGGATCGATGACCTCGGTCAGGACGGTCAGGAGGGCCAGGTTGGAGTTGGTGCTGACCTGGACGCCGTCGGCCTCCTTGATGACGAAGGCGGCCATGTACTTCGTGGCGGTGAGCTGGGCGAAGTTGGCGTTGTCCAGGGTAACGGTCACTTCCGCCTTGGTCTCGCCCCTGGCGATGGTGACGTTCTTGTCGAAGGCGAAGAGATTCTCCGGGATGGCTTCGGCATCGGCGTCGATGCGGCTGTCATCCGTGGCGAGGGTCAGTTTGACATCCTGCGGCTGGGCCGTCGTGAGGGCGACCTCGAAGGTCCTGGCGATGGTGCCGAGTTCTCCGATCGGGGTGTGCTGGATCTCGCAGGTCACATTGTCGTACCGCGGCATGGTGGCGCCGACGATGTAGGCGAAATCCCCGGTCACGGTCTCGAATCCGCGGATATTCTCATATTCCGGGATGGCTTCGTTCTCGCAGGCGGACAGCGTGAAGGCGGCCGCGGCGGCGAGAACCAGGTATTTCATGTAATTCTTCATGGCAAATTCAATTAGTCGCTGCACTTGTTGATCTGGTCGAAGACCCAGCGGCCTTCCGCGACGGAAGACTTGTCATAATGGGTCAGGTTGCCGCTTTCATTGGAATCGCGCCAGGTGTCGGACCAGTCCATGTCGTAGCCGTTGCCGGTCGCGTCGTGGAAGATATGGCCTTCACCTTCACCGAGTTTCCAGTAAGCGCGCAGGCCCTTGCTGTCCTTCGGGACACCGCAGAATCCGCTCTTGAGCTCGCTCGTGGAGAGCGCGCGGTCCCAGACACGGATTTCGCAGATACGGCCGTAGAACAACTGGCTGGACGGATAGCCGCCGCCCCAGGACATGCCGAGTTCGAAGCGCTGGAAGGTCGTGGTGCCGTCGCCGGTACCCTTCTTCTCTTCCGGAACGCCGTCGACGTACATCGTCATGGAACTGCCGTCGTAGACGAGGGAGAGGTTGTACCACTTGTTCTCGTCGAACTTGGTGTTGGACACGATGTTGCCGGCAGGGGAGACGAGCTGGAGGGTGCGGTGCTCATAGCCGTTCTCGTTGAAACGGAGCATGTTGGCCTTGCTTTCGTCCTTGCCTTCCCAGGCGCACAGGCGGCAGATCTGGCCGGCTGCGCTCTTGAGGTTGGTCGCGTAGAACTTGATCTGGTAGGTGTACTGGCTCAGTTCGATGGCCTTGTCATCCGGGAAGATGTAGTTGCTGGAGATGTTGGAATCGCTGATGTCCAGGGCGTTGAAGTTGATGACCCGGCGGATCTTGATGACGGCCGTGCGGGAGTTCTCGAGCACGTCGAGACTGGTGCCTTCGACGTCGGTGATGGTCACCGGAATGGCGTAGGTCACGCCGTCCTCGAAGAAGCTGATGTCATTGATGGTGATGTTGTTGGCACGGGAGGTCGCCGTACCTTTGCGGATGACGACGAAGGTGCTGTCCATGCTGACTGCGGTGGCCGGAACGGCTGCATAGGAAGTCCCGTGCTTGGTGTTGTACTCGTCCAGGGCCTGGGCGGAGACGGCCAGGTTGACACGGATGTCGTTGTCGGCGATTCCGGTCGCGGAGACGGTCAGCGGATAGGAGGCACCTGCCTGCTCGACGGTGAGGCCGAGGATGGCGGACGCGTCGGTACCGGTCATGAGGATCGCCTCCTTGTCCGGATCGAACTTGTCACCTTCTGCGCAGCCTGCCAGGAGCAGGGAAGACGCAGCCATGAATGCGAGAATTATGTATTTTTTCATAGTTCCTTGTGATTAACGGATGGAAGGATTGGCGATCTGGATGCAGCGGCGCAGGTTGTAGTAGGGGCCTTTGGCGAAGAAGAAATCGGAGTCGATGTAATAGGCACCGTATCCCTTCGCGTTCTCATCCATGCAGAAGCGGGCATAGGCCTCGAGGGAACCCATGTTCTGGTAGACACCGTCATACCAGGTCATCAGGGTCTCGCCATTGTAACCGCGGACGGTCGGATAACCGTCGCCGCGGGAACCGGAGGCCTGGCGGCTGTCGTTCCACTGTTCGCAGATGATCAGCTTGCTGGCCGGGTAGGAAGAGTTGCCGAGATTCCTGTAGCCGATGCCGCCGTAAGCCTGGCGGACGAGGTAACTCAGCAGCGGTTCGATCTCGTTGCTCGGGTAGCCGCCGTAGTAGTCGACGATCAGGAGTTTCTCCGGATGTGCGCTGGCAGGACCGATGCTCTCGCTGAGCATCTCGACGAGACGGTTGATCTTGCCGGTCCAGCGGTAATCGTTCGGCTCGTAGTCGATGTCGACGCCGTCCAGTCCGCCGTTGTTCATCTGTTCGAGGATGAAGTTGGCGTAGTGGCGGAGTTCTTCCTCACCGCCGGCCAGGACGCTGAATTCAGTTCCGTCCTCGCGGGTGAAGGTCCAGTCATGGGAGGCGTCAGCGTGCATGACGAAACGCGTTCCCTTGACCTCCTGGCAGTATTTCATGTCAGCCGCGGCGTACGGGGAATAGTTGTACTTGGCGGAATTGACACCGGCCGGGTCATATTTGTATACCAGGGTCGAATCGGCGGTCGGGATACCCATCCACAGATTGACGATGTCGAGGCTGTCCGGCAGGGCGATGAAGCGGTCGGACATCGAGGAGTACTCCTTGTAGAGGTTGGAAGAACCTTCAAGCGGGGCATAGGCGGCGTAGTAGACGTACGTGAGTACGTGGTCGGTCTTCTTCCATGCGCGCAGGTTCTCATAGTACTGTGCATCCCGCAGTTCGTTGCCCGGGGAAGGAACCTGCTGGATGACCAGCGCTTCCTCCTTGGTACAGGCGGCGAGGGCGAGGACGGCAGCCACGAAGATGTATGCTGTTTTTTTCATTTTCATCATGATTTAGGATTAGTCCTTCTTGTCCCACCACAGTTTGGTGCCGGCGTTGTCGGTTCCCAGGTAGGCCACGCCCTGGGCGACGCCCTTGGCGTTGGTGGAGTATTCGCTGACCGGATACGGGATACGGCGGATCTGGAGATTGTCGTCGACGATGCCGTTGCTCTCGTTGATGGCGACCGTCAGCAGTTTCGGATAGCGGGTGCGGCGGTATTCGGCCCAGGCTTCGCTGCCGTTCGGGAAGAGGGCGATCCATTTCTGGGTCATGATCTTCTCGAGACTGGTCTCGAAGTCGGCGCCGTCGTTCCATGCGATGGTCACGCTGCTCGGGGCAGGAGCGCCGTTGTTGCCGGCGTTGTCCACGAAGGCGGCCGGGACGGCGTCGGTGTTGGCGGCGTAGCGGTCAGCACCGGTGACACCCCATTCCTCGAAGGAGGCGGCGATGCCGTTCTCATAGGCGGTCTTGGCGTCGACGCCCATGTTCCAGCCGCGGAGGGCACCCTCGGCGCGGAGGAACCAGACTTCGGCCGGATTCATCCATACGATCTTGTAAAGGGTCGCGTTCGGGGCGGAAATCTTGCCGGAGGCGTTCTTGTAACTGTCCCATCTGTTTCCGGCCGGCTCGATGCCGTTGCGGACACCATGGTACTTGCCGTCGGACGCCGGCTTCATGAACTTGCCGATGCGCGGGTCATTGTAACCGTTGAGGTAGCAGTCGAGGTTGGCGTTGATCTGGGTATCGGCGTCATTGAAGTTGACGTTGATCTCATAGATCGGATGATGGGGCACAATGCTCGTCAGCGCGGCGATGTCCCCGGCCTCGGTCATGACACCCATCTGCTGGGTGATGCTCTTCTCGGCTTCCTGGCGGGCCAGGTCGGGCTCGGCGTAGACGATACGCATGGCGAGGCGCAGGCGGAGGGAGTTGGCGAACTTGATCCACTTGACGATGTCGCCGCCGTAGACAAAGTCGTTCTCGGCCATGACGCTGGCGCCCGGATTGCCGTTGGCGAAGTCGGTGAGGGCCTCGATGGCTCCGTCAAGTTCGGAGAGCATCTGGTGGTAGACGTCCCGGAGGTCGTCATACTTCGGAGCGACGGATTTGCCGACCTCGCTGTAAGGGATCGGGCCGTAGGCGTCGGCGACCTGGTGCATGGAAGTGACCTTGAGGATGTTGCCGATGGCGGCGACCTGCGGGCGGTCGGCGTCGGCGCAGTACTGGTCAAGCTGGTTCCAGGCGTTCATCGCATAGTTGTACTTGTTGACGAACAGCGAGCGGGTCCAGCCGTCGATGATATAGAAGTTACCGGTGGACGGGACGCGGCCCAGCGTCGGGGCGAAGTAACCGGCCCAGGTGTCCGCGGAAAGGTTGTACATGATCTGGTAGTCGGAATCCAGATACGTACCGTCCCGGAAAGTGATGACGGAGCGCTGGAGCTGCATGAAGAAGGCGCGGAAGAAGTTGTCGTCCGTGTTCATCTGCTCGTAAGTGGCTTCGTGCTTGTTGGTGTTGTAGTCGTCGAAATTCTTGGTACAGCTCACGAAGGCGGTGCAGCAAAGGGCCGCTGCTGCCATACCGGAAAGTATCTTGTTCATTTTCATGATGTAGGCAGCGATTTAAAGTTTGACTTTGACGGAGAAGCCCAGGCTGCGGGTGCTCGGCTGCATGAAGTAGTCGATGCCCTGGAAGTAGGTACCGGTGTTGGAGGTCATCTCAGGATCGAACGGGGCCTTCTTGTAGATCATCAGGAGGTTGTGGCCGATAATGCTGAGGTTGAGACCCTTGCACCATTTGCACCATTTCTGGACAGGGAAATCGTAACCCAAGGTGAGTTCGGAGAGACGGACGTTGGTCGCGTCGTAGACATACTCGGACATGACGCCGTTGCCGCCGCCGATGACCTGGTAGTATTCCTGCACGCTCGGGCTCTTCATGCCGTTGATCATGACGTAGCCGCGGTCACGGGCGTCTGCCGTGGCCTGGGAGATGCCGAAGTAGTCGAGGACGGCCTGGGTCTTGGACACCACGATGCCGCCGAGGCGGGCGTTGAACTGGAAGCCCAGGGTAAAGCCCTTGTAACCGAAGTTGTTGCCCCAGCTGATGAAATGCTTCGGAGCCGTGTTTCCGGCATACAGGAAGCCGGCTTCGCTGTAGTCGGCGATGACGTTGCCGGTGTTGTTCTGGCGGAGGTAGCCCTTCTCGTCGGTGAGCAGCGAGGAGACGAAGAGGTCACCCATGGAGCCGCCTTCGTAAAGGACGGTCTTGACACTGCCCAGACCGGCCGGTTCGAGCTTGTCGAGGGAATAGGGAGTGACGGTGCCGTCGGCGTTGCGGATGTCCACGGACTTGACAAGTTCGTCAATGCGGTTGACGTTGCGGGAGTAGGTCGCGTAGGTGTCCCAGTGGAAGGCGCCGAAGTCGTCGCCATAGCGGACGGAGACCTCGATACCACGGTTGCTGACGTTGCCGGCGTTCGCGATGACGGAGGAATAGATACCGGAATCCGGGAGCTTGAACTCAAAGAACTGGTTGTAGGTCTTCGACTTGTACAGGGTCGCATCGATCTGGAGGCGGCTGTCGAAGAAGTGGATGTTCGTACCGAGTTCATAGGACTTGGTGAGTTCCGGCTGCAGGTCCGTGTTGTTCATGCGGGTGCGGGTGGTGGCGCCGTTCTTGGTGACCGGGTAGGTCGGGCGGGTCAGGAAGACCTCCGGGTCGTTACCGACCTCGGAATAGGATGCGCGGATCTTCCAGTAAGGGAAGGTCTTGCTCTTCAAGCCGGGGATGAGTTCGGTGATGAGGCCGGACAGACCGGCGGAATAATAGAAGAAGGACTTCTTGTCGGCCTGGGCCAGGGAGGAAGACCAGTCGTTACGGGCGGTCAGGTCGAGATAGACCCGGCTGCGCCAGCCGATCTGGGTGTTGGCGAAGATGGCCTGCTTCTCCTTGACGTAACCGCTTTCCTGCAGGGTCTCGTTGCCGTCGGTGAGGTCGAGGTTGCTGTAGGTGAAGAGGTTGGCGATGGACTTGAGGTGACCGTCGACATAGGAGTGGCCATATTCAAGGTGGTCGATGTTGGCGCCGACGGTGGCCGTCACGTTGATGATGTTGTCACCGAAATACTTGTTGACGTTCACGAGGAACTCGCCGTACTTCTGTTCGGAGTTGACCTTGTCGGAACTGTAGGCACCGAACTGGGAGGCGAACAGGGTGTTGGTCGAGGCATAGAGCTTCTTGACATGGTTCTCGTCGTTGCGGTCCATCTTGACGCGGGCGGAAACGTTGAGCCACTTGGTGATGTCATATTTCGCCTGTGCGCTCGCCATGAAGCGGTTCTTGTAGTTGTTGTACATCTCGCGGTCCGTGATCCAGTACGGATTCTCAAGACTGTGCTGCTGGTCGCCGTACGGCCAGAACTGGGTCTTGAAGTTACGTTCGGCGTTGTAGCGCTCGAAGATGCGGACAGCGTTGAAATCAGCGTCGGCAGGCATCAGGTAGACGGCGACGACCGGGTTGTGGTATTCGCCCTGGGCGACCATGTTCTGCTCTTCGATCTTGGAATAACTGAGACTCAGGTCGAGGGTCAGCCGGTCGTCGAGGAACTTGGTGGTGTTGCGCAGGGAGAAGTTGTATTTGTCCAGATTGTTGTTGTGGATGATGCCCCGGGCGTTGTTCGCGGCGACGGAGGCATAGATCTGGTTCTTGTCGTTTCCGGAGGACAGGCTGACAGCGTTGGTCTCGCTGATGCCGGTCTGGAAGAAGTCGCGGGCGTTGTAGGTCGCTTTCCCGCTGATGGGAGCACCCCAGCTCTGGTAGGAGCCTTCCTCGGTGGCACCGTAGGTGCTCTGGAGGGACGGCATGATGTAGGCGCGGGAGAACTCGGTCGTGTTGCTGTAGTTCAAGGAGACGCGGCCTTCAGCGCCTTTCTTGGTGGTGATGACCACGACGCCGTTCGCGGCGGAGGAGCCGTAGAGGGCTGCGGCGGAAGGGCCGGAGAGGACGGAGATGCTCTCGATGTCGTCCGGGTTGATCTGGCTCAGCGCGTCACCGGTCTGGCCGGCACCTGCGTAGATGCCTTCCGGCTGGTCGGCCTGCAGGTAAGCCATCGGGATACCGTCGATGACATAGAGGGCGTTGTTGTTGTTGGACAGGGACTTGGTACCGCGCATGACGACACGGCTGGCACCGCCCACGCCCGTGGAGGCCTGGCTGATCTGCACGCCGGCCACCTTGCCGCTCAGCGAGTTGACGAAAGACCCGGTCGGAGCGACGTTCGGGAGTTCCATCTGCTGGACGTTGTAGGACAGGGATTTTTCTGCCTTGGTGATACCCATGGCGGTCACGACCGTGGCCTCAAGAGCCATGTTCGCGGATTTCAGTACGGCATTGATGACCGTACGGCCGCCAATCTGCTCGACCAGGTCTTCCTGGCCGATGTAAGAGAACCGGAGCGCCTGTGCAGAGGCAGGAACCGCCAGCTCGTAATGTCCATCGAGGTCGGTGACGACGCCGACGGAGGCGTTTCCTTCCACGGTGACGCTGGCGCCGATGAGCGGTTCGCCCGTCTCATCGGTCACCGTTCCGGTGATGCTCCGGGTCTGGGCAAAACCGGCACCTGCTCCGAGGAAGAGACCCAGCATGGCCGCGAGGGCGCATGTGAAGCCTTTCTTGAGTTGTTGGTGAAGCATAAGGTTAATTTGAAAGAAATTAATACTTTATTGGTTTGATTTTAGTATTCTCCTGCGGTTTTATTTGTCAATTATTTATATCTGGCGAAAAAACCGGGCAAAGGTACGCAGAATAATCCGAAAAACCGTGAAATCGATTTAACTTTTTGATAAAAAAGATAAAAATAACCGCGGAAAAGAAAATTCCCGCGGTTGTTCTGAAAAAAGAAGGAGTTCCTATTTCTTGTTCTGCTTCTTCTGTTTCCGTTCTGCATTGTGTGCACGCCAGTGATGGGTCATGTGCTCGAGGCTCTTTCCCTTCGTTTCGGGAACCAGTTTCCACACGAACACCGCCGCGACCAGGCAGATGACGCCGTACAGGGCGTAGGCGAAGAAGTGACCGAAATTCTCGCCCATCGATCCAAGCTTCATGCTGTACATCGGCACGAAGGTGGAGGAGACGATGAAGTTGAAGATCCACTGGAAGGCGACCGCGATGGCCGTGGCTTCGGAACGGATCGTATTCGGGAACAGTTCGGAGATATACACCCAGCAGATCGGTCCCCAGCTGAACATGAAGCAGGCGCTGTAGACCATGATGCTGACGACCGGAACGATGGCCGGCAGGGCGACGACGTTGGACAGGGCCACGCCCAGGGCGCCGACCGCCATGCCCAGCGAACCGCTGATCAGCAGCGGTTTGCGGCCAAGTTTCTCGACGGTGAAGACGGCGACCAGGGTGAAGGTGATGTTGATCACGCCCATGATCACGGTCTGGGCCATCGGGTTCCCCATGCCCATCGACTCGAAGATGCGCGGGGCGAAATAGAGGACGGCGTTGATGCCGATGATCTGCTGGAAGACGCTCAGCATGCAGCCGATGAAGATGACCATCGGTCCGTAGGCGAAGAGGCGTTCTTTCTTCTCGACGGCGGTCTCCTTGATGTTCGCCAGGATCTCGCGCGCCCGGGCTTCTCCGTTGATGTTCGCCAGGACGGTGAGCGCCTTTTCGTCCTGACCGTTGAGGGCCAGGTAACGCGGCGTCTCCGGGATGAGGAGGATCAGCAGGGAGAAGAGTCCGGCCGGAACGGCCTCGGACACGAACATGACACGCCAGCCGACGTTCTGGGTCCATTCGACGACGGCCGGATCATTGACATGGGACTGGACGATCAGGTAGTTGACGAAATAGACGACCAATTGGCCGAAGATGATGGCGAACTGGTTCCAGGAAACGAGGGCGCCGCGCTTGCGGGCCGGGGCGATCTCCGCGATGTACATCGGACAGAGGGCGGAGGCGAGGCCGACGCCGATGCCGCCGAGGATGCGGTAGCCGTTGAAGGCGAGCAGCAACCCCTTGGTGGCGACGCCTTTCTGGAAGAACAGGAACTCCGGATTGTAGGAGCCCAGGGCGGAGAGCAGGAAGAGGATACCCGCGATGAAGAGGGACTTCTTGCGGCCCAGTCCGGAGGCCATGAAGCCGGAGATGAGCGCACCGATGATGCAGCCGATCAGGGCGCTGGACGTCGTGAAGCCGTGCAGGGCGTTGGTGTAGTTGAAGTCACCGGCACTCTGGAAGAAGTTCTGCAGGCCCTTTTCCGCACCGGAGATGACGGCGGTGTCATATCCGAACAGCAGGCCGCCGATCACCGCCACCAGGACGATGGAGAACAGGTAACCGGCGCTGCCTTTCTGTCTGTAGTCTCCCATGGTTTATTTGCAGTAGAGGGCTACGATGGCCTCATAGAGTTCCTGCTTGCCGGAGGTCTGCTTCGGCTCGCCGTTCTCCTTGGCATAGGCGACGAGGTCCTCGAGGGAAAGTTTTCCTTCCTCGAACTCCTTGCCCTTGCCGCTGTCGAAGGAAGCGTAGCGCTCCTTGAGCATGGCCGGGAGCGGGGATTCCTCGATGAGGGCGGCGGCGTTCAGCAGGGCGCGGGCCAGGGCGTCCATGCCGCTGATGTGGGCGATGAAGATGTCCTCCGGATCGGTGGAGTTGCGGCGGAGCTTGGCGTCGAAGTTGGTGCCGCCGTTGCCGAAACCGCCGTTGCGGATGATCTGGAGCATGGCCTGGGTCAGTTCGAAGTTGTCAATCGGGAACTGGTCGGTGTCCCAGCCGTTCTGGGCGTCGCCGCGGTTGGCGTCGATCGAGCCGAGCAGTCCGTTGTCGACGGCGACGGCCAGTTCATGGGTGAAAGTGTGGCCGGCGAGGGTCGCGTGGTTGACTTCGATGTTGACCTTGAAATCCTTGTCCAGTCCGTTGGCGCGGAGGAAGCCGATGACGGTCTCCGTGTCGACGTCGTACTGGTGCTTGGTCGGCTCCATCGGCTTCGGCTCGATGAGGAAGGTGCCCTTGAATCCCTTGGCGCGGGCATAGTCGCGGGCTGCCTTGAGCATGTTGGCCAGGTGGTCTTTCTCACGCTGCATCATGGTGTTGAGCAGGCTGGAGTAGCCTTCGCGGCCGCCCCAGAAGACGTAGTTGGTACCGCCGAGCTTGATGGTGGCGTCGATGGCGTTCTTGATCTGGACGGCGGCGCGGGCGACCACGTCGAAGTCCGGATTGGTGGCCGCGCCGTTCATGTAGCGCTTGTGGCCGAAGACGTTGGCCGTGCCCCAGAGGAGCTTGATGCCGGTCTCGTCCATCTTGGCCTTGAGGTAGTCGGTGATGGTTTTCATCCGCTCCTCATACTCCTCGATGCTGTCGGAGTCTTCGATGATGTCCACATCGTGGAAGCAGAAATACTCGATGCCGAGTTTCTGCATGATCTCGAAGCCAGCATCCGCCTTGTTCTTGGCGCGGCAGACCGGGCAGGCGCCCTCGTCCCATGCGTAGGTACGGGTCTGGCCGCCGAACTGGTCGCCGGAGGCCTGTCCCAGCGTGTGCCACCAGGCCATGGCGAATTTCAGCCAGTCTTTCATCTTCTTTCCAAGGACGACGCGCTCTGCGTCATAATAGTGGAAAGCCATCGGGTTCTTGCTCTCGGGTCCCTCGAACGGGATCTTGCCGATTTGCGGGAAATACTCTTTCATAATCGTTATTGTGTTTTCAGTTGTTTTTCCAGTTCTTCCTTCCAGACCGCATAGGCGGCTGCATATTCTTCTTCGTGGGCCGGCTCGATGACCTCGAGTTGCTCGAGGGTGGAGAAGGCTTCATTGTGGTCCTTGTAGATACCTGCTCCGATGCCGGCTCCCTTCGCGGCGCCCACGCTGCCGTCGGTGGCGAAGAGTTCGATGGTGGCTCCGGTCGTGCCCGCCAGGGCTTCGCGGAACATCGGGCTGAGGAACATGTTGGCCTTGCCGGCG
>JBGUXJ010000026.1:0-3171 GCA_045222055.1 Candidatus Cryptobacteroides sp. | reverse complement strand
CTTGTTTTGTAAGGTCGGCTAGTATTTCCGCCAGACCATCTTGTTGACGATTCCCGTATAGGACTGGATGATCTTGACGACCTTGGTGGAGACGTTTTCGTCGATGTAGTCGGGAACGGGGATGCCGTGGTCGCCGGCGGCGTTCATGGTGACGGCGGTGTCGACGGCCTGCAGCAAGGAGCCGGAGTCGATGCCGGCGATGAAGAAGCAGGCCTTGTCGAGGGCTTCGGGGCGTTCGGTGCTGGTGCGGATGCAGACGGCGGGGAACGGATGGCCGACGCTGGTAAAGAAGGAGGATTCCTCGGGTAGGGTGCCGCTGTCGGAGACGACGGCGAAGGCGTTCATCTGCAGGCAGTTGTAGTCGTGGAAGCCGAGGGGCTCGTGCTGGATGACGCGCCGGTCAAGTTGGAATCCGCTGGCTTCAAGGCGCTTGCGGCTGCGGGGATGGCAACTGTAGAGGATCGGCATGTCGTATTTCTCCGCCATGGCGTTGATGGCGGTGAAGAGCGACAGGAAGTTCTTCTCGGTGTCGATGTTCTCCTCGCGGTGGGCCGACAGCAGGATGTACTTCCCTTTCTCCAGTCCCAGGCGGGCATGGATGTCGCTGGCTTCGATCTCGGCGAGGTTCTCGTGCAGGACTTCAGCCATCGGGCTGCCGGTGACATAGGTGCGTTCCTTGGGCAGGCCGCAGTCGGCGAGGTAGCGCCGGGCGTGCTCGGAGTACGCCATGTTGACGTCGCTGATGATGTCGACGATGCGGCGGTTGGTCTCTTCGGGCAAGCACTCGTCCTTGCATCGGTTGCCGGCTTCCATGTGGAAGATCGGGATGTGGAGTCGTTTGGCGCCGATGACGCTGAGGCAGGAGTTGGTGTCGCCCAGCACCAGCACGGCGTCGGGCTTGACCTCGACCATCAACTGGTAACTCTTGGCGATGATGTTGCCCATCGTCTCGCCCAGGTCCTTCCCCACGGCTTCCATGTACACGTCGGGGTCCGCGAGTTTCAGGTCCTTGAAGAACACGCCGTTGAGGTTGTAGTCGTAGTTCTGTCCGGTGTGGGCGAGGAGGCAGTCGAAGTACCGGCGGCACTTGTTGATCACGGCGGCGAGCCGGATGATCTCCGGGCGTGTCCCGACGATGATGAGGAGCTTAAGTTTCCCGTTATTCTTGAAAGATGCCATATCTTGCTATTTAACTGGTTCGAAGTAGGTGTCCGGCTTGTCGGGGTTGAAGACTTCGTTGCAGTACATGACGGTGACGAGGTCTTCCGTGTCGGAGAGGTTGATGATGTTGTGAGTGTAGCCCGGGAGCATGTGGACGGCCTCGATCTTGTCGCCGGAGACTTCCCACTCGAGGACCTTGCCCTCGGGATCGTTGAGGTTGCGCTGCTGGATCAGGCCGTGGCCCTTGACCACGATGAACTGCTCGAACTTGGTGTTGTGCCAGTGCTGACCCTTGGTGATACCGGGCTTGGAGATGTTGATGCTGACCTGGCCGGCATTGTGCGTATGGACCAGTTCCGTGAAGGAGCCGCGTGCATCGACGTTCATTTTCAGCGGGAAGGCGACCTTCTCCTGGGGCAGGTAACTCAGGTAGGTGCTGTAGAGTTTCTTCTCGAAACTGCCTGCCGGGATCTCCGGGATAGTCAGCGTCCGGGGCTGGGCGGCGAACTGGTTCAGCAGTTCGACGATCCGTCCGAGCGTCACCTTGTGGGTAACGGGGACATAGCAGTAGCGTCCTTCCCTGACCGGGATGGCGGCCAGCCCGGCAAACTCGCACCGGTGCTCCGCGCCTTTCAGGGCCGCGATCATCTCGTCTACGAGGTCGTCGATGTAGAGCAGTTCGAGTTCGACGCTCGGGTCGTTCACGGTATAGGGCAGGTCGTTGGCGACGGCGTTGCAGAAGGTCGCGACGGCGCTGTTGTAATTCGGCCGGCACCATTTCCCGAAGAGGTTCGGGAAACGATAGACCAGCACCTTCGCGCCGGTTTCAGCCCCGTACTGCAGGAAGAGGTCCTCCCCCGCTTTCTTGCTCCGGCCGTATTCACTGTTGCCGAACCTTCCGGTCAGCGAGGCCTGGACCGAAGACGAGAGCATGACCGGGCAGGTGTTCCCGTGTTTCTTCAGCGTGTCCAGCAACGTGGAGGCGAAGCCGAAGTTCCCCGCCATGAACTCTTCGTTGTCCTTCGGGCGGTTCACGCCGGCCAGGTTGAAGACGAAGTCCGCCTCGGCGCACCACCGGTCCAGTTCCTCCGGCGTCGAATCCAGGTCGTACTCGAAGACCGCGTCGACCTGCACGTCGTAGTTGCGCGCCTTTCCGTCCTTGACGTTCCTGAGTTGCGCGCAGAGATTCCGTCCGACGAAGCCCTTCGCGCCGGTTACCAAGATCTTCATTACTTGATGATGTTAGGGATCCCGTTGAGTTCGTTCTGGATGTATTCCAGGGAGGCGATCTTCGCCTTGGTCTCCTCGAGGTTGAGCCGGCGGGTGTTGTCGCTGTTGAACTCCTCGATGGTGGCGCGCTTGGCGTCGCCTTCCTTGAAGTACTTGTCGTAATTGAGGTCGCGGTTGTCGGCGGGGACGCGGTAGAAATTGCCCATGTCCTCGGCCTTGGCGCATTCTTCCTTGGTCAGGAGGGTCTCGTACATCTTCTCGCCGTGGCGGATGCCGATGACCTTGATGTCTTCCTTCCGGCCGCCGAAGAGTTCGCAGACGGCCTCGGCCTGGGTCTGGATGGTGCAGGCGGGGGCCTTCTGGACGAGGATGTCGCCGTTCTGGCCGTGCTCGAAGGCGAAGAGGACGAGGTCGACGGCTTCTTCGAGCGACATGATGAAGCGGGTCATCCGCGGCTCGGTGAGGGTGATGGGGTTGCCTTTGCGGATCTGGTCGATCCAGAGCGGGATGACGCTGCCGCGGGAGCACATGACGTTGCCGTAGCGGGTGCAGCAAATCTTGGTTTTGCCGCTCAGTCTTGATTTGGCCACCGCGATCTTCTCTTCAATAGCCTTGGTAATTCCCATCGCGTTGATGGGATATGCAGCTTTGTCTGTGGAGAGACAAATGACACATTCAACGCCAGCATCAATTGCTGCGTCAAGGGTATTGTCTGTACCTATCACATTGGTTTTCACAGCCTCCATGGGAAAAAACTCACAAGAAGGCACCTGCTTCAAG
>JBGUXJ010000025.1:0-6407 GCA_045222055.1 Candidatus Cryptobacteroides sp. | reverse complement strand
CTAATGGTATGGTCCGGATACTTTCCTAACCAAAGACCAACGACAAATTCTGTCTCTAAAAAAAGAGGCAGAACAATAATCCACATTATGAAATATGAAAACTTGGCGCCTCTGATCAGAAGTTGCATCATGTATCCGTGTTCTCCAGAAGCATACGATTGCGCGACTTGAGGCCATATCGCCATTGTGAAATTGTTGACGAATAACTGCACGGAGTGGATAACCGTCCATGTCAGTTGTCTTGCTGCATTCACGGCTGGACCAAAGACAACATTTACAATCATGTTGACGCCTTGGCCGGCGAATGTGCCGGATGTTTTCCCCAAAAAGCTCCATCCTGCAAAAGTAAACATCTCCCAGAATTTCTGGGCGTTCCAATACCATTTGAGTTTGCACTCCTCGAAATGCGTCATCGCATATATGCGGGAAATCATCTGTTTTATCAGTGTAACTGCCAGTAGCATTGCCGCGAATAGGACTAACTTGTCTATACGACCGAGTGAGAAGGTAATCAGTAATGCAATCAAAAACTTCAAGACGACCTCACCTACGTCGATATAGGCGAATACTCCCATTTTTTCATGAGCGATAATGGAGGCGGTAAAGGAGACGACCAAGAAACTCGAAATGGAGGATAGAACAGAGAATTGGAAACACCAGAATGCTGCATTCAGACGGTCTGGCGGAATCGTCATTCGGTTGTATAAGAACCAAAGTCCGAACGTTTCCGTTAAGAGAACCACGATGGCCGAAAGGATGACCATGATGGTCAGCGAAAGGGAAAAAGTTTTGGCGAGTTCTTCTTTGTCGCCTTTCCCCATGGCAAAGTTTAGGAAACGGCTGATTGCCCCGTTCAGAGAACTTGTTACAATCGAAAACATTGACACGAAACTACCCACCACTCCATAGATACCATAATCATCCACGCCTAGTCCTTTTAGGACCAATCGACTTGTGTATAGCGAGATGAACAGGCTGATCAGGGAACGGGCATAGAGTAGAACCGTGTTTTTCGCGATCCTGCGTGTCTTTGTATTTGCTATTTCAGGCAAGAACCCTGGGTGAGAGGGGATTATCTCCAATAAGCCTTGCTGCCGTGGACGGAATACCGCTTGTCAGCCGGCGGGGGAGTCATGTAGTTGGGACCGAAGGTCTCGGTCAGGGCTTTCGCGCTGTCGGCCGGGCAGCGGAACTGCCGGTCTTCGAAAGGCAGGAGGACGTAGGGGTCGAGGGCTTCCTTCGGCACGAAGACCTGGTATTTGTAGTCAACCAGGGAAGATGCATAAGGGCATGCATCATACTCGTTGGATGCGATAAATATGTCTTCCGCCTGAAGGATGCGCTGCAGGGAGACGAACGGGTGTACGACTTTGCCAAGCAGTGCCATCAGGCTCTTTTTCAGGCCCGTCCTGCGGCCGATCTTGAACTTGCGGGTAAACCGCTGGTTGGCGGCCATAGACCGGTAAAAGGCGACTTTTTTCATCATTTTGACGCCTTCTTCGGGGGAATGGATGCCGTCGAGGATAAAAATGTCCACATAAACGCCCCAATCACCGTCGCCGCCTTCCTCGACGACCTTGGTACGGATGTCGTGGACTTTCGGGAAGTCGAGCGGATAATGTTTGTCCGTCCAGGCGGAGATGACTTTGTAATAGGGATGGTCGTATTCCTTGGCGAACCGTTCGTAGTCCGGGCGGGGCATCCAGATATCGATGTCATCGTCCCAGGGAATGAATCCCTTGTGGCGGACGGCGCCGAGCAGGGAACCGTACGACAGGTAATACCGCAGGCCTTTCTCGTCGCAGAAGCGCTGCATGTCCTGCAGGATGTCCATCATGTGGACACGGAATTCAGCGGGAGATATTTCTTTCATGCTTTGAATTTCTTTTTGTCGATGGGGTACCGCAGTACCATCTTGATCCGCTTAAGCAGCGGGAGACGCTCCAGAACGGTCAGTTGCCGGTCCCAGAACTGATGGCAGAAGGTCTCGTCGAAGAACGGGGACCGACGGTAGAAAGCCCACCAGATGTCCATGTTGGTGCAGGGCTGTTTCCAAGGTTTTGCACCGTTGTAATGCACGATCCCGTGGTCCAGGGCATCGTCCAATGCCTTCGCACCGTAGATGGCTTCCATTTCGGCCCGCCGGTTGACGATCAGCCCATATAGTTGGACTGTCATGCAATAGACAGGCCCGAGGGGGAGGAAACGCTGGTTGCAGGCGATGTTGATGATGTCCATGTCCTGCTGGTTGTAGTCATTCCTGGCCAGTTCGCGGAACCGTTTGATCATCTTGTCCCAGCGGATCAGCGCGGAGTTGATGACCAGGTTGCCGGAATAATAGTAGTTATTCCGCCAGTCCAGGCCAAGCCCGGAGATGTACTGCTGCATCGTCGGGCGCAACCGTGAGCAGTTGTCCACGGCCGCGAAATAATGCTCGCCCAGCTCCATTTCATAGTACTTGGACAGGTCCTCCCGGATGATGACATCCACGTCGGAATAGAGCAGTTTGTCATACTGCGGGATCAGTTCCGGTGAAAGCAGGCGATAGTAGGCGGTTTCGGGAATTCCCCGGATCTCATAGGCTCCCTTGAATTCCCCGGAGATTTCCATATCGGTAAGAGAAAACCTATCGAAACGCTCTTTCAGGATGTTCAGCGAGGAGAAATCGCAGCCGGGACCGTGCAGGAGGAAGATGTCGTAGAATGTGTCCTTGTCTGCGCTCTCCAGCAGGGAGTACAGGCAGACGCCCGCCGGCATCAGCAGCTTCTGGTCGAAGGTGAAGAGGATCGGGACGGTTTTCACTTCAGGATGATGTCGTGGGCGTTATAAGCGATGGCGCCCATTTTGAACTTATACTGTTCGTCGCCGCGGCTCATGTCGAGATGCTCGGTTTCGCCGCCGGCTTTCAGGTATTTCAGCACCTCGGCCATCAGGACGCAGCCCGGCGTGTAGTAGTTGTACTTTTCATTGATGGCCAGACGGGGAAGGGAGTAGACTTTCTTGTCATGCGTCAGGAAGCCGCAGAGGAAAGAGATCATCTCGTCTCCGTTCCACAACACGCAGATCCTGGAATTCTCCAGCGCCGGGATCGAGTGCGAGTCATGCTTGGTATAGAACCACAGTTTCTTGAGGGTCCTGTAGTGGATGTACTTGAGCGCCTGGACGATGGGACCGCCTTTCGTCTCGTCGGAGAAGACGCCCCGTTTGTATTTGGCATGGAAACGGGCGTAATAGGTCTTCATCAGCAGTTTCCAGACATCTTTTGGAAGCGGCTGCTCTCCACCGTACACTTCCAGCCGGTAGTTGACGCCGTCACGTTCCATCCGGTTGTAGGCCCGTTTGAGGTTGTGGCGGGAATACCCGGAGAGGGAAGCAAGGTATGCATCCCAATCCTGGGGGACCGGAATGTCAGCGTATCCGATTGGGGTGTCGGATACAATCCGGTCTTTCGGCGCGTTGAGGTAGAGGAGAGACCCTTGGAACAGTCTGCGCAGTTCCAGCCTTCCAGGCATAGCATCATAGAAAAAGCGGATGCATGCCACTTTTTCTTCTTCGCTCAACCCCGGTTTGTAGAGGGCGTCCGCGATATCACAGCCTCCGATGTCCCCGAGCATCTTGTAATGGGCCTTCCGGCCTTTGACATATACCAGGGGAACGATCATCAGGATTTCTCCGCCTTCCTTGATACAGGCAATCCTGACAGCGTGGAAGAACTTGCGTTTCTCCTCCCGGACGATATAGGCCATGTAGTCATAATACATGAAAGGGGAGACATCGGAAGCCGTCTCCATGGACTTCCAGGTCGGCTCCAATTGTTCAAAAGGGATGAATTCCAGTATTTTATCCATTATTTTTCGATTTCGATATATGCGTCATAGGCATGATGTGGCACCCGTTTCTCTTCCGGAGGCAATTGCATGTAGTCTCCATAGAGTTGCCGAAGATACGCGTCATATTGCTTCAAAGCGGGACAGTTCCTGTCTTCGAAAGGCAGCACGTCAAGACCTTCGTAGATTTCTTTTTTCATGAATGTCCGCGTCTTTTCGGCTGCGAAGTAGACGCCGACCATGTTTGAACCCTCATAGGATACCGCTTTCTGTCCATCTGTCAATTGTCGCTTCAGGGATTGGAAAGATCCCGGGTAAAAAAAGCGGATCCGTTTCAACAGGTATTTCAACCAGAGTTGGAAGCGGCCTTTTCTGACGGTTTTGTAGTAGGGACAGATTTGGAAAAGTTTCTCCCGGATGGCGTCCAAAGCGGCGTAGTGCGCAGCCAATCCCTCCGAGGGAGCACCGTCGATCGGGAATACATCCACGTTGACGCCCCAGATTTCCCGGCCGAAGTTCCGGTCCACCATGATGGTACCTTCCTTGCACACTTTGATGAACGTTTCCACGCAGTCATCCCGCTCCGCCAAATCCAGGAGTTTGTACCCCGGAACTTGGAACGCTTTCCGGAACCGGTCATAGTCCGGGCGGGGCATCATGATGTCGATGTCGTCGTCCCAGGGAATGAATCCCTGGTGCCGGACGGCGCCGATCAAGGTCCCATAAGCGAGAGAGAACTTCAATCCCTGTTCCCGGCAATAGCGGTCGATGACATCCAGGATTTCCAGCTGGATGCGTTTCTCTTCCTCTGTACCGATGTGTTTTCGCATCATCACTTCGTCTTGGAATATTCGCGAAGAAGGGTGGAAGAGATACCTTCCGTCCTGGGCAGGCGGACGACTTCTTTTCCGTGCTGCCGACACCACTCGATGGCCCGTTGGAACCCGGCATGGTTCTGGTCCTGTCCGAGTACCAGCACATCGAATGCGATATGCTGGATGTCCTTGTCAACGTCCTGATAGGTGATGACTTCATCCACGTATCGGATGGTACTGACCATGTACAGCCGTTCTTCCGTCGTGTAGATGATTTTCGTATCCGGTTTGTATTTCAGGATGAAATCCCCATCCTGGACGGCTACGATGAGTTTCTCTCCCTGCTCTTTTGCCCGTTTGAACAGCAGGATATGACCGATATGCATCATATCGTAGACACCGAAGGTGAGGGCGGTTTTCGGGTGGCTCATACTATTTGAGGGATTTGGCGGAAAACTCCCGTGACCAGCGGGCGCTCTTCTTGAACAGGGCGATCAGATGCATGATCCGAACGTTGAGGGCGTAGAGAAATTTGCCGGACCGGTAACGGCGCAGTTTGACATAAAACTTGTCATAGGGCTTGTCCTGGTATCCTCCGCCTTTCGTGAAGCGGAAATAGTCGGTCATGACCCTTTCGGGGAAGAGCTCCTTGAAAACGACTTCCCGCTCTTGGTCGCACAGGTCCCGGTTCTTGGAACTCAGGCCATTGCAGTCAAACTCGGCGATGACGGCATCGATGGTTCGGTAACTGCAGTTGTCCATGATCAGGGCTTCTACGAAAAATTTCCAGTCGGATACGATCCGCAGGTTTTCATCGTAGGGATGCTTGATGAGCAGTTCCCGGCGGATGAAAGCAGCATTGTGCGGGATGCTGTGGTTGTAGAGCGACAGCAGGGTGATGGGGGTATGGGCCGCCATCTTCTTGCCGGTCTCGAGCATAATCGTTTTTCCGATGATGATATCTTCTCCGTGCAATTCCTCGATGACGTCCTGGATGGCATCGGCCCCATGGAGACTGTCTCCGGAATTCAGGAACAGCAGGTAGTCTCCCGTGGCCATCCGGACGCCTATG
This sequence comes from Candidatus Cryptobacteroides sp., assembly GCA_045222055.1. Classification (GTDB taxonomy): domain Bacteria; phylum Bacteroidota; class Bacteroidia; order Bacteroidales; family UBA932; genus Cryptobacteroides. The sequence goes on along the minus strand of JBGUXJ010000025.1, from coordinate 693 downwards.
TTCATCTTCTGGTAGATGGGCTTGACCGGCTCGCTAACCCATTTATCGATCTTGCCGTCATATTCGGAGGCCAGCATTTCCCCGCTTCCGTCCGGAGCGCCGCCGTCGACGACGATATATTCAAACTGGTCCCGGGCAGACTGTGCCAAGACGTTGTCCAGGGTCATGCGCAGTCCTTCCCGGTTGTTCCAGTTGATTGTTATGATAGAAAGTTTCATTTGAATAAGCGTTTGATCCGTTCGAACAATCTGTCGCCCAGCCAGATTCGCAAATAATGCTTGGTTTGTATGGTTATATATTCCAAAAAGTTTCGTGCACGTATGCGAGAAGCCCAGACAAAGGAATCAGGGGAAAAATACTCGAAAATTTCAGGAAGAATCAATGTTTTGTCGTCCAAGGCCGCTAAAGGCGTGAATAATGATTGGTCATGACGATGCCCGATAAATGTTGGTAATTGATTCTTTATTTCTTCCTTATCTGGGTCTGCGACCAACGCAGGATTCTTGATGATGAGATCCCGCCATTGTCTCAGAACAGTATTATTCTTCCCCTTCATGAAGATAACTCCGGTTAATATTTGTGGAATGTCCCGGATTGTATTGTTTTGAAGATAATCTTCTAGAAACTCCAGTGTAAAGCGTTTGGTCCAATAACCCTCTGCGGGGGATGTCGTTCCGAATTTTTCCCATTCCG
>JBGUXJ010000024.1:0-3214 GCA_045222055.1 Candidatus Cryptobacteroides sp. | reverse complement strand
GGCTTCCCCGACGCGGCGGTAGACCGCATCGTGCCGCCCGTGCATTGCGAGATCCCGCTGGATGTTGCTGTCGAGGAATTCTTCGAGTGGGATGCCGAGCGCAGCGGATTCGTGGGCGAGGTCCCGGTCATCCCCGGTATGACCCCGGTCGATAACCTGCTGGCTTATATCGAGCGCAAGCTCTTTACCTTGAATACCGGTCACGCCGCCACGGCCTATCTGGGCAAACTGCGCGGCCTGCGGACCATCGGCGAGAGCATTGCCGATCCGCAGATCCAGGCAACGGTAAAAACCGTCATGCAGCAGAGCGGTGCCGGTCTGGTCCGCAAGTTCGGGTTCGATCCGGCCGCCCACGCACAGTATATCGAGACCATCCTGAAACGGTTCTCGAATCCGTTCCTGGAGGATGTCTGCGACCGCGTGGGCCGCGAACCCCTCCGCAAACTCGCTCCGAACGACCGCATCATCCTGCCGATGCTGACGGCAAAAGGCTACGGGCTGCCGTACGACAAGCTGGTGCTGCTGGCCGGTGCGGCCCTGCATTTCGACAATCCGGAGGACGCGCAAAGCGTGGAAATGCAAGCAAGCATCGCTTCCGAGGGGGTTGCCGCCACGGTGGTGAAATATACCGGCATCCCGGCCGGTGATCCGCTGGTGGAGGAGATTGTCGCCGCCTATCGGTCCTTGTCGGCTTAATTCCTCGAACGTACGATGCCACAGACGGACATCATCGCCCGTATCCGCGAAGGGGACCGCGATACCTTCAACGCTTTCTGCCGGGAGCGTTATGCATCGCTGATTGCCTTTGCCCGCCTTTTCCTGTCCCGGATCAACGGGACCTGGGCGGACGACGTGGTGCAGGACGTCCTGTTCGGTCTGTGGCAGAACCGTGCGTCCCTTTATGACGACGGTTCCTCCCTGCAGGCCTACCTGCTGCGTTCGGTCTATCACCGCTGCCTGAACTATCTCAAAAAGGAGCGTCGCTCCGAGGCACTGGATGCGGACGATGAGTCGCAGTTGGTTTCCCGTATGTCGGGATACTATGATCCGGACCGCAATCCGGTGATCCTGAATCTTTTCAATACCGATCTCCGCTCTTCTCTCTCCCGGGCGATCGATGCCTTGCCGCCCCAACGGCGGGAGGTTTTTACCCTGTCGTACCTGAACCAGCTGACCAACCGGGAAATTGGGGAAAAACTGGGCCTTTCACTCAGCACGGTAGAGAATCACATGTATCTTGCATTGAAGCAACTCCGGGCAATTTTAAAAAATAATTAAATTGTTTTAGGTGTTTTTGCCGGGATGTTTGTATATATCCCGTATGCAAGACGATTTCTTATTTCTCGTATTAAAAAATCTCCGCCGGGAAAATACCCCGGAGGAGCGCGCGGCTTTGCTTCGATTGCTGGATGAATCGGAGGAAAACCGCCGCATTTTCGCCGAGATGGCGGCCAGTTTCTCGATGCACGAAACGCTTGCCTCGCCGGCTTTGCCGTACGATACGGACCGGATGCTCACCCGTTTGAACGCCCGCATCGATGCGGCGACCCCCCTCGTCACCCGGAGGCACCGTTTCCCGTGGATGCGGACCTGGGCGGTTGCCTGTGCCGTGGCTGCGGTCCTGGTGCTGGGCCTGTGGGTATTCCCCCGCCTGAAGGTGTCTGCATCGGTTCCCTTCGAGACGATTGCCAACGTGGAAGGGGAGGAGGTCCGGCCCGTGGTCCTGGAAGACGGTACGCATGTGTACATGCGCCCGGGCGCGATATTGAAGTATAATGTGCAGTCCTTGAAGCATCGCCGTCTGGCCTATGTCTCCGGTGACGCCTATTTCGATGTAGCCCGCGACGAGGACAAGCCCTTTGTGGTCAAGACTTCCAGCATCAGCGTCGAGGTGCTGGGCACGGCCTTCTCCGTCTCTGCCGGGGAAGAAACGACCCAGGTCCTCCTGGAACGCGGCTCCGTCCGGGTCCTCTCTCCCGAAAACGTATCGATGGTAACCCTGGTTCCGAACCAGAAGGCCGTTTACAAGGCATCTACGGGCGATGTCCGGGTAGAGCCGGTGTATGCGGCCGCTTTCATTACCAGCCAGTACAACCTGGTGTCGATACCGGATGCGACGGTGGCGGAAATCATGGAAGCCCTGCAGACCCGTTTCCAGGCAAAACTGCAGTGGGATGAAGAGAAGGACGGCCGCCATTACAACCTCGCCTTCCTGAAAAGCGACAGCCTGGAAGATGTCATTTCCATGGTGGAATACATGACCGGCATCCATTGCGACATCATCAAATCAATTCAACCATAAATGCGTTATGAGTAAAAACCCTATTTTGTACGGCGTTGTCCTGCTGCTAGCCTGGTTGGGGTCCTCCCCGGCCTTGCAGGCACGCTTCGAAATGCAGGATGGACGCTATGACGTGGATCTTTCCCTGTCGTCGGCAACCGTCCGCACTTTTACTTCGGCGCTGACCCGTCAGACGGGAATCCTCTTCTCGTACGAGACCGACCTGGCCAACAAAGAGCTGGGCAACGTCTCCATCCACGAGAAGCAGGTCAGCCTCGAGAAAATCCTGAATCAAGTGTTTTCCGGAAAGGGTATTTCCTGGAAGACCGTGAACAAGACCGTTGTATTGACGGCCGATCCGCAGGTGGCCACCGGTGAAAAAGCGACCATTACGGGCCGGGTCGTTGACGGCAACGGAGATCCGCTGGCCGGAGCCGGCGTGCTTGTCAAAGGATCCTCCTACGGTGTGACGACCGACCTGGACGGCCGCTATGCGATTCAGGTGAATCGCGGCGCCACCCTCCGTTTCTCCTTCATCGGGTTTACGGACGAGGAAGTCCGCGTGGGCTCGTCCAACCGGATCGACGTCACCCTGCATGAAGACAGCAACCTGCTGGAAGAAACCGTCGTGGTGGGTTATGGTACGCAGAACCGCAAGACCCTTACCTCCGCCATCGCCAAGGTGGACGGCGACAAACTGATGGACGCCCCGGTCACCACGGTCGGCGACGCCCTCAAGGGTAAGGTGACCGGTCTGCGCGTGACCTCGAACAACAACATGGCCGGCGAGGCGCCGCGTTTCCTCATCCGAGGCGGTTCCTCCATCAACCGTAGCAACGATGCCCTCTGCCTGGTGGACGGTGTGCAGCGCGACATCAGCGACATCAACCCGAACGATATCGAATCCATCGAGGTGCTGAAGGATGCCGCATC
>JBGUXJ010000023.1:0-7217 GCA_045222055.1 Candidatus Cryptobacteroides sp. | reverse complement strand
GCGTCGGCGTGGTGGTCGTCCGCGGGGGAGTCATCACCGAAACGTTCTACAGCCTGATCCATCCCGAACCGGAATACTATCAGTGGTTCTGCCGCCGGGTCCATGGCCTTGGCCCCGAAGACACCGAGGACGCTCCCGTCTTTCCCTATGTCTGGGAACAGATCGAGCCCCTGATCGAAGGCCTGCCCCTCGTTGCTCACAACAGCCGGTTCGACGAAGGCTGCCTCCGCTCCGTCTTCCGTGTCTATCGAATGGATTATCCTGACTATCAGTTCTATGACACATTGGCTGCATCCCGCCGGGTCTTCGGTTACGCCCTTCCGAACCACCAGCTCCAGACGGTTGCCGCTGCCTGCGGGTATGACCTGCTCAACCATCACCATGCCCTCGCCGACGCGGAGGCTTGCGCCCGCATCGCCCTGCAGATTCTCTGAAACCGACTTGCGCCCTTGACATGTACGAAGACTTGCTGACATATGACCTCGGACCCGGCGTGGAAGCCTTTACCTCCCGGAAGGACAGCACCTTACCCTGTCCCGTCCTGACGGCCCACCAGGTCCACGGATGCCGCATCGCTGTTGTGACCAACCCTTTGCAAGGAACGGAAAACCAGCACGATCCGCGCAGTGCGCAGGCATCCGGAAAACTCTCGGAGACGGCAGGCATCTTTCCGCCCGAAGTGACCCGGGACGACCTGCAGGGTTACGATGCCTTGATCACGGACCTGCGCGACTTCGCCATCGGAGTAAGAACGGCCGACTGTGTGCCTGTCCTGCTTTATGACCCTGTCCGTCAAGTCGTTGCCGCCGTCCATGCCGGCTGGCGCGGCACGGTGCAATGCATCAATGTGAAGGTCATCGCACAGATGTCCGCGTCGTTCGGCACAAGGCCGCAGGATTTGCGCGCCGTCATCGGACCCGCCATCGGTCCGGACAGTTTCCAGGTAGGGGAGGAGGTCGTCGCGGCTTTCTCCGAAGCACGTGACGGGGCACCGGAAGGTTTCCCGATGGAACGGATCTGGAGCATCCGGAAGTCCCTGCCCGGAAAACCCATGTCCGGCGGCCACCACATCGATCTGTTCGAGGCCAACCGCTGGTTGCTGGAACAGGCCGGCATCCCCGGAACCAGCATCCAAATCTCAGGCATTGACACCTATACGGCGCCAGACTTTTTCTCGGCCCGGCGGGAAGGTCTTGGCACCGGCCGTAACATCAATTCAATCAAATTGATATGAACCCGGGTTAACCGGGCCTGCTCCCTTCGCTGACCGCTCCCAAGTCCACCGGAAAAGAGAAATATGGCGGACTGCGTTTTTTTGCGTATCTTTGTCAGTTGGACTGCCTTTTGCAGACAGCCCGGACAACTGCCGGAGCGACCTTCGGCAAACAGCAAGAGATGGAAAAACTGGTGGTTCATAACGATGAGTTCTTCGCCCAGGTGGTGGCACTGCTCGAGAAGGGGCAGAAGGTTACCATCCCGGTGAAAGGGATCAGCATGCTGCCGTTCATCCGCGGCGAGCGGGACCTGGTGGAACTGACCGCGCCGGACCGCAGCCGCCTGCAGCGCGACGATATCGTGTTGTTCCGGACCCATGGCCGCTGGATCATGCACCGGATCCTTCGGATAAAGGATGGTATTGCGACGATCCAGGGAGACGGCGTGTGGCGCGGGAAAGAGGTTGTGTCTGTGAATCAGATACATGGGAAAGCGGTTACGATTCTCCGGAAAGGGGAGTCGCCGCGGGACCCCTATACGAAGCGCGAACTCCGGCTGGTCCATGCCTGGCAGAAACTGGGTGGGTTCCGGCGCTATGTCCTTGCGGTTTACCGCCGGCTTTTCCGGATCCGCATCACCAACGAAACGGCAAACATCTAGATGATCGACCGTACGGGGAACTATTTAACTGGAAACATTTAGAGAGATATGAAAATCAAGAAAGGATTCGTGCTCCGCAGCATCTGTGGGCAGAATGTGATTTCAGGCGAGGGCCTGGAGCAGGTCAATTTCAGCAAGCTCGTGTCCCTGAACGAGAGCGCCGCCTACCTCTGGAAAGAGGTGGAGGACAAGGAGTTCACGCCTGAGATGCTCGCTGGCCTGATGACCGATCGCTACGAAGTGACGGCCGAGCGTGCCCTTGCGGATGCAAAGACGCTCTGCCAGCAGTGGATTGAAATGGGACTCGTCGAGGAATAAAACTCCGCCCGGGAAGCAGATGAACAAGTTGCTGACATATTTCCGCTGGTTGTACCGGAACTCGAACGGTGTCTGCGGCGCCCTGATGCTCAATGTTTTGTTGGGCGCGCTCGCCGTTATCCTGAACCTCGGATTCATCTGGGTCTGCAAGTACCTCGTGGACATTGCCACCGGAGTCAAGGAGGGGAACATCACCTCCATCGCGGTCCTCATGGCCGTGCTCATGCTATCCCGCATCGCCGTCAACGCCTGGAATGCACGCGTCGAAAGCGTGACCTACGCCCGGATGAATTTCATCATCCGCCAGCGCCTGTATTCCAACCTCCTCCAGGCCCAGTGGCAAGGCAAGGAGAAAATGCACACCGGAGACACCCTGAACCGTCTGTTCTCCGATGTCGACGCCATCACCCGCGTCATCTGCCAGGAGTTCCCGTCCTTCCTGACGACCATCATCCAACTGATCGCCGCCGTCGTGTTCATGTGCCTGATGGACTGGCGGCTGGCGCTCATCCTGATCCTGATCATGCCGGTCTTCGTGTTCCTCAGCAAGGCCTTCTTCAGCAAGATGCGTGAACTTACCCGCGACATCCGCGAGAGTGAGAGCCGCGTCCAGAGCCATATCCAGGAAAGCCTGCAGCACAAGACCGTCATCCAGTCCCTTGAGGGAGGGGACATGGCGGAAGAACGGCTTGACGACCTCCAGCAGACCGAGTTCGGCCAGGTCATCCGCCGCACCCGGTTCAATGTCATTTCCCGCACCATCGTCAGCGTCGCTTTCAGCGCCGGTTATGCTACCGCATTCATCTGGAGCGCGTTCGGCATCTGGCACGGGACCACGACCTACGGTATGATGACCGCCTTCCTCCAGTTGGTCGGCCAGATCCAGGGACCGCTCGTGCGGCTGACCCGCCAGATTCCCGGATTCATCTATGCCACCGCCTCCATCGACCGGCTCATGGAGCTGGAAGATGCGGAAAAGGAGGAGCGGGGAGACCCGGTCCGGCTGGAAGGTGTTTCGGGCATCCGCATCGAAAACCTGACCTTCCGCTATCCCGACGGCGAGTCGGATGTCCTGAAGGATTTCAGTTTCGACTTCCGTCCGGGCAGCAAGACCGCCATCGTCGGCGAGACCGGCGTCGGAAAGAGCACGCTGATCCGCCTCATGCTCAGTCTGTTGCGCCCGAGTGGCGGACATATCTGGCTCTATGACGAAAACCAGCGTGCCGAAGCGTCGCCGCTGACCCGTGTCAATATCGTCTATGTTCCGCAGGGGAATACCCTGCTCAGCGGCACCATCCGCGCCAACCTTCTCCTCGGCGACCCGCAGGCCGACGACGCCCGCATGTGGGAGGCCCTCGATACTGCCGCCGCCGGCTTCGTCCATGACCTGCCGCAAGGTCTCGATACCCCATGCGGTGAACGGGGCACCGGCCTCAGCGAGGGACAGGCACAGCGGATCGCGATCGCCCGCGGCCTGCTCCGTCCCGGCAGCATCCTGCTCCTGGACGAGTTCAGTTCCTCCCTGGATCCCGAGACAGAGACGCTGCTGATCCGCAACCTCACGCAGCGGGACGCCGGCAAGACCCTCATTTTCATTACCCACCGCGAAAAAATCGCCGAGTACTGCGAAAACATTCTCAAACTGGGGTAATCCGGGCGGATCAGGATTTGGCGATTCCGTGAAAAATCGGTAAATTGCCATGATTTTCGTCAGAACATTTTTAGATACATCGTCATGATCAACAATAAACTTGTCGTCGGCATTACCCAGGGCGACGGAAACGGAATCGGTTACGAAGTCATCATCAAGGCCCTCGCGGACGCCCGGATCCTCGACTCCTTCACCCCCGTCATCTACGGATCTTCCAAGATTTTTGGTTTCTATCGCAAGCAACTCCACAACATCGAGCAGCTCGACACCTATGTCATCGGCTCGGCCAAGGATGCGAAATTCCGGAAAATCAACATCGTCAACTGCTTGCCGGACAATATGTTCGTTGAGCCCGGCCAGTCCACGCCCGAGTCCGCCAAGGCGGCCATGAAGGCCCTTGAATGCGCCGTCGCCGACATCAAGCAAGGCACCATCGACGTCCTGGTCACCGCTCCGATCAACAAGCGTGCGATGAACCGCGAAGGCTTCGGTTTCGCCGGCCACTCCGAGTACCTCCAGGAGCAGTTCGGCTGCCCGGACCACACCATGCTCATGGTCAGCGACCGTCTCAAGATCGGCGTCGTCACCGGACATATTCCCCTGAAAGATGTCGCCTCGACGATTTCCGTCGAGCGGATCCTCCGCAAACTCCGCCTCATGAAGGCCTCCCTCCAGCGCGACTTCTGCATCGACCAGCCCAAGATCGCCGTCCTCGGCCTCAATCCGCATTGCGGCGACGGCGGCCTGCTCGGCGACGAAGAGAAAGAGATCATCTTCCCCGCCGTCGAGGCAGCCCAGGCGGAAGGCATCCTCGCCTTCGGCCCCTATTCACCGGACGGCTTCTTCGGACTGAGCAACTACGGCCGCTTCGACGCCACCCTGGCCATGTACCACGACCAGGGCCTCGCTCCCTTCAAGGCGCTGTCCTTCCAGACCGGCGTCAACTTCACCGCCGGCCTGCCCATCGTCCGCACGTCTCCGGACCATGGCACCGCCTACGAGATGGCCGGCCGCGACGAAGCCGACCCGCAGTCCATGATGTCCGCCATCTACATGGCGATCGACATCTGGCGCAACCGCAACCGCTACGACGCCCTCCAGGCCGGCAAGATGGTCGAAAAGCCCTCCACGGACGACCGTGACCGTCGCGGCGGACGCCCGCAGATTGCGTAAGCGAATCATAAAACATACTTTATAAGACAAAGGACCGTCCCAATGGAAGACGGTCCTTTGCTCGGATGGGTTGAAGGAACTCAGGTATTATCCTGATACTGATGGGCCTTCTTTATAAAGGCGCTTAAAAATGATCGAATCCAAGACCCTTCGGGCTTTTGAGATAGTCCTGTCAGATTCCTTCCTTTGTTTGTGCTCCAGACTTACAGAGAAAGAAAAACTGGTTGCGAATTTGATCATACGAATGATGCATTGATGCTTGTTTGAAATATCCATTGGAAAGAATGGCCTGTGTCCAGACCGAGAGTACGCATCCGAAAAAAGAGAAGAGCATCACCCGATCAAGGAATGATGCTCTATTTCAAGCAGCCCTTTCTCAAGGGGCCAATGCATTATTCGCGAACAAATATAGCGGATTCCAGTAGTATTTGCAAATGTATCGTAAAAAATATCTTTACTGTTTCCGAAATTACTCGGCGTGGGAACGGGGCTATTCTTCGGGTTCGAGATCGAGGGTCAAATCCGTTGGAGAAAGGGAAATCAGATATCCAGGGTCTTCCGGGAGATCCGGCTGGTGATAGGCGGCGACGGCGAGACGGTCGCACCGCTCGTTGAGGGGATGGCCGGCATGGCCCTTGAGCCAGTGGAAAGTGACATGGTGCCGGCGCCAGAGGGGGAGGAATTCCTGCCAGAGATCGGGGTTCTTGACCTTCGCGAATCCCTTCTGCTCCCAGTTCAGGAGCCAGCCCTCCGTGATGGCTTTCACGACATAGGAAGAATCGCTCCAGACCTCGACGGTCGCATGCGGCCATTTGATGGCTTTCAGCCCCTCGATGACCGCCAGCAATTCCATCCGGTTGTTGGTCGTCAGCGCGAATCCGCCGCTCATCTCCTTCTCCAGCCCCGCACATTGCAGCACAGCACCCCAACCGCCAGGTCCGGGATTCCCGGAGGCAGCACCGTCGGTGTACAGGTATATGACAGGTCTCTGGTTCATGCAAATGACTTGCTCTGGTTCATGCAAATGACTTGCTCTGGTTCACGTAAATGACCGGGTTCAGGTTCATGTCGACGACAAAGATACGGAAAAAATTATGCTTTCGCTTGTCTTTAACTGCCACTTCTGCACATGCATTGCACTGAAGTCGCGACTTGGTGCAAAAGTGGAAGCGGAGGAGCATCGCCGACGTCCTTTTGTCGCCACTTCTGCACATGCATTGCCTTGAAGCCACGATTGAGTGCAAAAGTGGCCTCCCGACCGTATTCAGGTCTGTGATTCCCATCGCTATTGTAGCGGCAATCGCCACGTTTGCAGCCACGCAGGAGGACCACTTTAATCGGAACGAAGCAAGCTCTTTGACGCCCAGGCAACGTGTACCGGGCGCAAATTAGGGCATTTTTGTTCCCGGAAAGCTCAGATAGCGCCTGTTGGGAACAAATAAGGGCATTTTTGTTCCCGAACCGGTATTGTCGGCGATATTTGGGCAACGCCCGGCAGGCAAGCCGGGCCGCTGGGCCCGAGCCCGGCGAAGCCCGCCGGAGCGTAGCCGCCGCGCCCCGCTGTCGCGTGGCGGCGGTGCCCATCCATAGGGGTTTGTGCCTATAATCGGCCACACATCCTGTCTCTTTGCACTGATCCATCGAAAAACGACGACAATGATCCGGTTCCGTCGGGGTTTGTACATGAAATCGGCCATATAAATCGGTCCCTTGTACAAACCCCTTTGACGTGATTGCAGATGTTCCTTTTTATGGACCTTTCCAGCTGCACAGCTCCCGGCGGCTGATTTCGCGGAAAGGTCCCGGCAGAAAACCCGCAGAGCGCCCCTTTTACCAGGACCTTTCCACCCGCACGGCTTCCGGTGACTGATTTCGTGGAAAGGTTCCGACAGAAAACCCGCAGAGCGCCCCTTTTACTAGGACCTTTCCACCCGCACGGCTTCCGGTGACTGATTTCGTGGAAAGGTTCCGGCAGAAAACCCGCAGAACGCCCCTATTGACCAGAACCTTTCCACCTGCACAGCTTCCGGTGACTGATTTCGTGGAAAGGTTCCGGCAGAAAACCCGCAGAACGCCCCTGTTACCAGGACCTTTCCACCTGCACAGCTCCCGGCGGCTGATTTTGTGGAAAGGTTCCGGCAGAAAACCCGCAGAACGCCCCTGTTACCAGGACCTTTCCACCTGCACAGCTCCCGGCGGC
>JBGUXJ010000022.1:0-6285 GCA_045222055.1 Candidatus Cryptobacteroides sp. | reverse complement strand
TTGATGTCTCTTAAATTCATATCGTTCTGAATTAATTCGGTGCAAAGATAGCAATTTTATTTGAATGTTTTGGTTACTCCCCCTATTTGTCTTCATAATGGCCATAGGAGGATAACACATACACCTCTACTGTCGAAGCCCAGGTGCGCCTGACGTCCCATCATTTGGACCGTTTGTGACGTCAAAACAACTTCTGTTATAGCCCCAGGAGCTTTTCCTCACAACATCAAAAAGTTTCCAGGACGGCGGAGAGGGTGTTCATTCCGCTGTTTGACAAGGGAATCTCCACCGTGCGGCTATCTTGTGACATAAGCGTGCAACTGTGTTGGCGCTGGTTGATGCTTCTGACTTTTTCGATATTGATGATTGTGCAGCGGTCAACCCTGACGAAGCGGCCTTTGCCCTGGAGTCTCCCCTCCAGCGACAGCAGGTTTTCAAGAACCAGGTGATTCCCTTCGAAAGAGATTAGGGTAGCGTAATTGCCTTCGGCCTTGAAACCAGCGATATCATCGACCATCAGGAAGAGTTTACTGTTGACCGATTTAAACGACATTTTTTCCGTAGGCTCCGGCAGGTTGGCAATCCGGGCCCTGTCCACTGCTTTGGCGATGGCGTGCGCAAGTTCCGCTTTGCCGATGGGTTTCAGCAAATAATCCACGGCCGACAGTTTGATGGCGCTCATCAGGTACTCCCGGTCCAAATAGGCCGTTGTGAAAATCACGTAGGGAAGCGGAATGGTCTGACGCAACTCTTCCAGCAGACGGATGGAATCCCTGCCTCCCAGTTGGATATCCAGGAAAAGCAGATCCGGTCTGTGTCGGAGTATGCTCTCCAGGGCCGACTGGTAATTGTCACAGTCATCCACAACTTCCAGTTGCACGCTGTGATCCTCCAATTTTTGAAGGAGCGCCAGTAGCGGCAGGCGCTCGTCTTCCACAACAATCGTTTTCAGTCTTTTCATGGCAATCTCAATACATGTAGTCCAGCGGGACCCAGGTTTCGAAACAGGTACCGGCAGGATGGCCGTCGGCATCGAACAGATCCTGTACCTCCTGCACAATCTTATGGACATTGCTCTCGTTATACAGGTCAATCTGCTGCCGGAGTATTTTCAATCCCTGTCCGGTAGAATAGCCCCCGGTGCGGGCTGCCTCGGTGCGTCCGATTCCATCATCCTCTACCTTCACCAGCACACCCTCGACGCCGCATCGCCGCTGCACGGCAACGGCCACCTCAATGGTGCCGACGCCTTTTTTGGAAGCGATGCCGTGTTTGACAGCATTCTGGCAATAGGTATGAAGGAGCATTGTGGGCAGCTGGGTCGTGGGGTCCACGAGCGGGTCTACATGAATCCTGAACTGCAGGCGGTCGCCGTAGCGCAGCTTCTCCAACTCAAGATAGCCCTTGATATATTCCACTTCGGCCGATACCGGCCGCGACGGAAGGTCAATGTCGGCGAGGGTGCGGCTCGTGAAATCCGAATAGAGTTTCAGGTAATGGGAGGCCTCGTCGGCCGATTTGTTCAGCACATAATACTCGATGCCGGAAAGAACATTGGAGTGGAAATGCGGGATGGATTTCAGGCGAATAGCCTGGAGTTGAAGTTCCTTCAGCTTCTTTTCCCGTTCAATTGCAGCCACCTTCCTGCCAGCCAGGCGTCGTGCCGTGCGGCGGGCCACCAGCCAGGCGCCAAGCGAGAGAGCCCCTGTAAACAGGAGTACGGCCCACCACTGCTGCCACCAGGGGCGGGGGATGGGAATAACCGTTGATAACTGATTGTCGGTCAGAAGAGCCGCCGGACGGAAGGAAATCATTTCTTCAAGTCCTGCGAGCCAGAGTGTTCCGTCTTCGGCTTCTGCCATGGAGCCCATGAGCGGCTCGATGGTGGTGAACCCGCTCCGGCTGTCGAACCAGTGGATGTCGCCGGCAGAGCCATCCGCGTTCAGTCTGGCAACCAGCAGACCGTCGATGGCCGCTACGACTAAGTAGCCCTCCGTCGAAATGTGTACGGAGCGAATTTCGTGCCCGTGAAGGGCGGACGCCAGTTCTGTCATCGGGCGGATCTCTTCGCCGGAGATGACAAAGAGTTCGTCACCCAGGGCATAACAGACAATACCGTCGGCGCCGGAGGCCATCGCGGTAACGACCGGTGTAGTTGGCGTGCTGAGCACCTTCCTGACGGAAATGCTGCCCGAAGTCCCCGTCAGGCAGTAAAGCCCGGGATTGCCACTCACCCAGAGCCGTCCGTCCATTCCGGGGGCGGCGCACCAGGGGCGGACAATCTCCGTTGTGAGGGTATCCAGATAGCGGCGCTCCGGATCCCATGCCAGGATGCTGCGGGAAGCACCTATGATGAGCTGTTTCCCGGCGGCGGCGACGAAGCTGTAGCGGTCTTCGGGAAGGCCCAGCCATTGCACCCGGCGTCCCTGTACGCAGGCAACGTCCCTGCCTCCGGCCAGATAGGTCTTATCGCCGATGACGGCAGCCCAGGGTTCATAGTAATCGGCTTCGCTTTCAGCGGCAAGTTCCCCGTCCACCAGCACCTTGCCGTTCAGCGTTCCCATCACCAGATGCCCGTCCGAGACGGCCGCTGCCCGGACGATATCGTTCCGGTCCAGGAGGCGAGTCCTGGTGAAACCACAGTGGTAGAAGCAGTAGAGGCCCTGATAGGTGGCCGCCCAGAGGCGGTCCCAGCGGTCGATGAATAGCTCCCGGATGAGGTTGAAGCCCGATGCAAGCTGCCGAAGTGCTACCCCGTCGAATCGCCAGATAGTATGGGCGTCGGCAATGAAAAGGTCTCCTTTGTGGTCCCGGCGGACGGATAGACCTTGGTCGGGCGCATCGAAATGGTGTTCTGCGACAAGGGTAAGACTTTCAGGACCAACTCGGTAGATGCCGTCGCCGGAAAGGGCCACGAGGTCCTCTCCGGTGCGGATGAGCGAGAAGACGTCGGGCTTGCCGGAGACTTTTTCTGTTTTCCCGTCGCGGGCACGGAAAAGGCCCTGTGGAGTGGGAATATAAATTCCGGACGTGTCGATGTACAGCTTCCGGTCCGGCGTCATGTCGTCCAGAAGAGAGGACTCCAGCACGGTTTCCATTCCTCCGGCGGTCAGGCGGCTGAGCCGGCGTCCGCGTTCCTGCCGGTCTTCAAGAAGGATGTGGTCGGAAGGCAAGTCCGCGGCATTCAGGTTATTGAGTAGTCTCTGCCCTGAAAGGTCTATCTGCGACTGCTTCAAGCGGTCTCCCCGGACGCTCCACTGCCGCACGAAACCCATGGCGCGCACCTCGTCGCCTACCTGGGAAAAGCGGACGATGTTTTCCCGCCGTCCGCCCAGGAAGGGTGTAAGGTTCCGGCCGTCGTAGCGAACGAAGCCCGAGAGGGTGCCGACATAGATGTACCCCTCCGTATCCTGCCAGACGGTCTCCGTCTGCATCTGCGGAAGGCCGTCGATGGTAGTAAAACGCCTGAAACTGAGACTGCTTTCCCACATCGGCACTGCTCCTGCCCCCTGCAGGAACGTCAGGAGGCAGAGCAGCGGGAGAAGGTATCGGTTGACTTTGCGCATCAATAGCGAAGATACGCAATTATTTCCAATCATTGTATATAAACCGGACGTACAGACAGTCCGTAAGCACGTTCCATCCGGGATGTCGAAGGGGAAGAATAAATGCTGTTCGAAAACTTGAACGTATTCGCAAAGGAGGATGACGTCCAGGATGTCTGGTCAATCTGGCCGGACCAGTAATAACCATAACCGCCATCCTGGCGTGTATCGTCTTTGTAATATCCGCCTACCGGAAGGAAAATGAACCGGCCGGTGTATCCGTCAATTTTGCTGAGGAAGGTATATCCCCATCTTCCATATGCACCGGATAAAATCGCCTCTGTGTTGGCGCTGTTAAGAAGGTCGTTGAAATCATTGAGGCTTGGCGTCCGCCATTTTTCGCCCAGGGCAGAGGTCGCAGCGTCGTCTTCCGGCAGCAGGGATGCCAGCCCGTCTACAACGCCTTGATCGGGGCGGTCCGGGTCATATTTCGTAATCCATGAGTAGGAGCCATATGCATAGTTGTTCCAGGAGTATGAGGTCTTGGTTGACGTCTCTGCCCAGGCATAGTAGTTACCAGCCTCGCCGGGGCTGCTTGCTCCGAGATTTTTCGTTCCCCAGCAGACGGATTTGCCGTCCCGGACTATTCCAAGGTCAACATAATCGGGCATCGACCGCAGGCTTACGTTTACGCCGTAATTCTTGCCGTTTTCCACTTGCGCGCGCTTGGCAGCTATATAATAGAAGCCGTTCGCATCCTTGGCTAGAAACAGGAAAATGGATTTTTGCGCTTCCAGGGTGGACATGGCCACATAAACGTTCTGGGTCGCCTCTTCGGGATTCACTTCGATAAAACTGTAATTGGAGCTGTACCCCGGTCGCACATATGTCTTTAAGTTGGAACAAATGACGGACACGTAATTGATGACCCTGTCAAAAGTGAATTTGACAATGCTTATCTTGCTTTCGAAGTTGACTGTATTCTCTTCGAAAACGACTTCCGTTCCGTTCACGTTCTTTACGGTGACGGTCGCTTCGGCCATATCGTGGTTCTTGGCCAAATCTGCCAGAGTGCCTTTCTGCGAGCGCAGGTTCAAGAGATTCTCACCCTTCTGGAGGTACCGCAAAGTATAGGTTTTACCTGCGGTCATAGTTTTGGTAACCGTGCCGGAAAGCGTGGTGACCGTACCGCTGCTTTCTGCTGTCATCTGTCCGAAGGTGTTGCTGCTGTTGCAGATATAGACAACGTCGCCGGCCTCCCATGCTGCGCTTATCGTATTGCCGCTCTCGCTCAAAGCCTTCGTCCCGTTACTTGTGGAGGCTTGGATGCTAACTTTCCATTCCCGTGGCGATTCTTTCGGTTCGGAACTTGTTTCGGGCTCTATCTTGCCGCACCCTGTCAATATCACAGCAAATGCAAGGGTCCGGATTAAGGTATAGTACTTTTTCATATCAAGTCCTCCCACTCGTTACCATCGAAAATATAATTATGAATTGTCCCTTCCGGCATGGAGGCATTCAGGACAGGATTCTCCATCTGAACAATATAAACAGCTACAGAGGGAGAAACATAAATGTTTTTTTCTTTCCTTTCCATAAAAAGCGGCATTTATTTTAGCGAAATTTATGGAATATCTCCCATAAACGAATACTTTGAAGGGACTCATTTGACGAAACAGGGGTTCCCGATGACGAAAGTGCCCATCTGAATGACAAAAATCCAGCATGATTGATCGGGAAATACCTTCTGCCCCGTAAAAAGAAAGGTCCCAAGGCGTCCAAATAGCCTTGGGACCTGTTTAACAGACATCAATGGTAACTATTCTTTAAGACCTTTCTTGATGTCTCTGAGATTCATATCTTTTGCAAATTTGTCGCTGCAAAGATAGTGATTTTTCTTGAATAATGATGCAAAGGGCCGATACTCGCCTGGAGACCGGGCTGACCTTGAGGTCCTTCAATCGGCCAACAACGCCTCCACCTTGTCCTGCATCACCGTGGCAAGGAGAATCCGGCCGTCCGGGCCAATCACGTACTTGGTGGGAATCCACTGGATGTGGTAGGCGGCGGCTATTGCGCTGTCTTTACGTTTCTTGAACTCGGAAAGCTGGAGCCAGTCCATCCCCTGCTCCTTCACATAGGCGGCCAGGGCCGATGGGTCCGTGTCGAAGGAAACACCCACCAGCACCACGTCTTTCCGGCCTTTCAGTTTCTTCTGAAGGGCCAGCAGGCGGGGTGTTTCTTCCCGGCAGTCCGGGCACCAGGTGGCCCAGAAGTCCAGGATTACGGTCTTTCCCTTGAAATCCTTGAGCGTGTAGGTTTTTCCGTCCGTTCCCTGGATGCAGAAATCAGGGGCCGGGCCCTCCTTGATGAGGTTGGCGGCATACCGGGCGTCCAAATCCTGGGCCCCGAGGGAGACAGCGCCCGTTAGCAGGGCTGCCATCAAAGCAAAAAGTCTGAATTTCATTTTGTCAAGTTATTTGAACAAGGCCCTTACCAGGGCGGGGATATCGGCCACTTTTACCACTTCTATGCCCTGCGGCTTCTGGTCAAAATGGGTGTAGGAGCTTACGTAGATGCGTTTGAAACCCACGCGGGCGGCCTCCACCGCACGCCGGGCGGCCTGCGAAACGGGACGGATTTCTCCGCTGAGGCCCACTTCTCCGGCAAAGCAGATATCGGCCGGAATGGGATAGTCGAAGGTAGAGGACAGCACGGCGCAAATCACGGCCAGGTCGCA
>JBGUXJ010000021.1:0-5648 GCA_045222055.1 Candidatus Cryptobacteroides sp. | reverse complement strand
CCTTGTCGATGGCGCCCTCCTTGCAGAGGAGGAAGAGGTCTTCGGCGTCCTGCAGGGGAATTTCCCGCTCCCATTCCTGTCGGGAGATCCCGTCCCGGCTGGGGCCTTTGATGGTCAGGAAGCCCTTGTCGTCGGCAATGCGTACGCGGACGGTCCGTCCGGCGTCATGGGCGATGTAGCCCTGCCGGATCCGGATGGCCTTGACGGCTGCCTGCTTGTAGGTTTCGTCCTGGACGAGGAATTTGCGTTCGATTTCGAGGTTCATGTTACATCAGATAGGCGCTCATGTCCCGGCCTTCGGCCAGTCCGTCGCGGATTTGTGTGGAAGAAATGTCAACGGTCGGTGCATCCAGGACTTCGACCTTCCAGGCGGGATTCTCCGCATGCAGGTCCTGGATGATGGCCTCCAGGTCGAAACCCGTGCGTGGATAGACGACCAGTCCGTATTCCGTCATGATCCGGTCGTAGTCCCGCCAGCGGCGGATATCGGCGAGGTTGTCGGCGCCGACCACCAGCGTGAAGTCATGCTCGGGCTCGCGGGCGCGGAGAGCGTCGAGGGTCCGGATGGTATAGTGCGGCGGCTCCATGCCGAGTTCGATGTCTTCGACCCAGACTTTCAGTTCCGGATGGCGGCAGACGGCCGCGACGGCGGCGCGGTACCGGTCGGTGCCGGTATCGGCGGAGATGCTGTCCTTCAAAGGGTTCTTGGGCGAGACGACGAGGTAGGTCCAGTCGAAGCGGTCCCGCAGATGCTCCATGATCGCGAGATGCCCGATGTGCAGGGGATTGAAGGATCCCGAATAGACGGCGACGTGCATGTTATTCGGCGGCGAGGAAGTCGTCCACCATCTTTTCGACCTCCCGGAACGCGGTCTCGAGATCGTCATTGACCAGGATCCTGTCGAACTTGGGCGCGTAGGTCATCTCCTCGGAGGCCTTCGCCACCCGGTCCTCGATGGCTTCCGGCGTGTCGGTGCCCCGCTTGACCAGCCGCTCGCGGAGGACCTCCACGGAAGGGGCCTGGATGAATACCGACAGGGCATCGTCCCCGAAGTATTTCTTCAGGCTGACGCCGCCCTTGACATCCACGTCGAAGATGATCACATGGCCCTTGGACCAGATCCGGTTGACCTCGGACTTGAGGGTGCCGTAGAACTTGTCCGCATAGACTTCCTCATATTCGACGAACTTGTCCATTTCGACAAGTTTTCGGAAAATGTCGGCGGTGTAGAAAAGATATTCGACGCCATCCTGTTCCGTACCGCGCGGGGCGCGGGACGTCGCGGAGATGGAGAACTCCATTTCCGGATGAAGGGGAAGGACATGGTTGACGATGGTGCTCTTCCCGGATCCTGAGGGCGCGGAGAAGATGAGGACTTTATGGCTCATGGAATACTGATCTTTCTACAAAAATACGGAATTCCTCTCACTAATGCAGCAACTTTCTGAAAAAACGTTTCTTCGGAGGTCGCGCATCGCTCCCGGGTTATCCGGTAGTGACAGCACAAGTGATAGCCATTAAAACGTTAAAATCTAAAAAGTTGTGTGACAGGCTGCCGAATACCGCCGGAAATTGTTAAATTTGCATGATTCACGGCGAAAGCGGCAGAATAATTGCAGCAAAAACCGTCGGTTTGAAATATTTTTCTAACAAATAATCAGTTTATGGTTTCTTATAAAGAATTGGGCCTTGTGAACACCAGAGAGATGTTCAAGAAGGCTGTCGCAGGCGGTTATGCCATCCCGGCGTTCAATTTCAACAACATGGAGCAGCTCCAGGCCATTATCCAGGCCGCTGCCGAGACCAAGTCCCCGGTCATCCTCCAGGTGTCCAGCGGCGCCCGCAAGTATGCCAACCAGACCCTTCTCCGTTACATGGCTGAAGGTGCGGTCGAGTATGCGAAGGAACTCGGTTGGGAGCACCCGCAGATCTGCCTCCATCTGGACCATGGCAACAGCTTCGAGCTTTGCAAGAGCTGCGTGGACATGGGCTTCTCTTCCGTCATGATCGACGCCTCCTCCCTCCCGTACGAGGAGAACATCGCCCTGACCAAGCAGGTGGTCGAATATGCCCACAAGTTCGATGTGACCGTCGAGGCCGAACTCGGTGTCCTCGCCGGTGTCGAGGATGAGGTTTCCGCCGCGGAATCCCACTACACCAAGCCGGAAGAGGTCATCGACTTCGCCACCCGTACCGGTTGCGACTCCCTCGCCATCTCCATCGGTACTTCCCATGGTGCTTATAAGTTCACCCCGGAGCAGTGCACCCGTGACCCGAAGACCGGCCGCCTCGTTCCGCCGCCGCTGGCTTTCGACGTCCTTCATGAGATTGAGAAGAAGCTTCCTGGCTTCCCGATCGTTCTCCATGGCTCCTCCAGCGTTCCGCAGGAGTATGTCGACATCATCAACGAGTTTGGTGGAAAGCTTCCGGACGCCGTCGGTATTCCTGAGGAGCAGCTCCGCGAGGCTTCCAAGAGCGCTGTCTGCAAGATCAACATCGACTCCGACAGCCGTCTGGCCATGACCGCCGCCGTGCGCAAGGTCTTCCATGACAAGCCGGGTGAGTTCGATCCGCGCAAGTACCTCGGCCCTGCCCGTGACGAGATGAAGAAGCTCTACATGCACAAGATCATCAACGTCCTCGGTTCCAACGGCAAGGCTGAATAAGCTGAAACCCTCTGAATAAGAAAACCGCCCGGAATTTCCGGGCGGTTTCTTTTGTCGCTTGTGCCGGACTAGAACCGGAATTCGAGCGCTGCCATGAAGTGGCGGCCGGGCATCGGATAATCCCGGATGATGTCATAGCGGCAGTCCGTCAGGTTCCGGGCGGAAACTGAGACGCCCAGGACCATGCCGTCGCCGAAGGAGAACTCCTTGCCGGCGGTCAGGTCGAGCGTACGCCAGGCAGGAAGGCTCCCGGTACCGTCGCGCCGCCCGTCCCGCAGCTGGAACAGGGCAGAAAGGGTCCAGCCCTTGTATCCTCCGTCGGCCGTCAGGACCAGGGTCTTGCGGGCCACGTAGGGAATCTGGCTGTCATAGGTGGCGCTGTCCGGGGTCTTGTCCAGGGCTTTCTGCCAGCCGTAGCGGGCCGTGAATCCGGCTTTCCCGCCGTTTTGGTTCCACTGCGCTCCTGCAAGCAGGTCTGCTCCCCAGGCTTGGACTTTCCCTACGTTGTAGGGCAGCCAGACCATCGGATCTTCGGAGGGCGCGGAAATGATCTTGTTCTTCAGGTCATTGTAGAATCCGTCGGCCCGGGCAGTGACCGTCCATGCGCCGCGGGTGAGATGCCAGTCCAGCCCCAGGTCGGCCAGCCATGCATCTTCCGGCTTGAGGTCTTTGTTCCCGTAGCCGGGATAATACAGTTCATTGAAAGTCGGGACCCGGTAGGCACGGCGTCCGAAGGCCACGAGGTCGAGGCCGCCGCCAAGGTCAAGCCGCAGGTCGGCGGAAGGAGAAATGACATTCCAGTCTTTCCCGTTGTTCTCGAATGTGCCGCCATATTCCAGCGCCAGGTCCGCCTGCAGCCGCTGTGTCCGGAATGCGGAACCGAGGGCGAGGACCGTCCCGATCCGGGATTCGTCGTACATGTTGCCCTTGAGTCCGTCCCATTGCAGGTCGGCGGCCAGGGTCAGGGTCCACCAAGGCTGGAGCTGGTATTCCTGCGCGGTATTGAGCTGGAACTCCGTCTGGTAATAGTTGCTGTCCCCCCATTCACTTTGATAGGAGAGGTCGTCGTAGGATCCTTTCGCGCTGACGCGCAGCTGGTAGTCGTCGCTCAGCCGCTTGCGGAGAGACCCTTGCGCAAAGAAGTTCCGGTCGGTCTGCCTGTCGGTGGACGGCCAGCTCAGGGATCCGGGCGTGCCGCGGTCCGCGGAATTGTAGTATACTTTCGTATGCCAGTCGCCGCGGTCCACCAGGCCGAACAGGTCGATTCCGCCCCGAAGCTGCTTGAGGTCATTGTTGGTCCGTTCTCCTTCTTCGGCCAGCGGGAAGTTGCCTTTCGTATAGTTGCCTGAAACATGCGTAGAAAGACTGACTCGGTCGGAGAGCCGGAAATCGAGGCGGCCGTACGGCTGCCAGGTGTCGAAAGAGCCCGCTCCCAGGCGGAATCTGCCTGCTACCGGACGCGCACCGAACACGGGACGGGCGGTCTGGAAGGAAAGGCTGTTCTGGGCATAATCAACCACGGCCGTGGAGAAATTCTCGAAACCGAGCATGCCGAGGTCATTCTGCCCGGACTGGACATTGCCGACGCGGATGCCATCGACATAAATGGCCGTGTGGGCGCTTCCCAGGCCGCGCAGGCTGGCGGATTTGAGTCCGGCGCCGAAGCCGTAGTCGCCCACATACAGGCCCGGGACCTGCATGAGCGAACCGGCGACATCATACTGGGAAAGGGAGACGGTGTCCGTGCGGGACACCACGACACCCCGGTCCGCCACGACGGTGACTGCCTGCAGGGTGTCCGCTGCCGGCATCAGGAACAAGCCGGCAAGAAGGGATAATAGCATAGGTTTTTGCGTTTTACGGGAACCTGCCCCCGGGTTCCGCTGTTCAACTTGAAAGTGGCAGGTCTTCTGGCTTC
Source organism: Candidatus Cryptobacteroides sp. (assembly GCA_045222055.1). Taxonomy (GTDB): domain Bacteria; phylum Bacteroidota; class Bacteroidia; order Bacteroidales; family UBA932; genus Cryptobacteroides. Next base: position 1,063 of record JBGUXJ010000021.1, on the reverse strand, counting down.
TCCCGGCTCCGGCCTTCTCGAAGGAGGTCCCTTCAATGGCATCGTTCGGAGCCGTTTCGGATGATACAGCTGCGGGCACAGCCCCGGATTCGCACCGGGTTCCCTATTCAGTCCGCGGGAGCGCCGCGGAACACCACAATCTGGCGCAAAAATACGGAGATTCCCGGAAATATCCTATCTTTGTATTTCCGATCGACGGAGTCAACAGGAATCAATACATCATTGTTTTAAAATGGATAAAGTCAGTTACGCGCTGGGCATGAGCATCGCCCACAACATGTTGCAGTCGGGTGTCAAGGACCTGACCTTTGATGATTTCATCGCCGGTGTCAAGGCGACCCTGCAAGGGGAGGAACCTGCCGTCCCGTATGAAGAGGCAGGCAAGATCCTCGATGCATATTTCACCGACCTGGAAGCCGCGAAGGCCGCCGAAGAGGCGGAAATCGGCGAGGCCATGAAAAAAGACGGTGAAGCCTTCCTTGCGGAAAATGCCGCGAAACCGGGCGTCATCACGCTTGCCAGTGGTCTGCAGTACAAGGTCATCAAGGCCGGAACCGGCCGCAAGCCGCGCCGTTCCGACCGGGTCCGCTGCCACTATGAAGGCACCTTCACCAACGGCATGGTCTTCGACTCTTCCTACAAGCGTGGCGAGCCGGCCGTGTTCGGTGTCGGCCTGGTGATCGCCGGCTGGACGGAAGCCCTGCAGTTGATGAGCGAAGGCTCCCAGTGGGAACTCTACATCCCGTACAACCTGGCCTATGGCGAGGCCGGTGCCCATGGCGCCATCCCGCCGTACGCCGCCCTGGTCTTCAAGGTAGAACTGCTCGAGGTCCTGTAATCTGCCGGGGCCATGGACATCCTGCAGGCCATCGAGATTTTTGCCTTTGTCACCGGCATCGCCTATCTCCTGCTTGAAATCGGACAGAAGAACGCGATGTGGGTCATCGGCATCCTCACCGGTGCCGCCTGTGCCTATTCTTTTGCGGTCCAGCATTTATGGGCGTCCATGGGCCTGAACATCTATTATGTATTCGTCTCGGTGTGGGGCCTGGTCCAGTGGCGC
>JBGUXJ010000020.1:0-6849 GCA_045222055.1 Candidatus Cryptobacteroides sp. | reverse complement strand
TTCATCCGCGGCCGTGTCTCGGAGGTGTCGGAAAACATTGACGGGCAGGTCATTGTGAAGGCGGAAGATACGCTGAACGGGAAACCGGTCAAGGTGACCCTGGATGCATTGGTGCTGATGGCGGGCATGGTCTGCAACCGGGACGTGCATCCGCTCGCACGGGAACTGTCGCTCGGGATCGACGAAGACGGGTATCTTCGGAGCCGGGATAACATCGCTTCCATCACGCAGTCCGACTGCAAGGGTATTTTCTTCGCCGGAGCCGCGACCGGGCCGAAGACGATTCCCGAGACGCTGGCCGAGGCGCGCAGCGCCGCCCTGGACATTCACCATTATCTCTGCGGACAATGATGGATTTCGGCTTTTCCCTCGCTCCCAGTTCTGCGGTCAACCTGGACAAGGTTGACCTGTCCCGGTATGACCGGCTTGTCAGCATGGAGCCCGATGCGCGCATCTGCATGGCGTGCGGAAGCTGCAGTGCGACCTGCACGGCCGCTCCTTTCTCGGGCATGAGCGTGCGGAAAGTCCTGCTCGGGCTGCAGCGCGGCCAGGACCGGGAAGTGGACAGGATGCTTTCCGCCTGTATGCTGTGCGGCAAATGCACCATGGTCTGCCCGCGGGGAATCAATACCCGCCATCTGATCCTGTCCCTGTGCCGGATCGTTTCAGACGGCAGTCTCGCCGGGGCGGACAAGTCAAAAGGGGAGGGCCGTCTATGATTGAACGGGTCCCCGGTGCATTCCATCCGTTTGTCCTGCCGTTCGTCATCGGCATGCTCTTCGTGCTGACCTACTGTCTGGCCGGCATGATCCGGATTTTCTTTGAATTGCCCGGGGCGGACCGGAAGCGGTTCCTGGTCAGTCTTGTCACCCCGAAGACTCTTTGGAAGAACATCAAGGACATATTCCTGAACTGCCTGATCCATGTCCGGTTGTGGAAACGGAACAAGGTGTTGGGGTACATGCATTCCAGCATTGCTTTCGGCTGGTTCATGCTGATCTTGCTGGGGCATGTCGAAGTGATGCTGTTCCTTCCGCATCGCGTCCGTTTCTTCTATTACCCGATCTTCTTCAATTTCTTCGTGGCGGAGGCCGACGCCACCATCCCGGGAAAGGTCCTGATGTTCCTGATGGACATTTTCCTGCTGCTGGTGCTGAGCGGTATCGTGCTGGCGGTTTACAAGCGCTTCCGTTCCCGGATCTTCGGCATGCGCCGGACCACGCAGCCTTCTTTCCTGGACCGGATCGGCCTGTATGCGCTCTGGGCGATCTTCCCGTTGCGTCTGCTGGCTGAAACATTCACGGCGCACATCAGCGGCGGCAGTTTCCTGACAGAACCTGCCGGACGGCTGTTCCACAGTTTCATTTCCAACGACATGCATGTACTGCCGACCTGGTGGGCGTATTCCATCGCATTGTGCGTATTCATGGTCGTGCTGCCGTTCACGCGTTACATGCATATTCCGGCCGAGATGCTGCTGATTCCGATGCGGAATGCCGGCATCAGGATCCGGCATCCGCGCAAGGGTTTCGCCAAACTGGAGTATTACTCCTGCCCGAACTGCGGGGTTTGCATCGACGCCTGCCCGATGAGTGTCCGGAAGGAGAATGTCCGGGACTGCACGGTTTACCTGAACCGGCAGTTGCGTCGGGGCAATGAACGTCGGATCGCACAGATCAGTGACAAATGCCTGCTCTGCGGAAAATGCTCCGAGGTTTGTCAGGTGTGCGTCCAGGGACCGGAACTGCGGATTGCGCAGCGGGAATTGCGGACCTATGCCCAGACTCCGGACTACGCAGGGATCGATACGGCTCCCATGAAGACGGCCGTGGCCTCCCGGCCGGCAAAGGTCCTGTATTTCGCCGGTTGCATGACGGCCCTGACACCGGCTGTCCGGCGTGCGACGGAATCCTTGCTGAAGGCCGCGGGCATCGATTACCAGTTGATGGATCCTGAGGGCGGACTCTGCTGCGGCCGTCCGCTGATGATGGCAGGCCGTAGGGATGCCGCGCAGGAATTGATCCGCAAGAACGTGGAAATCATCCGTGCCAGCGGCTGCGATACGCTGCTGCTGACATGCCCGATCTGCTACCGGGTCTTCCGGGAGTCCTATCCGCTGGAAGGCATCCGGGTGGTGCATCATACGGTCTATTTCGAGGAACTTATCCGTGAGAACCTTCTGCCGGTCGAGTACCGGTCCGGGAGTTATGTGTTCCATGATCCCTGTGAACTGGGCCGTGGCTGCGGGATTTACGAAGAGCCGCGTGCGGCGCTCCGCCGGGTGGGTTTCCTCCATGAAGCGGAGAAGCATCATGCGGAGAGCGTCTGCTGCGGCGGGAGTCTCGGAAGTCTCTCCCTGGGGTTCGGCAAGCGTGAAGCCATCACGCGGAAATCCCTGGAGAATCTGACAGTCAATGATCCGGAAACCATTGTTACGGCCTGTCCGCTGTGCCGCAGCACGTTTTCCCGTTATGCCGACCGGCCGGTCGAAGACCTGGCTGAAGTATTGGCCGAACATTTGAAAAAAGAGATATCATGAACAGAATCGTCTTGATTACAGGCGCGACCAGCGGCATCGGAGCCGCATGCGCCCTCCGTTTTGCCCGGGCGGGCGGATATGACCTGATCCTGACGGGCCGTAATGCCCAGAAACTGGAATCGGTGGCATCCCAGGCTAAGGAACTCGGCTGTATGGTCCTTCCGTTGGTGTTCGATGTCCGTGTCCGGGAATCCTGCATCCGGGCCATCGAGCGGCTGACGCCCGAATGGAGACAGATCGATGTCCTGGTCAACAACGCGGGACTTGCCCTGGGACTGGAACCCGAATATGAAGGGCGTTTCGAGGATTGGGATACCATGGTCGATACCAATGTCAAGGGCCTGCTCAACATGACGCGGCTGGTCGTCCCCGGGATGGTCGGACGCAACAGGGGACATGTCATCAACATCGGTTCGGTGGCGGGCGATGCGGCGTATGCCAACGGCGCCGTCTACTGTGCCACGAAGGCGGCGGTCAAGACGCTTTCGGACGGCCTTCGCATCGACCTGGCGGCCACGAACGTACGGGTGACGAATGTAAAACCGGGACTGGTGGAAACCAATTTCAGCAAGGTCCGGTTCCATGGTGACACGGAGCGTGCCGCCAAGGTCTATGAAGGGATCCAGCCCCTGACGGGGGACGACATCGCGGACGTGGTCTATTATGCCGCGAGCGCTCCGGAGCATGTCCAGATCGCCGAGGTTCTGGTCCTGGCGAATCACCAGGGAAGTGGAAGTGTCATTCATCGGGAAGCATGAATCTGATCGTCATTCTCTTGTTGATCCTGACGGGGTTGGTGCTGTACCTGGTTTTCGGCATCAACCAACGGAACCGTGTCTTCCATGCGGAAAGCCACCGGGCTTTCCGGGAGGCCTTTGCCGCAGGGGCGGACGAGGATGTCAGAAGCCAGTTGTCCAGCAAGAAACGGACGGGCGGACTGCCGGAGGAATATCGCCCTCTGGCCCGTCTGCTGGCGGATCTGTCGCATCTGACCGTTACGGAAGGGAACGAACATGAAATCATCACCTCGGGACAGCAGAAATTCCAACGGTTGGTTGAGGATCTCAAGGGTGCCCGGGAATCCATCCATATCGAGTATTATCATTTCTGGAATGACGAAGGGGGACGGAAAATCCGGAAGATCCTGATGGACAAGGCACGAGAGGGTGTCGAGGTCCGTTTCCTCTTTGAAAACATCGCGGATTTCAACATCCCGCCGCGGTATTTTTACGAGATGAGGAAAGCCGGTGTCCATGTCATGCAGTTTACCAGCATGCTGCGGAATCCGCTTCGGTACCTGACGTTGATGAATTACAGGAATCACCGGAAAATCCTGGTCATCGACGGCAAGGTCGCGCATGCGGGGGGAATGAACATCAACGACAAGTATTTCCGCCAGTGGCGGGACACGGATATCCGGCTGACCGGCGGCGCCGTCGCCCAGCTGCAATATGTATTCCTGGAGACCTGGATGATGGTCGGCGGCCAGCTCGAACGGCCCTTGCAGGCATATTTCCATCGTCCGGAATCTGCATCCGGAGAACGGATCCAGGTCGTGCCGGATGACCCCCAGTCCGACTATTCCGTCATGCAGGCCGGCTATGAATGGGCACTCCGGCATGCGCAGCATTATTTCTGGATGCAGACGCCTTATTTCGTTCCGCCGGCTTCCTTGCTGGCTGCCATCGAGGATGCCGCCAGGCGGGGCGTGGATGTGCGGCTGATGCTTCCGATGCGAGCGGACAATTTCTTCATGCGGCCTGCGAACCGGATCCATTTCCAGGAATTGCTGGCCGCCGGCGTGAAGATCTACCTGCGGGGCGATCCATTCATCCACAGCAAGACATTCGTCTCGGACGACTATCTTTCATCCATCGGATCGTCCAACCTGGACATCAGGAGTTTCGACAAGAACTATGAAGTGAATGTCATCCTCTATGATGAAGGGACGGCACGTGAATGCTGTGCCATCTTCGAGAAAGACCTGGAACTTTGCACCCCCGTTGACGAAGCGTGGCTTTCCCGGTTGAAGTGGTATCACCGTCTTTCCGAAAAGGTCATCGGCCTTTTCGCCCCATTGTTATAATACATCGTCATGATACAGACCAGCCCTGTCCTCACGGACGCACCCAAAGAATTCCGGACCGAACTGCAACGCGATATTTACCGGACGCTTTCCGAACTGGGCATCCCGTATTCCCGAACGGACTGCGACCCCTGCCTGACCATGGAAGACTGTGCCGCCATCGACGCCCGGCTGGAGGCACATACCATCAAGACGCTTCTGCTGTGCAACCGCCAGCAGACGCAGTATTACCTGTTTATCATGAAAGGGGACAAACCCTTCATCACCAAGGATTTCGGGAAAGCGCTCGGGATTTCCCGGGTGTCTTTCGCCCCTGCGGAAAAACTGCTGGAAATGCTGGGGACGGTCGTGGGAGCGACGACGGTCCTGAGCCTGATCCGGGATCCGGAGCATCAGATCCGCCTGGTAATCGACGAAGACGTCCTGAAGGATTCCTGGTTCTGCGGTACGGACGGAACCACCACTTGTTACATGCGTTTCGCCACGCGTGACCTGCTGGAGAAATTCATTCCCCATATCGGTCACCAGCCCTCGGTAATAGCAATTTAGCAGTTTGAAACAGAACCACCTCGGTTCAAGTCGACATTGGCTCCCGAAAAGGGAGGGGACCCACTTTGTGGGGAGGATCGACGGAACCGAGGTGGTTCTGTTTCAATAATGAAATGCTATTTGAAACGGATGTCGACCGGAAGGTCCTCCAGGTGCATCTTGCGGATGTCGGAGCGGAGCGCGTCCGTCAGATTGCCGTAATCGGCCGCGAACTGCCGGGCAGCGGCCGCATCACCGGTCGCCTGGGTCTTCAGGATGAAGCCGGCCAGGTCGGTGACAGCCTGGAAAGTCTGGTCGAAGTTGACGGCATAGACGCCGGTCTCGTTGTTGCGGACCACGGCTCCCTGCTCGACGAGCCAGTTCCAGATGGCCACATTGGCCAGTCCGGTCGGATCCTCGACGCCGAAACGGACGGAACGGAGGGTGCTGGCGACGAAGGTGGCCAGGAAGTCGTTGCGCTGAAGGACATTGGAGAAGTTATGCTTGGTGTTGAGCTCACAGGCGAGCCATACACCCAGCACGTCTCCCTTCATTTTCTCGAAGAAATCGGATTCGTTACCGAGGGCGTCGGCCACGGTCCCCTTGCCGTTGACGGTTTCCTTGACACCCAGGCCGTGGGCGACCTCGCGGAACGCGATGTTCCACCAGAATGCCTCGGCATCCATGTTCTCGTTCTGGGCGAGCATCAGGTTGCCGACCGGGAAGACCGTGCGGTTGAATTTCTCACGCAGGACATTGCGGAAAAGGATGGTGCGGGTGCCTTTCTCGGCCTGGACCTGTTCGTCGGTCGGAAGGTTGACGGCGATCACCTTGAATCCGGCGTTGTAGTTGCCGGCGTAGGTAATGGCGTCACAGGCGAAGATGTTGGAGGCGGAACCCGGGACGAACTTCTTGTACTCGTCGGCACACGGCAGGCTCTTCTGCAGTTCAGGCAACATGGTGGTGAAGCGCTTCAACGTCTCGGTGCGGGCAAGGTCCTTCAGCATGACGAAGGCACCGTAGGAGGCCTTGTTGGCGAAAAGATTGTCATCCGTGGTGACGTTCGGGCCGATGACAAGGTCCATCTTGCTGTCGTCCATGTCGAGCCAGGCGAGGGAACTTTCGTAATAGTTGTCCGTGCGGAGGCCTTCGATCTTCTTGAGCAGGTATTCGCGGACGCTGGGGACGATGGTGGCGTCGGCGGCGGCCTGCAGGTAGTTGCACATGCGCTCGATGTTGTCCTTGAAGGCGTCATGGTACCAGACGGTCTCCAGGGAGCCGTCTTCGGCGCGGCGGACCAGGGTATAATGGCTGTTCTTGTCCGGATTCTCCCAGGCGGCGAATTCTTCCGCGGTCATGTCGGCCGGGTAGAAGTTCGCTCCGGCGGGGCGCTTGCCGTACCCGTCGACGAACGGGGTGTTGTCAATGCGGTCCCACGGACCGTAATTGATCATGGCATACGCCTTCTGGCCGGGATCGGACAGGTTGTCCATGAGCGCCTTGTCGCCGAAATTCTGCTGCCAGTAGATGTTGTCGGCTTCTTCGGCGGCGAGCTTATAGAGTTCGAGAACTTTCTTTCCATGGTCGGAGATGCCTTCGGTGAATGTGGTCTCGAGGTTGACGAGGGCATAGCTGTCGGCCTTTTTCTGGACGAGGGAGGTATGTTGCTGGTTACAGCCGGCGAGTGTCGCGGCGA
>JBGUXJ010000019.1:0-13291 GCA_045222055.1 Candidatus Cryptobacteroides sp. | reverse complement strand
GGGATCTTCTCGATCCGCAGGTTCCGGAGGTCGATCTTGTAATCCTCGCTGCGCTTGGAGTACTTCTCTTCGAAGGCAAGGGCTCCTTCGCGGTCGCCCGTGGCCTGCGTCTTGAGGATGAAGGCGGTCAGGTCGGACAGTGCGTTCTCCATGACCTTCAGGTTGAGGACATACTTCCCGGACGGTTTGTGCTGGAAGGCACCGGCTTCACGGAGATAGTTGTAGATGATGATACTGCTCCGGCCGAGGGCGGAACCTTCTCCGAAGCGCTCGGAGCGGACGAGGGAAGCGAAGAAGTTGGTGAGGGCGCTTTCCTTGGAGAAGTAGTGGTGGGTGATGTTGAAACGCTGCTGGAGTTTGCAGACGAGGAGCACGCCGGCTGCATTGGCCTTCATTTCCTCGAAGGTGGCGGCGGCGGTCCCCAGGGCCTGGTCCACGGTTCCCTTTCCGTTTACGGTTTCCTTCACGCCAAGTCCGTGTGCCACCTCACGGAACACGATGTTCCAGAAGAAGGCGTCGGAGGACAGGAGTTCGGCGGCGTCCGCTTCCAGGAGGCGTTCGCCGGTGGGCTTGATGATGTGGTTGTACTTGGCGGAGATGACGTTCTGGAGCAGGATGGTACGGGTGCCGCGGTCCCGCTGGACGTCGGCGTCAAAGGGCAGGTTGAGGGCGATGACCTTTACGCCCGCGTTCGCCTTGCCCGCATAGTACAGGGCGTCGCAGGAGAAGATGTTCGAGCCGGCGCCGGGCTGGAAGGTCTTATAGGCCGGGTCGCCGGGAAGGTCTTCCTGCAACTCGCCGATGCGGGAGACATACTGCATCAGTTCATCGGTCTTCGCCAGGTTCTTCAGCAGGACGAAGGCCTCGTAGGAACGCTTGATGCCGAGCAGCTGGTCGTCCGTGACCTCGTTCGGGCCGATGACCAGGTCCATCTTGCTGTCGTCCATGTCCAGCCAGGCCAGGGAACTCTCGTAATACTTGTCCGTCTTGAGGGCTTCGGCCTTGGCCAGGAGATATTTCCTTACGCTCGGCTTGATGGTGACATCGGCGGCCACCTTCAGGGCATTTTCGATCTTGTCGATATAGGACTTATAGGCATCGTGATACCAGACGGTCTCCAAAGAACCGTCGGCGGCGCGGCGGACAAGCGTATAAGGGCTGTCCTTGTCCGGATTGTCCCAGGCGTTGAATTCTTCCACCGTCATGTTGGCAGGGTAGAAACCGGCTCCTGCGGGACGGTCACCGTAACCTTCCACGAAGGAATTGCCGTCGGCGCGGTCCCAGGGACCGTAGTTCATTTCTGCGAAAGTCTTCTGGTACGGGTCCTCGATCCCGTCAAGAAGGGCCTGCCTGTCTCCAAAATACTGCTGCCAGTAGATCGAATCGACTACATCGGCGGCATAGCGGTAGAGCCGGAGCACTTCCTTCCCGTTGTCGGTGATGCCGCTCAGGTCGGGCGCATCGAAAGTGACCACGGGGTATTCTGCCACCCTGTGGACGAAAGGGGATTCGATGGAGGGTTTGCATGATACCACAGCCATGAGTGCTGCAGCAGCCAGGAGTAAAATTTTTCTCATTTCGTTACTCTTTTTATAGCGGAATAATATATCTCAAACAGTTGATTCCAACCAACCTGTAAAGATAAGCATAATATTCGTTATTACCTTATTGAAAATAAGGTTTGTTTCACGAAAAAGACCGTTTCCCATGTCGTCCGGTTTTTATGTCGTCGGAAAGAATCCGGGATTTCCCATGTATTATGGTACAAGTTCAAACAACGACTGACAGCAAATGACAGGACAGACGAAACTCATGAGACCGGACCAGATCAAGGAATATTTGGACCGCTATGTTATCGGCCAGGAAGAAGCGAAGAAGACCCTCGCCGTTGCCGTGTACAACCACTACAAGCGAATCGGGCATAAGGAGGCCCAGGGTCGTACGGTCAAGATCGACAAGTCGAATATCATCCTCCTGGGCGAGACCGGCTGTGGCAAAACATTGCTGGTCAAGACGATCGCTCAGTTGATGGATGTCCCTTGCCATATCCAGGATTGCACCAAACTGACGGCCAGCGGCTATGTCGGCTCGGATGTGGAAGACTGCCTTGCCGGCCTGCTGCGCACCTGCGGGTATAATTTGGACAAAGCCCGAAGGGGAATTGTCATGCTGGACGAGGGAGACAAGATCGCCAGGAAGGACGCCGGCGTCTCCATCACGCGCGACGTGTCCGGAGAATGTGTCCAGCAGAGTCTCCTCAAGATTGTGGAAGGCGACGTGGTGGGCGTGCCGCCGTTGGGCGGTCGGAAGCATCCCGAGCAATCGCTGATCTACATGGACACGACCGATATCCTGTTCATCTTGTCAGGTGCCTTCGTCGGACTGGAAGATATCGTCGCCAGGAGGACCGGGAAAGGCCAGGGGCGTATCGGTTTCTCCCAGGAAGGAAAGCACGCCGCCAAGGCGGGTCTGGAGGATGTTTCTCCGGAGGATCTCCGCGATTTCGGTTTCATACCCGAATTTATCGGGCGCTTCCCGGTCATCACGAATGTCCGCCCCCTGGACAAGGAAGCCCTGGTCCGTATCCTGACCGAGCCGGAGAACGCCATTACCGGCCAGTATGTCGAACTGCTGCGAGAGGATGGTATCGAACTGGATTTTGAGCCGGAAGCCCTTTCGGCCATCGCGGAAGCCGCGTTGAGACAGGGGACGGGCGCCAGGGGACTGCGGCTCGTCATGGAGAAAGTGATGCGTGACATCATGTTCGAGGCCCCCAGGAATGCCGCCCTGCACAAGCAGACCTCCCTGACCCTGGGGAAGGACCATGTCATGCCTGTCCTGCGAAGGGAATACAAGCTTGCTGAGTGATGATTGTCCTGAAAAAAGAGCAAGATTCTGGCTTGCAGATGGTATTTATACATGTAACTGAAACGAACCAAGACATGAACAACTACACCATCCCCTTGTACTCGGAGAAGCGATTCATCAAGAAACAGAGCGACTCCATCGCGGAAGAGCGGCTTTCATTCCTGGACGGAGAGAGACTGGGCGACGTGTCACTCGGCATCGAGGACAATGCCACCTGCCGGAAGATCCGTCGTATCATGGAGAAGCGGGTCGCGCAGAACTTCTGGCGAACGGCTTCCAAAGGCAAGAGGAAGGGGAATGGTGCGCGTTACCAGACGAGACACCATGTCTCCAACCAGTTCAAGAACATCTTCGGGGAAGTCCCGAAAGGATTCAGGTATGCGGCATAGAACTCATTTTTTTTGTCTGTGATGAAACCTTCGGTACGGATTTGCCGTATATATACTACCCACTTGACGGTAGGAATGTTGTCATTTCAAAGAAAATCCTTTTTTCTGTGCAAGATTCCCGATCATCGGTGGTATTGAAATTATGTAGGAGGATGAACGAGGATGTAGGTTGAGGTCTTTGAAATAGCTTATTGGTTCTAGAGTGTTGCTCCGGCTTCTGTCAACTGCGCGTATTAAAATTTATTTTATTCTTGCGGACAGAACGCCAGGCGTGGTCGCGCAAGATGCCCTACTGGCGGGCATCGACCAGCAACTTTCCCAACCCAACGAGCTATGGAAAACACACACCACACCCACACCAACGAGACATTCACCACCAAGAGCGGCAAGCAGGTCCGTTATGAGGACATATTTGTCGGGATTGACAAAGAAATCCGCAGATACGGATACAAGGGCGGAAAGGGCCTGGCCAAGGAGGATCTCGAAGACCTCCGTCAGGAAGCTTTCAAGAGGTTCATCGTTTCAAAGGGATCGTATGACCCGGAGAAATGCCACGACTGCCCGGAGGCCTACGGTTACACCATCGCAGCCCGCTGCGAGCGGGACGCTTTCCGAAAGGCCGTCAAACATTCCTCGACCTTTCTCCCGTATGAGGTGCAGGACGAGGATGGTGAGAGCCATGTTTCCAATCGGCTCTCGAGCTACCGCAGTGATGACTTCGCGGCCGACCGCATCCTTGAAACAGAGGAAGCCCTCTCCTATATCAACAGGAAGATCGGTTCCCTGGGCAAGGGTCAGCGTGAAGTGCTCGAACTGAGCATGCAGGGCCTCAAGCCGCAGAAAATCGCGAAGATTCTCGGCTGTACCCCGAATGCCGTTTCATCCAAGCTTTGCAAGGCCCGCAAGGCCCTCGCAGATGCTCTCGGCGCCAAGTTCTTGTCCGAGTACGGATACAAACTCAGCGCATAGACCTACAGACGACTGCCGACCTGGAAACAGGCCGGCAGTCTTGTTTTACCCTGAAATATAACGTATCTTTGTGTCGGGAGCGGACATTCGTTACTGTATCCGGGTTTTTAATTTCATGAATCCCGCACACGTCGCACCACCAGGGATCTTGTATCCCGGCGGGACCGGCCCGATGGCTTCAGGTGGATAAACTGGGTTTTTCCCAGCCTAGATCTAGTACACCGGATTATTTCATTCAGCCGACGTGACTTCGCTCCCTTTTTTCATGAGAACGCAAGACTTCATACAATTCGCTTCCGAGGACCGCATCCTTGCCATCCTCATCAAGGAGCGTGTGAAATGGATCGGGAAGACGGATGAAAGCCGCGAGAAGAGCAATGTCTACCGGGAACTCTGCCGCATCCTTCCTTCCCGGCGGACATGGGTGACGCCCGGCAAGAAACACCGGAGCAGCCTTCGCAACGATCGGACACGTCAGTTGAAGAACGCCGCGACGGCCCTGAAACTGACCATCGCCAAAGACCGCAGCGGCACCTGCCGACCCGGATACATCCCCGAACTGTTCCGCTTCATGGCCGAAATCATCGGGACTGTCTCGCGAGGCGACGTGTCCTTGTCTGCGCCTGAGACCACCGGCATTTTCAAGAAAGCAGAAGACTTCGGCGACAGGGTAGTCATTACCTTCCGCCCGATCAGCGTCTATGATGACCTGAAAACCAAGGTGCTGATCAAACTCGCCAGCGAGTATCTCACCGGGCTGCTGGATCCGCTGTTCCACGAAGAAATCTTGTCTTACCGGCAGCGCCGCAACTATCATGGGGCACATCCGAAGGAACTGTACATGACGAAAGCCGATGACGCGGTTCCCAATATTCTGGAATTCCGGCAGACGCATGCTTCCGTCTGGGTGGCCGAATGTGACATCAAGAAGTTCTACGACATCGTCAATCACGACCAGGTAATGGCGGCACTTGACCGCCTCATGGACGAAGGGCGGATCGAGCGGGAAAAGGCGTCCGGCGCCTTGGCCGTGCTGAAGGCCTATCTGGACGGTTACAATTTCAAGGAATCCGTCCTGGACAAAAGCCGGGAGCCGGGATTCTGGAACGATTATGTCGCGGGGCTGGGCCGCAAACTGAAACTAGGCGGCAGGAAGGTGGAGTGCCAGTTCGGCTGGATCCCGGAAGAGGAGTTTTTCGAGCGCGGCGGTTATTCGCCGGAAACATGGGCTTCCGATTCCCGCAAGATCGGCATTCCGCAGGGGGGCGTGCTCTCCACGCTCATCTGCAACATCCTGATGAACGATGTGGACCGGGCCGTGGTCGACCCTGCCGACAAGAGCCGGCTGTTCAACCGCTTCGGGGATGACATCATCCTGATGCACGAGAGCGAGGAGGGCTGCCGCAGACTCTTTGAGGCATACAAGGATTCATTGACGGCCCATCAACTTGTCTATCACGACGAAAAATCGGTAGGCGACAACTTCAAGCAAGGGGAGCGGACCGAACCCGCGTATTGGGACGAAAAGACGAAGGCTCCTTTCCGATGGGGCCGCGGCGAAGGGAATGCCGCCGAATGGATCGGTTTCGTGGGATATGAAATCAGCTGCGACGGTTCCATCCGTCTTCGCAAGAGTACCTTGAAGAAGCAGTTTGACAAGATCTGCCATCGCTACCACCAGGTCACGCTGATCGATGAGGTCAAGACGGACGTCTCTCATTGCCTGAAGGCATTCGACCGCATCGCCTGGTCCATCATGAAGTTCGACCAGCTGGACTTCAACCCTGCCAGCCGGAAGCAGATGCACCGCCTGGACCGCTATCGCCACAACAAGAGGAACAAGGCGGTCCGCTATCTCTCCGGCCTGCCGAGGACCGCGGACAGGGACCGCACGGAGACACCCGACCGTCCCGCCTCCTACGCATCTGTCCTGTCTGGCAGGAATTATTAAAGATTGTCTGCAAGATTCTGGCTGTCGGCCGGTATTTATATATAACCAAAACGATAACTAGCGCATGAAGAACAGAAAATCAGACATCGCGGCCAAGGAGGCCTATGCGAACAAGTTGAACGCCAACGGATTCCGGGCACGTGTAACGGGCTCTCCGGCGGATATTACCGCCGAGAAGGACGGTGAGACCTGGTATTTCGAGGTCAAGATGACCCGGCACGAGGACCGGTATTTCGGCGCTGCCACACAGACGGAGTGGAGCCAGGCGTTCAAAGACCCGGACCATTTCCGATTCGTGGTGGTCATTGCCGACGAGGCGGACGAGAACTTCCAATTCATTGAGTACACGCCCGCGGAGTTCATGGAGTTCTCCACGATCCCGCCCTTCAAGGTGTACTTCAACATCGACTTTGCGGGAAAACCGAAGAAGCGGTCTTCTTCTCGTGAGAAGAAATCCATCCCTCTGACCGAGGAGAACTTCCGGCGTCTGGACGAGTGCTACAAAGACTTGAGATAGGCGCTTGCCCCGAAGTCTACTCCGGGTATCCGTCCCAGATCTCGACGCGGATGCCGTCGGGAGTGCGGACCAGATTGAGGAAGAAGACTTCGCCGTAGGAGAAATCCGCTTCCTCGTCGATCCAGACGGTCCTATCCATGAACATGCCACAAAGCGTGCGGAGTTGTCCGCGCGTGAGCTTGGCTGCCCGGGCCGCCAGGACTTCGTCGTCGGCGAGTGCGTCGGCCAACATGAACGAGGAGACGCACTGGCCGTCTTCGTCCTCGTCGGGGTCATTGAGGGGAAGGTCGTTCTTGACGATGTACTCGTCGATCCGGTCTGCGATCTTTCCCACGAGATCTTTCGGCTTCCGACGACGCACGAATGGAATCTCCTGGTTGTCATCCAGGTTCCAGAAATCGCAGACATGGTACTTCGCGCACTCCTCCTTTTCCTGCGGGGTAGGGGTGAACCTGTCTTTTACAAAGACGTTCCCGTCCGTATCGAGAATGATGATGTTCTCATACTCTGTACCGACGCTGAAGATCAGGCCTTCATCGTCCTTGTCCGTGTCAAACAGACGGGAGGACTTCCGGCTGTCCATGGCCTTTTCGTTGTCGAACCGGCCTTCGATCTTGAGGTTCGTGAAATAAATCTTGCGGCCTGATTCCGCGAGGTGGAGCGCTTGGTAGATAGTCATGGGACAATGTGGTTGTGTATTAAGTACAAAGATATGATTTTTTTGTATATTGGGGGGGGAATGACGCTTGCATATGGCTTTTAAATTCTAGGACATATGCTTCGCGACGAAGATTATTGACACAAGAGATTAATAGTATGACCGAACTTAATTTTGCCAGTTATGTCAATGCCATCCGTCCGGCATTGATGAAACATTCAGAAAAGGAGGATGCCGCCCTGTTCCTCCTTGAATCTGTCCGTGGACAGAAGATCGTCGACCTTCAGGAGGATGGAAAGAAAACGGACATGAAGAAAGACGGCACGCTCGGCCGGATGCTGCGTGGAACCCTGCCGCTGCCGGAGAGCTACCGGCTGGCAACCGCCAACCCCGAGGTCGTCAGGGGAGTGGTCTCTTATTTCCGCAAGGAAGTGGAGCGGGATATCAATCCCCATTTGAAAGATGACATGCTGGATTCCTTCCGTGTCCTGATTGACAAGGATGTCACGATCCCTGATTCCAAGAGAGAAAGCCTGAAGGCGCTCCATGCGGGAGAAGACCTCGATCTTTTCCTTGCCGAGACGTTCGTCTATGCCATGAACAGATTCAGCAAACCGGATGTCGAAGAGACGAATACAAAGATATCCATCCCTTTGCTGATCTTCACGTTCCTATTCGGCATCGCCATCTACATCTGCACGATGTACACGATGATCAAGGCCGAAGAACTCTCCCAACCGTTGATGGCTTTCGCCTTCTTCTTCGGGATAGCAATCTATCTCTTCCTCCTCGGATTCTATTTCTTCCTCTGGAGGAGGGATATCTAGGGAATCGGATTTCCTGTCAAGAACCGACTGAATAATGGAATGCCCGGTCAGGAATGGGGTTAGAATGGTTTTGTGCTATAACTACAATCAATCAAGCCCTTCTTCACGAAGGTCCTCGATACAATAGAAATGCAAATATACCCCTTCCGCTTTCTCGTTCTTGAACGTCAGTAAGGGAAGAACGTCCATAAGATTGCTGCAACCTTGTCTGCTATCAGACAGGTATGCAGCAATTTTGTCCTGCATCATCATCTCCTTGAACTTGCCCGGGTCCTTAAAGAAATCGTACCTGTAGCCGGTGTTCTTCCAATAGCCGAGAGTCTCATCGCCGAACCGGTACCAGGTCGGGCTCTCCCGTAACGCCCGTACGTATTCGGGCTTGTTGTCACATACGAGAAGCGCACGACTTCTGACCTTTTTCATGAAGTCTGGATATTCCTCTTCGTGTATCATGATAGCGAATAGAGCAGATTGGTTTGAGCTTGATAAACGGATCCCTGAATGACCAACATTTCGTCAGTGCCTTTTGATAAGGGCACCCAAGGCGGTAATTCCCAACAGGACAACATCTATTCCGATAATGCATAACGAACAGACAATGCCATCGGCCAACGTTGCAGATGGGATCAGCAAGATTATCACCGCCAACAGCAGCAGCCCGATCAGCAAGGACAACGTCCACACCTGTACAAGATCCCGCAAACGTAAGCGATCTTGCTTAAAAGCATCTCTTGAACGCGCCATAATCAGAATAACAACTTGATGAGTAAGATGACGATTGCCAGAATCTCCCCGGCATAAAGCACCAGTCTCCATTTCATAAGGACATCGGCATAGGACTCAATGAGATGTGAACCAAAGGAATAAGGATAGAGAGCCGAACTATTGGCCCGGCCCATCTTCGCCATCTCCCGGAAACGAAACAACAGGAAAAGCGGGCGGTTCCCGACCACTCCGCTGTCAATAATCCTCCATGCTTCCCACTTCGCCTCATTGCTGCCATGCAACAGCAACTTTCTCAGGCAGCGCCTTGCCTCCCTTTTATTCGGGGCAAGGGTGTCATCGCCTGTCGCATAACGCTTCGCGGCATACAACAGGTCGTCCTCCGAAAGCGGCCAGCCTTCTTTTGTTTTACCCATCGATCTCCTTCGTATCAATAATCATGTGAGTCTTACCGATGATTCCCTTGAGTTCGGTCAAAACCGACTTACAAATACCATCATCGGTTTGAACACCATCAAACACTATACGTCTGACTCCTGAATCAAGTATTTCTTCTGCCCCCTGTTCGTGGCTGATTGCTATACCTGCAACCTGGTCGTTTCCGTAGATGAACTTAATGGCACGGCCGTGTAGTATTTCATCCGAAATAGCTTTTATTGCTAAATCAGCCATCACCAAATCGAAAGAGACACCCTCGTAAGATAATTCCCCTTTCCTGGTCACATTGTCAAAAATACAAGGTAAGACCTCCTGGCCAAACCTGGAGTACATACCCATTTTTCGAGTAGTAACGTCCCTTGCAACAAAGCCGAAATAAGATATCGTATTCGGGAAAAGAATCACATTCCCCTCAGGAATGAGGACATCTCCGGATGGAGATAATACCCTTGTAGATGTTACGTGGTTCCACATATTAATGAGAACGCAATCATCAGAAGCATAGACTATTGCAGGCGGAGCTCCCTGTTGCGTCATGTCAAAGGGACGGACATTGTACTTTTTCGCAATGAGAAATCTGCGGAAAAGCTGCCGGATATCCTCATTCTTGACATCTGCCATATGCAGCTTTAAGACAGTATCTGTCTCCCAGCCGGCTTTTTCGGACGTTTCAGTAAGAACTTGAATCGCTTCATCAAGGGGTAAAGCGTTCTTATGCCGGGAACAATAGGTCCTGGTCAGTGCCTTGGACAGGAAGTCTTTCAACTCTTTTTCAGAAAACGACTGTTGCATGTTCAATCTTTTTTTTGCTTGGTATCTTATCTGTATTAGCCGAGTAACTCCATCCTTGTTGTTCAGAAGCCGCGAAACTTCACGTAGATGCGGCATCTTCGTGTTGTGTCACTCTTAGTGTTATCTATTGCTGGCAACACAAAGATAGGACTTTTTTCGTGATAAAATAAAGGATGCTTTTACCAACATCAAGAAGATGGATAGGATTGTTCGTTTAATTCTTTATATTTGGTAATTGAAAAACACAGACTAAATGAAAGAGTGGGATATTCAAAAACGGATTGAAGATGCGCTGGCGTCTGTTAATAGTGATTACAGCAAAAGCTTCCGACAGTTATTTGCCGAAGGAGAAGAGTCAAAATCGCAGAAAAGACAGTTGGTAAAACAATTCCAGCGTACGCTGTCTACGTTCCTTGAAGGAGATGTGGAAGTCCCTATATTCAAGGACAAAGGTGATGACTGGGAGAAGGTCCAGGACAGGGCTGACATCTTCTGGGAGAAGGATAACGTCCTCGTGGAAATCGACGCCACCAGGGCCGATCAGGTTGCGAAAAAGATGCTGTCCCGCTTCTGTTATGCCAGTCTCGGCGAGAAGCCCGTCACCTATGTTGCGGTCCTATATCCCGGAACGGACAGCATGAATACCGAGGAGTGTAAGAAGTATTTCAAAATGGGCAGTCAGGTGCTCAAATCGATGAATCCCGAGAACCGGTTTATCGGCTATATCATCGGCAAGACGAAAGACCAGGACATCACATTCATGGCCGGTCAAAGGATGCCCGTTGATTTCGACAAGGCCTCCTATATGGACGCGTATGTCAAATACCTGCAGGACAACGGAATCGAAAGTGCGCTCTCCATCGAGAACTATAAACTCCCGGTCAACAGGATCTCGGTCTACCTGGATCATCATCCTGACGTATCGCTGGAGTCAATAGAAGAAGAGATCCTTAGAACAGGCGGCTTTGAGGGCATAATCGGAAAAGATTGCGCCCAAAAGAAAAATACCACGAGTTACTGGAACAAGTACAAGCGATACCTGAAAGAAAAGAATGACCGCTGCGACCTCAAATGAGATCGCAGCGGCTGTTTTTTAAGATATTGAATGGCAATATGCTATCTAATACTCTTCCTCGTTAAAGAAGAAATCGTCCTTGGTCGGGTAATCCGGCCAGATATCTTCGATGGATTCATAGATGTCGCCGTCGTCTTCGAGTTCGACGAGGTTTTCGATGACTTCCTCGGGGGCGCCGGAACGGTTGGCATAGTCAATCAGTTCGTCTTTCGATGCCGGCCACGGAGCGTCGTCCAGGCTGCTGGCAAGTTCTAGTGTCCAATACATAATCTTTCAGATTTAATATAGTTCGTATTATTTTCTTTTATCGGGACCGGAGCGGGGGCTGGCCTGTCGGTCGGGCGGCAAATATAGGGAAAAAATCCTTATTATGAATTTATTTTTGCCTAATTTTGCATCGCCGTTTCAAAGTGCGGCGTAAAGCAACTATCATACCATAGGGAAGCAGATGTACCACAAGGAAGAATATTACGATGAAAAGACGACGGCCGAACTGGCCGCCCATGTTAAGGAAATCCTCCGCCTGTTGGGCGAAGATGTTGATAGAGAGGGACTTCTGAAGACTCCGGAGCGGGTCGCCAAAGCCATGCAGTTCCTGACGAAGGGATATGCCGAGGATGGGGAGATGATCGTCCGGTCCGCCATTTTCGACGAGGAATACCAGCAGATGGTCCTGGTCAAGGATATCGAACTGTATTCGATGTGCGAGCATCACATGCTTCCGTTCATCGGCAAGGCCCATGTCGCCTATATCCCGAACGGCAAGATCACCGGCCTGAGCAAGGTCGCCCGTGTCGTCGAGACCTATGCCCGCCGCCTGCAGGTCCAGGAGCGGCTGACCGTCCAGATCCGGGACGCCATCCAGAACTCCCTGCATCCGCTGGGCGTCGCCGTCGTCATCGAGGCGGTGCATACGTGCATGAAGATCCGGGGCGTGGAGAAGTCCAACGCCGTGACGACGACCTCCGCCTTCTCGGGCGCTTTCCTGACTTCTTCCCGTACCCGCAACGAGTTCCTCAACCTGATCAAGTAGGAGCGTCGGATCAAGTAGATACGAAGAGGGCCGGCTGAATCGCAGCCGGCCCTCTTGCGTCATTTCGGACGGATGTTACTCCTTCGGGGCAAGGGCTCCCCAGACACAGGCGCTCAGGGCACCGCCCACGAGCGGGGCGACGATGAAGACCCAGAGATCCTTGAGGGCTGCGCCACCGGCGAAGATGGCAGGGCCGATGGAACGGGCCGGGTTGACGGAGGTGCCGGTCAGGTTGATGCAGACGAGGTGCACGAGCACCAGCGTGAGACCGATGGCAAGGCCGGCGAGGTTGCCCGCACCGACTTTGCTGTCCGTCGTGCCGAGCACGACCAGGACGAACAGGAAGGTGGCGATGACTTCCACGAGGAAGGCACCACCGGCACCGCCGGCATTGGCGACACCGTTCGTGCCGAGGCCGCCGGTCAGATCCGGAGCGGCGACGACCTTGGTGAGCAGGAACAGGATGGCACCGGCGATGATGGCGCCGATGACCTGACCGCACCAGTAGCCGCAGGCATCTTTCCAAGTCATGCGGCCGGAAAGGGCGACACCGAGGGTAATGGCCGGATTGATGTGGCAACCGGAGATGCCGCCGATGGTGTAGGCCATCGCGATGACGGAAAGACCGAAGGCGAAGGCGGTACCGACGACGCCGGCGGCCGTGTTGCAGCCGAGGAACATGGCGGTTCCGCAGCCCAGGAGCGTCAGAACGAAGGTTCCGATGCACTCAGCAAAATACTTTCTCATAAATCCGTGGAATTAAGGTTTTAAGTATAATCTGGTACCAAGTTAGCGTTTTTTTCGAAAATTACCGCTAAATTTGAAAAAATGATGACCATGAAAACCCATGTCGTAATCATGGCCGGCGGCATCGGAAGCCGCCTCTGGCCGATCAGTACGCCGCAGATGCCCAAGCAGTTCATCGATGTGCTGGGCGTCGGCCGGACTTTGATACAACTGACCATGGACCGCTTCCTCCCGGTCTGCAGCCCGGACCATTTCTGGGTCGTGACCTCGGAGAAGTATGTCGATATCGTCCGGCGGCAGCTCC
>JBGUXJ010000018.1:0-13286 GCA_045222055.1 Candidatus Cryptobacteroides sp. | reverse complement strand
AACAGTATTTCTCCGGGGAAGATGACAATACCTCCGACTACATCGCCGAGGCCCTGATGCGTTCCCTGGTCCACAGTTCCCGCATCGCCGTGGCCGATCCCGAGGATTACGAAGCGCGGAGCAACATCATGTGGACGGCGACCATGGCGCTCAACACCATGACCAAGATGGGCAAGGCACAGGACTGGATGGTCCACATGATCGGCCAGAGCATCGGTGCCTACACCGACGCGACCCACGGCATGACCCTGTCCGCCGTGTCCCTCCCCTATTACCGCTACATCCTGCCTTTCGGGATCCCGAAGTTCGCCCGGTTCGCGACGGCCGTCTGGGATGTCCGTCCCGGCATGAAATCCGACCAGGAAATCGCCTTGGAAGGCCTGCAGGAACTGGAGAACTGGATGAAGGAAATCGGCGTCGTCCTGCACGCGGCGGAACTCGGCGTGACCGAAGACATGCTGGACGGCATCGCCGCCGGCGCACCGATCTGTACGGGCGGCTACAAGACCCTGGATCACGACGAAATCGTCCAAATCCTGCGCCAGAGCCTGTAAAAGCGTCCAAGACGCTGATTGTTATCCGGATAGCGCGAAATGCGGCTGTCCGGATAAATTTTTATTCACTGGCCGGAAATGCAAAAAAGACCACAGACCCTCTTAAAATGCAGATTTTTGGTACAACCTTACGGATTTTTTCTTAATTTTGTCTTACAAAATCCACCGGCAAGGTGGTATCCAAGAAAGATACAGATCCAAACCGGCCTCGTGCCGGCTACTAATCTTTCATGATTGGGGCGGGGACGTCGCAGAGACGCTCCCGCCCTTTTCATGAAAGACCGGAAAAGATCCGTCTATCTCCAGAGATACTGCTTGAAATAATCGGCGATATGGCGACGCCACAGCACCCAGTCATGACCGTTCTGGTACTCAGGCAGGGTCTTGAACGGAACGCCGTTCTCGAACATCGCAAATTCGTAGGCGTAGAAACTACGCTCGCCGCCGCGGGCCTGGCTGGAGTTGGGATTGAGCAGGCATTCGACCTTGACGAAGTCGTACATGCCGACGGCCAGGCAGATGTTCTTCTGCTTCAGCACAGGGTTGGCGAACAGGTCCAGGTCGATGTCAAGCGTGGTCGGCGCACTCATCGCGAAATAATACTGGAAGGCGTCCGGGTGGTTCAGCAGCGTGAACATGGTCGTCGCGCCGCCCATGGACAGGCCGGCGAAAGCACGCTTGGCCGGGTCCTTCGTGATGTTGTAATGCTCCACGGCATACGGAAGGATGTCGTTGATCACCGCCTGGTCAAGTTCTTCCCGGCGTCCGCGGAAGAAACGGCTTCCGTTCGGGGTCAGGATGACAGTCGGTTCGGCAGTAAGGCCCTGTTCGTTCAGGTTGTCCATGATCGAAGCAAGACCGTTGTTGATCCAGCTGGCTTCCGTGCCGCCGCCACCGTGGAACAGGACGAGGACCGGATAGGGTTCCGCCCGCTTGGCATCGAAGCCGTACGGCAGATAGACGCCGAAACGAAGCAGGTCGTCCGATCCCGAGGCCGGAAGTTCGACATAGTGGTAGGAGCCCTTGTGTGCGGCGGTCGGCGCTTCGATGGAGCGGTCCGAACTGAGGGACTGGCGGACAGGGTCATACGGGACGTAGACGGCGCTGAAACGGTCCTCGCCGCTCAGGTCCGTGGCATTCAGGTCACGGTTCTTGGGCGGATTGGCCGGATCCCAGCACTCCTTCCCGTCTGCGAAGAACTTGTATTTGTACCATCCGCTCGGAAGCGGGAACGTGATGCGCCAGACACCGCGGTCCAGTTCCATGTCATAGTACGGCTGACGGACCGTATTCCACTGTACATAGCCGTTCTTCCATTCCAGCGGACCGGCATTCGTGGATGTCTTCACGGAAGCGTCGCCCAAGTCGGAGAAAACCCATTCACCTTGGATCTTGACCTCCTTGTAACCCGCATCCGGAAAGCAGAAAGTCGCATAATAACCGGTCGGAGACTGCTCCGAACGATAGACCGACGTCACGTCGGCGGGAACCTTCTCCTGCGATGCATTGCAGGAGACAAACAGCGGCAGCAAAAGCAGCCAGCTCAGGAAACAGACAGATCGTTTCATATTAATTAGTTTTTAATAAAGGTTTTCAGTTAGTTACATGAAAATATACTTGCAGACGAACAGGACGGCAAGTATGCACATCATCGGGTTGAGTTTCTTCAGTTTCCCGCCGCACAGGTTGATCACCACGTAACTGATGATGCCGAGCATGATGCCTTCGCTGATGGAGTAGGCCAGCGGCATGAGCAGCATGGTGATCAGGGCCGGGATCGCCTCGGAATAGTCCTCCCAGTCGATGCTCTTCACCGGGGACATCATCATGACGCCGACGATGACAAGGACCGGGCCCGTCGCCGCGTTCGGGATGGCGAGGAAGACCGGGGAAAGGAACAGGGCCAGGGCGAAGAGGATCGCCACGGTGAAGGAGGTCAGGCCGGTACGGCCGCCCTCGGCGACACCGGAAGCGCTCTCGATATAGGTCGTGGTCGTGGACGTACCGAAGCAGGCACCCGCGACGGTCGCGACCGAGTCGGCCATCAGCATCCGGCCGATCCCTTCGACATGTCCCTCCTTGTCCACCATGCCCGATTTCACGGAGACACCGACGACGGTGCCGATCGTGTCGAACATGTCGATGAAGAGGAAGGTGATGACCACGCCCAGCATCTTCCAGCTCAGGATCTCACCCCACTGGAACTGGCAGAAGATCGAGGAAATGGACGGCGGAGCCGAAACGACACCGGTGAACTTCGTGATGCCCATCGGGATACCGATGATGGCGGTCGCGAGGATACCGATCAGCATGGCGCCCCGCACCTTGAGGACGACCAGGGCGGATGTCAGGAAGAATCCGATGATGGCGAGGATGACCTCGGGGCTGCCGAGATTGCCCAACGTCACGGCGGTGGAATCGCTGCTGACGATGAACCCGGCGTTACGCATTCCGATGAAAGCGATGTACAAACCGATACCCACGCCGATGGCGTTCTTCAGGCCGACCGGGATCGCATCCACGATCTGGGTGCGGATGTTCGTGACGGTCAGCAAGATGAAGATCAGGCCTTCCAGCAAGACGGCCGTCAGGGCGAACTGCCAGGAGCACCCCATGCCCAGGCAGACCGTGAAGACGAAGAACGCGTTCAGGCCCATGCCCGGGGCGAGGGCGAACGGCTTGCGGGCATAGAGACTCATCACCAGGGTACCCACGAGCGCGGCGAGGGCCGTGGCCGTAAAGACAGCGGCCGTCGGCATGCCCTGGGCCTCCAAGGCACTGAAAATGCTCGGATTGACGGCCAGGATGTAGGCCATCGTCAGGAAGGTGGTCAGACCGGCGATGATCTCGGTCCGGACGGTATGCTTCGCAGGATCGAAGCCGAACGCTTTGGAAAGGAACGGACTCATGGCTCAGGATTTAGAAAACCCACTTCGTGCCGATGCAGGGACGGGCATAGAAGCCGTCGTATCCCGCGAAATTGACGGTAAACTCAACCTCGGTTCCGATATGGAGGTTGGGGATGCCCATGTGCTGGCCGATGTTGTACCAGAGCTGTGGCTCGGAGATGAAGACGAACTTCCGCTCCTTGAGGTCCTCCTCCATGAAATTGACGACATTCTCACCCCAGATATCGGCGAAGCCGCTGAAACGGAGGCCGGCCACGCCGAAGAGGTCCTGCAGTCCCCAGACCACCGTGAACTGGAGGGGCAGATCACTGCTTGCGCCGGCGCTGAACGTCTTATAGAGCAACTTGAGATTGAGGGTGTTCTTGAAATCAGCGCTGTGGCCGAACCAGTCCACGCCGAACAGGAAGTTCTGGTTGACGCCGACAAGGCCATTGTATTCCACCTGCAGGCTGACGGGAGCGAGCGGAGTGTCCTGCCAGAAGTTCAGGCAGCGGGCGATCTCCATGTAACTGCCGCTCGGCGCCTGGTTCACCTTCTTCTCGTTCTTGGCGTTGTAGTCGTAGTCAATGAAGAAGAACGTGTTTCCCCAATTGTCGTTGTAGAATCCCTCGAGGGTCGTTGTGAAATGATCCCGGTCCTTTCCGAAATCATAGAAGGTCTGCAGATTGGTCTGTGCCTGGGCGGCAAAGCCGAAGGCCAGCGCTGCGAAGGCAACGGTGAGCAAATGTTTCTTGGACATGGTGGAATAGGTTTTTTGGTTATTTACGGAGGGAAGGATTGATTTCAAAGTCTACGGCCTTGTCGCCCATCGGGTTGTTGCCGAACTCGTAGTCCTTTCCCGGCAGGACGGCGTTGAGGATGATGCCGACGATGGCCGCCACGGCGAGGCCGGACAAGGAGGTGAAGCCCAGCGAGATGGAATCGTTCGCGCCATACTTGATGCCGATGGCCAGCACCAGGATGAGGGCGGCGATGATGACGTTGCGGGAGGCGGTGAAGTCCACCTGGTTCTCCACGATGTTACGCACGCCGACGGCGGAAATCATACCATACAGGACCAGGGAGACGCCGCCGATGGTCGCCGCGGGCATGGCGCCGATGAGGGCGGAGAACTTCGGGCAGAACGACAGCAGGATGGCAAAGCAGGCCGCGATGCGGATCACACGGGGATCAAAGACCTTGGTCAGATTGAGCACACCGGTGTTTTCGCCGTAGGTCGTGTTGGCCGGAGCGCCGAACAGGGAGGCGAAAGCCGTGGCGAGACCGTCGCCCATCAGGGTGCGGTGCAGGCCGGGATCCTCCAGGAAATTCGTTCCGACCGTCGAGGAAATGGCGCACATGTCACCGATATGCTCCATGGTCGTGGCCAGGGAGATCGGCAGGATGGCGATGATGGCGGCGACGATCAGCCCCCAGTCGGGATTGGAGAAGACATGGAAGGCCGTGTTCTTCCACTGGAACGGAGCACCGAACCAGGCGGCATCCTTCACGGCGGAGAAGTCACACTGTCCGAAGCAGGCGGCGACGATGTAGGAACCCAGCACGCCGAGCAGGATCGGGATGATCTTGATCATGCCCTTGCCCCAGATGTTGCAGACGATGATGATCACGATGGCCAGCAGGGCGATCCACCAGTTCTGGGTGCAGTTCTGGATGGCCGAGCCGGACAGCGTCAGGCCGATGGCGATGATGATCGGACCGGTGACGATCGGCGGGAAGAACCGCATGACCTTCTTGACACCGAACGCGGCGATGAGTCCTGCGAGCAGGAAATAGAAAAAGCCTGCACAGAAGACTCCGATGCAGGCATAAGGCAATGAAGTGGCGGCGTCCAGGCCCTTTTCGGCGCCCATGGAAACGACGGCCGCGTAGCCGCCCAGGAACGCGAAGGAGGAACCGAGGAAAGCCGGTACCCGCATCTTGGTACAAAGGTGGAAGAGAAGGGTGCCGAGACCTGCAAAAAGCAGGGTGGCAGACATGGAGAGACCGGTGATGACCGGGACCAGGATCGTGGCTCCGAACATGGCGAACATGTGCTGGAGACCGAGGGTGAGCATCTTCCCGCCACCGAGCGTGCGGGCGTCATAGATTGCTGGCTGGACGTTGGACATATATATGGGGAATATTGGTTTTCCTGCCTGTGCTCATAATCAAACACAAATATAACCAATCCTTCCCGTATTTCCGCCCGCCCCGTTTCCCGACTTTTCCAATAAGTTATCAACAATCCAGGCAAAAGCGGCCGGCCGAAAAGGCCAGCCGCTGTCAACTGTTTGGCGGAAAAGTTATTCCTGCGGGAAGAGGCCGAACATCTGTCCGTCGATCATATTGGTGACGGCCTCGAAGTCCTCGGGCTTGTTGCCGAACTTGTACCGGTCGGCGTCGATGATCAGCAGGTTGCCGTCGTAGTCCTTGATCCACGCCTCGTATCGTTCGTTCAGGCCGGTCAGGTAGTCGATGCGGATGCTCTTCTCATACTCACGGCCGCGCTTCTGGATCTGGGCCACGAGGTTCGGGATCGAACTGCGCAGGTAGATCAGCAGGTCCGGCTTGCGGACCAGGGACATCATCAGGTCGAAGAGGTCGGAATAGTTCTCGAAATCCCGGCTGGTCATCAGGCCCATGGCATGGAGGTTCGGGGCGAAGATCCGGGCGTCTTCGTAGATGGTGCGGTCCTGGATGATGACATCCTTGCACTGGGAGATCTCGACGACATCCTTGAAGCGCTTGTTGAGGAAGTAGATCTGGAGGTTGAAGGACCAGCGTTCCATGTCCTCGTAGAAATCGGCGAGGTAGGGGTTGAAGTCCACGGACTCGAATCTCGGCGTCCAGCCGTAATGGTTGGCCAGCATCTTGGTCAGCGTGGTCTTGCCGCTGCCGATATTTCCTGCGATGGCGATATGCATATCGTTAACTTTTAATTGTTTCCAAACAAACCGAACAGTTCCGCATCGATCTTGTCCGTGATGTGCGCGAAATCTTCGGGACGGTTTTCGAAATCCAGGTTGTCCGCATCGATGACGAGGACATGGCCCTTGTAATCTTCCTCGATGAACTTCTCGTACCGTTCGTTCAGGCCGCCCAGGTACTCCAGGCTGATGCTCTGCTCATAATCCCGCCCGCGCTTCTGGATCTGGGAGACCAGGTGCGGGATCGAGCACCGCAGGTAGATCAGCAGGTCCGGCGGGCTGACCAGCGACATGAGCAGGTTGAACATGCCCATGTACGTGTCGAAATCCCGCTTGGACAGGTTCCCCATCTCGTAGTTGTTGGCCACGAAGATGTAGACGCCCTCGAAGAGGGTGCGGTCCTGGATGACGGTCTCCTTGCTGCGCGCGATCTCCAGCACATCCTTGAACCGCTGCTCCAGGAAGTACATTTCCAGGTTGAAGGACCATCTGGGGATGTCCTTGTAATAGTCTTCCAGGTAGGGATTGTATGTCACGGCCTCGTACTTCGGGGTCCACCCGTAGTGCTCGCTGAGCATGCGGGTCAGCGTGGTTTTTCCGGAGCCGATGTTGCCTGCGATACCGATGTGCATGGACTTGTCGTTTTAGCGGTTCACAAATTTAGAGAAAAAACTTAAATTTGTAAAGTTAATTTCGACCCTCCATGCTGAACATCCGAAAATTCACCTGCAATCCCTTCCAGGAGACCACCCTCCTGCTTTGGGACGACACGCTGGAAGGCGTTCTCGTGGATCCCGGCTGCTTCCCCGACGAAGCGGAGCAGATCAAGGCCTATATCGCGAAGGAAAAAGTGGACCTGAAAGCCATCTGGCTGACCCATGGGCACTTCGACCACATCTACGGCGTCGGCGCCTTCGGCGTTCCGGTCTTCATGAGCCCCGATGACCAGGTCATGGTCGACAACAACTGGCAGCTCACCGGCAGGTACGGCATGCCCGATCCGCCGAAAGATTTCCCCTACACGCCCCTGCACGACGGAGACGTCCTGACCTTCGGGGACACGTCGTTCACGGTCATCGCCACGCCGGGCCACACCCCCGGCGGCGTCTGCTTCCTCGACGAGGCGGACAAGATCCTGGTCAGCGGCGACACCCTCTTCGCCGGCAGCATCGGCCGTACGGACAGCGAGTGGGGCGACTATGACAAGCTGATCGTCAGCATCATGGACAAACTCATGGGCCTGGACGGCGACATCGATGTCATTCCCGGCCACGGACCCGTCACCAACATCGGCCACGAACGCACGCACAATCCCTTCCTCCAGCCCTTCAACGAGCCCGAGGAAGAGATGGACTGGGACGCGGACGGAATCGGCCTGGACGGCGGCATTCTCTGAAACTCACACAACAACGATATGAAAAGAATCCTGCTCTTTGCCCTGGCCTGCCTGCTCATGGCCGGCTGCGGCCCTAAACTCAAACAGCCCGAACTGGGCGCCCGGAAGGCACCGATCCTGACGGAAGGAAAGTATCAGTTCAAGGACCTCAACAAGAACGGCAGCCTTGACCCGTATGAGGACTGGCGCCTGCCGATGGAAGAACGCATCGCGGACCTCGTCTCCCAGATGACCCTCGAAGAAAAGGCCGGCCTGATGTTCCATCCCAACATCGCCGTCCCGGAAAGCGGCGTGATCAAGTATGACTTTACTGACGAGGAGAAGGCCCTGCTCGCCAAGGCCGAGGAAGAAGGCTATGCCGGACCGGTCGGTCCGGGCGGACAGAACGCCAATGCCATGGCCATCGGACAGATGCGCCGCACCGCGACCGCCAAGTCCTACATCGAGGAGAAGAACTTCCGCAACATCCTCAACAACGGCACGTGCGCCCCGCGCAAGTTCGCCGAATGGTCCAACGGCATGCAGGAAATCGCCGAGGCCACCCGCCTGGGCATTCCGATCATGTTCTCCACGGACCCGCGCCATGGTTCCGGAACCGGCGCCCATGTCCGCGGCACCCAGTATTTCTCCCAGTTCCCCAGCAATGAAGGACAGGTCGGCATCACCTCCGCCCGTGACCCGAAACTCGTCGAGGACTTCGGCGCCGTGGTCGCCCAGGAATACCGCGCCGTCGGCCTCCACATGATCCTCGGACCGCAGATCGACGTCATGACCGAACCGCGCTGGAGCCGCAACATGGGCTGCTTCTCCGAGTCTGCCGAACTGACCACCGAGATGCTCGAGGCCTTCATGGACGGCGCCCAGGGCAAGGACGGGAAAGTCGGCCCGGACAAGATCCTCGTCCACCTCAAGCACTGGCCGGGTTCCGGTCCGCATGCCGGCGGCACCGGCAGCTGGCTCGTCTACCCGGGCGGCAACCAGCAATACCACTATATGCCTTGGAAAGCGGGCATCGCCAAGAACGCGCTTGCCGCCATGGGCTATTACAGCGGCACATACGTCGACACCCTGAATGTCAATTACTCCTATATCCTGAGCACCGAGGTGCTCCGCGGCGAACTCGGATTCAAGGGCGCCGTCTGCACCGACTGGGGCGTCGCCTCCCGCGGTCCGCTCAACCCGCGCCTGCAGGGAAAGACCACCCTCAAGGACAACTACGCGATGATCTACAACGCCGGCGTGGACCAGATCGGCAGCGAGACGCATCCGGAATACATCGTCGAACTGGTACGTGAAGGCCGCATCGCCGAAGACCGCATCGATGAAGCCGCCGCCCGCATCCTGCAGTGGCACTTCATCCTCGGCCTGTTCGAGAATCCGTACGTCGACCCGGACAAGGCGGAAGGAATCCTCCAGTGCGAAGCCAACCAGTCCCGCGCCTACCAGGCCCAGCTGGAATCCAACATCCTGCTGACCAACGACGGCACCCTCCCCGCCAAGGAAGGCATCAAGCTCTATGCGGAAGGCGTCAAGCCGGAAGAGGCCGCGAAATATGCCACGGTCGTGGAGAACCCCGCAGACGCCGACCTGATCCTGGTCCGTACGACCACGGTGCCCGACCGTCGCGCCATGGGGCCGCAGGGTGAGGTCAACATCGACTTCCCTGCCGAGAAATGGGCTCACATCCAGGAACTTCGCGCCAGCGGCAAGCCGGTGGTCGTCGCCTTCAACCCGACCGGTTCCTCCTGCATCCTGCCCCCCGCCGTCAAGACGGACCTCAACGCCAGTTTGATGATCTTCGACGTGTTCGACAGCGCCCTGCTCGACGTGGTATTCGGCAAGTTCAAGCCCGTCGGCAAGCTCTCCTTCGAAGTTCCCTCCTCCATGGACGCCGTCCGCGCCCAGCTCGAGGACATGCCCTTCGACTCCAAGGACCCGACCTTCCCCTTTGGCCACGGTCTGAGTTACTGATCCCGCTTCGGGTGCCGATTTCGCTCGGGTGCTGATTTTGCTCGGGTGCTGATTTCGCTCGGGTGCGCGAAGCACCTTGTATCAACGATTTTGCCCCCAGGGTCCTTTTTGCATCGGACCCTGGGGGCAAAAAAAACGCTACATGGCCGGAAACGCTCCCGATAACAGCCCGGATCGCGCTCCCGACGACAGGCTAGATCTGGTAGAAGCCGACCTTCTTGTAGACTTTGCGGAGCGTCTTCCCGGCGACATACGACGCTTTCTGGGCGCCGGAGACATAGACATCATTGAGGTAGGCCTTGTCCTTCATCAGGCGCTCGGCTTCCTCCCGGATGGGCCGCAGGTGCTCGATGACCACCTCGCCCACGGCCGGCTTGAAGACGCCGTAGCCCTTGCCCTCGAACTCCTGCTCGATCTCGGGAATCGTCTTCCCGGTCAGGGTGGCATAGATGTTCATGAGGTTGGAGACACCCGGCTTGTTCTCCTTGTCGAAACGGATGCAGCGCTCGGTATCGCTGTCCGTGACGGCACGCTTGAACTTGCGGCGGATGTCGTCCGGGCTGTCCATCAGGAACACGCAGCCGTCCGGAATGGACTTGGACATCTTGGCGTCCGGGGTCGTCAGGCCGTAGATCCGGGCGCCGGTCTTGGCGATCAGCGGCTCGGGGACCTTGAAGACGTCGCCGTAGATGCTGTTGAAGCGCTGCGCGATGTCACGGCAGATCTCGACATGCTGCTTCTGGTCCTCGCCGACCGGCACAAAATCGGGCTGGTACAGGAGGATGTCCGCCGCCATCAGCACGGGATAGGTGAACAGACCTGCGTTGATGTTATTGGCATATTTGGCGGACTTGTCCTTGAACTGGGTCATGCGGGAAAGTTCCCCGAACATGGTGTAGCAGTTCAGCACCCAGGCCAGTTGGGAATGGGCGGGTACATGGGACTGGAGGAAGAGGACGTTCTTTTCCGGATCGAGGCCGCACGCGATGTACTGGGCGAGCTGGTTGATGGACCGGCGCCGCAGGTCAGCGGGATCCTGCCGTACCGTAATGGTATGGAGGTCAGCCATGAAATAATAACATTCATAGTCGTTCACGCGGTCCGCCCAGTTCTTGATGGCACCGAGATAGTTCCCGAGATGCAGGTCTCCGCTGGGCTGGATGCCGGAAAGCATCCGCTTCTTCTGTTCCGTATTGGGTTGTTCTTGCATATTCCTTCTTGATTGAAACATGCAAAGATAGAAAAAAGTGGACAAGTTTTTGCAACAAAACGGGAATCCGGTCGTTTATAGAGTAGAATGACACGTCAAGAAGCCTCTTCCTTTTATCATGCCCACAGCAAGGCCGTCTACAACACTGCCCTGCGCATCCTGCGGGACAGCGCCCAGGCGGAGGAAGTGATGCAGGACACCCTGCTGAAGTACCTCTCCGGCGGCGTGAAGAGCGCTTCGGACGCCCAGGCGGCCGCCTGGCTCCGGACCACCTGCGTCCGGAAGGCCATCGACCGGCTTCGGGCGATACGCAGAGGCCCGGTATTCATGGACACGGCCCTGCTGCCCGCCGAGGACGAACCACTGGACGAACCCTTTGATGGTCCGCTCCCGGACATCCTGCAGATCCGCACGGCAATGGAGACCCTGCCAGAGCCCTACCGGTTGATCCTGGACCTGACCTTGATCGAAGGACTGGGATACGATGAAATCGCCCGGATGACCCGCCGGAAAGAAAGCACCCTGCGGTCCATCTATGCCCGCGGAAAAGCCCGGCTGGCCGCGAAACTCCGGCAACTTACGACTGCTGACGATGCCATCATATAGATTATTGATTGACAGGACCTCGGACAACCGCGTTTTTGATAAAATGGGGGCATGGCACAATGAAAGAAACAACCTTTCGTTTTGAAGAAATGAACCGGAATACGAAGAAAGGTTTTACCTCACTTTTTTGAAGAAATGAGACAAAATACAAAGAAAGGTTTTACCTCACTTTTTTGATGAAATGAACCGGAATACGAAGAAAGATTCAACCTTACGGTTTTGAGAATATGGACAAACTGGAAAAATACATACGGGAACAAGCTGCGGCCTTTGATACGGCCACGCCTCCCGAAGGATCCGAAAAACGGTTCCTGGACGCTCTGGATGCCGGACAGCCGGTTTCCAGGCCGGTCACCTTCCGCTTCCTCCGCTGGGCCGTCCCGGCCGCCGCTGCCGTCCTTGTCGCCGTACTTCTCCTCAACCGGCCGACCGACTGGTTCCGAGGGCTGGGGAACGACCCGGAAGCCATCTACGCCCGCTATCTGGCCCGGGTAGAGGACAACTGGCTGGACCTCGCCGCCGATGAGACTGCTTCGGACCTGCTCCGCTCCCTGACGGAGGAGAACATTCCTCTGATCGACCAGCTCCCCGAAGAACTGTCCGATGCGGAAAAAGCAGCGATCCTCGAGAATTATTACGGTGCCCTGCTGGACGGGGCGGAAAAAATCAGACGAAATTTGAAATAAACGACATATCATGAAAAAGATCCTCTTCTCCTTACTTGCGGCCTTCGCCCTGACGGCGGGTTTCGGACTTCGTGCCGCCGATCTTTCCGGAACTGCAGTGACCGAACCGGAGCAGCCCTCCTCTTCCGTCCTGACGAAAGATTTCGATTTCAACGGCTTCCATGGACTGGCCATCGGCAGTCTGTACCAGGTCGAACTGGTCCGGGACGACCACTATTCCGTGACCGTAAAATACAGCGACTATCTCGAAAAATACATCAGGGTCTATGTTTCCGGCAATGTCCTCCACATCGAGCTGGACAACCTCCCCGCCTCCATCCAGCGGGCGCGCAAATACCAGGAAAGCGGCGTGTTGCGGGCGACCGTCCACATGCCCGATCTCGCAACCCTTTCCATGAGCGGAGCTTCCAAGGTCCAGGTGGAAGGAGCCTTCACCGCCCCTGAAGGTGTATTCCGGATGGAACTCTCCGGCGCCACCGTCGCCAAAGGACTGACCGTGGAAGGCCGCCGCGCCCGCCTTTCCATGAGCGGTGCAGCCAAATGCAACGACTTCAAGGGAACCTTCAGCCAGGTTGACCTCCAAGGTTCCGGCGCCGTCAAAGCCGACATGGAAATCGATGCAGATGAATGGGATATCGACATCTCCGGCGCGGCCGGCATGAAACTCAAGGGTAAACGTTGCCGGACCATGACGCTCGAAGCCTCCGGCGCCGCCAAGACCGAACTCGGCATCTCCTCCGGCCGTCTTTCCTATGAAGGCAGCGGTGCCAGCGTGCTCCAAGCCCTCGACGCCCCCGCCGCCAATGCCGCCGTCGAACTCTCCGGAACCGCCAAGTGCCGCATCGCCGTCCAGGAAAGCCTGGAGATCGAGGCCTCCGGCATCTCCGAATGCTCGTACAAGGCCGCGAAGGGCGCATCGGTCAGGACCGTCAGCGTCAGCAAGATGGCCAACGTCCAGGCGCTGTAGGTCCTGGGGCCCGGGACTGTTTCACCAGCATTCAGTCGCGCCTTGCTATTTGCTGTAGCGTGTCCATCTGCGGAGCCA
>JBGUXJ010000017.1:0-3811 GCA_045222055.1 Candidatus Cryptobacteroides sp. | reverse complement strand
GAATAAATAAGATTTACTATGAAAGTCAATAATATACTATCGTTTCTTTTGCTTGCGGGCGGTGTCCTGTCCGCAAGCCTTTCCTGCACCCGGGAAAGAATGGACATCCCCTCCCGGGAAGATACGGATTGCGTCCCCGTATGCCTTTCGCTTTCCGTTGCGGGAATGGAAGCCGGAACGCCGGAGACCAAAGCGATCATGGAGCCGGAGACGGAAGGCGTGGAATCACTCGCACAGCAGGTCAAGAACTTCACCGTATTGCAGTTCGAAGGTTCCGACCTTGCCGCCAAACTGGTGGAACTGCCGGATTACTACAAGGATGCCGGCAAGGTTTTCGACGGGATTGAGCAGGTCCGCCTGCTGCCTTCCTCCGGCGATCATCCCGGGCCCTTTATCATAGTCGTGGCCGCCAACACGTTTGACAACATTTACGCCCAGAAAGGCATGACGCTGCAGCAGTTCCTCCAGATGGACTACGACCGTATGGCCGATTATGACGCAGTCTTCACCAAAGTACAGGAAGGCGCGGTCAGTAACGACTATCTCCGAATGAGCGGCGTCGGCGAGGTGCAGCGTATCGACGCGAACACATCCGTCGGAATCGTGCTCAAACGCAACGTCTCCAAGATAACGATTAACGTGACCAACACGACGGGGACCGGCGAGGATGCCGGCGGCATTCCGGTAATCCTGAAAAAAGCGCAACTCCGGGATATCAATGCCAAGTACTATTACCTGACGAATATCGCTTCTTTCCAGGACAATTATTCTCCGGCGGATCCCTACCGTTTCGACAAGGAAGCGGAAGACCTCCCGGCGCCCGAAGCGGACGGATCGTACAAATTGACGTACTATGTTCCGGCCAACCTTCGGGGGACGAACAGCAGCAGCGCACAGTATTCCAAAGCCCTGGGCGCCCCGGAAGGCGCGACCCGTTTCTGCCTGTACGGTACTTACGGCAGTGACAATACCGGCATCAACTATACCTATTATCTGGGCGAGAACCTGGAGCAGGACTTCAACCTGAAGCCCAATCACCATTACACCTATAACATCACGCTCAAATCCAAAGGAGACGCACGCTACGACTATCGGATCGAAGACTGCAAGGAGGTGAAGTTCAAGGTTGACGCCAACTGTTACATGGTCCAGCCGCCGGCCGGTCATGGGCAGGAACGCATCTACGCCATCCCGATTCGCCGGGTAGCGACCTTCTGGAACAATCCGGGATCCAACGACGGCGTCTATGGTGCAAGTGCCGGTAATCCTTCCTATCGGATTAGCCCTGACTTCGGATGGGAAGCGAAGGTGGTCTGGAGCGACTTTGACCTGCATGAATACTTTGACAATCCTTCGGATTTCCTCGCCAAGAAAGACGGGACGGGATATAAGTCCGACGACGCCTGTTTCAAGATAAAAGTCAAATCCGGGATGAAAGGGAATGTCGTCATCGCCGTCATGAACCGTGGCGTTTATATCTGGAGCTGGCATATCTGGATCACGGACTATAATCCGGACCGGGAAGCACTTGCCCCCGCCGCCGGGACGTATGTCTATGGCGTCGAAGGCGGACATGTACATCGGTACAACAACGCCATCTTCAACTCCGGAGAATACAGACAGGGCTTCATCATGGACCGCAACCTGGGAGCATCCGGAGCGTCCTATGAAGGTCTGAACGGCACGATGTACTATCAGTTCGGCCGGAAAGATCCCTTCCCCGGATACAACCAAAACGGAGCCTTTGAGACATATTATACCTATGCCGACGGCATCTCCAAGGAAGTGACGGGCATCACCACCGTCAACAGAGACGCGACGGGCCAGGGGGCGAAAAACATCCGCTACTCCGTCTGGAATCCGATGACCCTGATTCTGGGTAATTCCCGGAATCTCGACAGCGAATGGACCCTCAATGACGATCTGGGTGGAAACCAAAGCATCTGGCTTGACAATCAATACGCGGGACATACCGGCGATCAGCAGACTTTGGAGAAGAACAAATCGATCTACGACCCGTGTCCTCCGGGCTGGAGAGTTCCGCGCAGCGCTGCGTTTGAACACATAAAAAACAACAGTATAACCAAGGACGGTCTGACCTACAATCCCGTAAGCGGGGTCTCCATCTTCTTCCCGGCGCACTCATACTTTGACGGAGACGACACGGCCTCCGGCAAGGGACAGTTGGTAACAAGCAGTTTGAACGACACCGGCTTTGTTACCAGCTCCGACCCGACAACGGCTTCGTCTGGCGCCCAAACGTATCATGCGACCCAGACATTGCGGTTCAAGAACAACAATGCAGTTGCCCTTGAGAAGTATTCCCAAGCCGACGCCTACCCCGTCCGTTGCGTGCGGGAGGAAGCATACGTGAAAGACAACTATATCGCCGAATAAGGCAGTTCTGTTTTCAGCGCAATCTGCATTTCGCTTGCAGCGTTTTTTGACAAGCCGGAGGCTGTCCCGGGATTTCCCGGGGCGGCCTCCGGTCCGTTTCGGCGGATCGCGACCTGACAGGGCGGCTTGCAATTGTGCCGTGGATTCGTTAACTTTGAGCATCAAGGGATTAAATCTACGGTATTATGAAACAGTACACCCACGCCTGGCTCGCCTTCATGGCCATCAAGCGACTCGATCGCTATGAATTCCCCGACAAAACCTCCCTCCAGCGCACCATCAAGGCAGACGCCGCCGCGCTGGTCAAATGGTTCAAGAACTACCGTGACTTCGTCATCGAAGGCGCCTGGTATCCGGACCACGTCTTCAAAGACATGAGCACCAGCCACATCGTCAAGTACTTCCAGGACGAGAACTCCTACGATACCCGGTTCAAGAAACTCCCCGGCGACATCCTCGCCTACAAGAACCGCAAGAAATCCCCCCGCTTCGAGCAGCCCTACTCCGTCGACGGCGGCAACCTCGCCGACCGCTGCGAAGCCCTCTCCCATGACATCGTCGACTGCCTCAAGATGCTCCGCACCGAAGAGCGCGGCTGCCCCATCAGCCCCACCAACAACCACATAGCCATGCGCTTCTTCATCCAGAGCCACTACATCGCCGACGGCCACATGCCTCTCCATTGCGATAGCCGCCCCTTCTCCGACGGCACCGACATCCACGCCAAGATCGAAGAAATCTGGGAGAAGCACATCACCGATTCCTACAAGATCGACAAAGACAACGAACGCTTCTTCTACGAACCCGACGGCTACCCGCTCCACCTCACGCCCACCCCGCTGATCCAACGCGTCGAAGACGAAATCGTCTCCCGCAAATTCATCTACGACTGGGGCGACGGCAATACCAACACGTGGGACTACATGAGCGCGATTACCTATTATTCTTATTTGAAGTCCTTCCTCATGATTCCCGCCGAGTACGACGAGACCCTCCCCCGCGAAAAGTTCCTCAAGGAAGTAGAAGGCGGCATCAACCTCGAACAGTACTCCTACGAGATCTTCACCGACGCCGTCGAATCCATCGCCCATATCTGGCTCCGCGTCTGGATGCGCTACCGCAAATGGCAACGCGAGTGCAAGATGATCAAGGAGATCGATTAGCACCGCGCCACCTTAGCGCCGCCCGTCGCAAAGAAGCAAAAAGAAGTGCAGAGAAGCACAAAACCTCGTGTTGCGAAATAAATTTGCAACGAATCTAAATTATTTCGTATATTTGCAACCCTATTTGGAATTCAGGATTTATCCCGAACCGTTCAGAAGTGACTGGAGAGGTGGGTGAGTGGCTGAAACCACCGGTTTGCTAAACCGACGTACGGGTCATTCCGTACCACGAGTTCGAATCTCGTCCTCTC
>JBGUXJ010000016.1:0-5876 GCA_045222055.1 Candidatus Cryptobacteroides sp. | reverse complement strand
CAATTCTCTATCTTGGCGTCGCCGCCCTGGCCCTTGCCGGCTGCAAGCAGGGCGACCCGCAGCTTGGAAAGGCCTCCATCGACAAGGTGGTCGCCGCCATGACCCTTGAAGAAAAGGCGCAGTTCGTCATCGGCACCGGCATGGCCGGCACCGACGGCCAGAGCGCAGTCATCGGTTCCACGAAGGCCATCGTTCCCGGCGCCGCCGGCACCACCCGCGCCCTTCCGCGCCTGGGCATCCCCGCCATCGTCCTGGCGGACGGCCCTGCCGGCCTGCGCATCGACCCGACCCGTGAAGGCGACGACGCGACTTACTACTGCACCCATTTCCCGATCGGAACCCTTCTCGCCTCCACCTGGAACCAGGAACTTGTCGAGAACGTCGGCCAGTCCATCGGTGAAGAAGTCCACGAATATGGCGCCGACGTGCTCCTCGCCCCGGCCCTCAACATCCACCGCAACCCGCTGAACGGCCGTAACTTCGAGTATTACTCCGAAGACCCTGTCGTCGCCGGCAAGACGGCCGCCGCCTATGTCCGCGGCGTCCAGAAGAACGATGTCGGTACCTCCATCAAGCACTTCGCCTACAACAACCAAGAGACCAACCGCACCGGCAACAACGCCATCATCAGCCCGCGCGCCCAGCGTGAAATCTACCTCAAGGGCTTCGAAATCGCCGTCAAGGAAGCCGACCCGTGGACCGTCATGACCTCCTACAACAAGATCAACGGCACCTACACTTCCCAGAGCAAGGACCTCGTGACCACCATCCTCCGCGACGAATGGGGCTACAAGGGCACCGTCATGACCGACTGGTACGGCGGTGACGACGCTGCCGCCCAGATGCGCGCCGGCAACGACATGCTCCAGCCGGGCACCGACCTGCAGTACGAGCAGATCATGGCCGCCGTCAAGGACGGCTCCCTCTCCGAGGCCGAACTCGACGCCTGCGTAAAGCGGATCCTCAACCTCGTGCTCCGCAGCCCGAAGATGAAGGGTTATGCCTATGGTAACAAGCCGGATCTCCAGGCCCACGCCGCCGTGACCCGCCAGAGCGCCCTCGAAGGCATGGTCCTGCTCGAGAACCGCGCCAACACCCTGCCGCTCAAGGACGTCAAGAACGTCGCCGTCTTCGGTTGCACCTCTTACGCCTTCATCGCCGGCGGTACCGGTTCCGGCAATGTCAACCGCGCCTACACCGTGTCCCTGCTGGACGGCCTGAAGAACGCCGGTTTCAACGTGGATGACAGCAAGAAAGACGTCTACCTCAAGCACATCGCCGACGAGGAAGCCGCCTTCAAGGCGACCCTCGAAGATGCGCTGGCCGCTTTCTACCCGGTCCCGCGCCCGTCCGAGATCGTGCCCTCCGCCGCCGAACTCGCCGCTTCCGCCCGTGCCAATGACGTGGCCATCATCACCTTCGGCCGCAACTCCGGTGAATTCTTCGACCGCACCTCCGCGGACTTCAGCCTCACCGACAAGGAGCGCGCCCTTCTCAACCAGGTCAGCGCCGCCTTCCACCGTGCCGGCAAGAAAGTCGTCGTCGTGCTGAACATCGGCGGCGTGATCGAGACCGCTTCCTGGAAGAACATCCCGGACGCCATCCTCCTCGCCTGGCAGGCCGGACAGGAAGGTGGCAACTCCGTGACCGACATCCTCACCGGCAAGCAGAGCCCTTCCGGCAAGCTTCCGATGACCTTCCCGCTCGGCCTCATGGACGCCGCTTCCTCCGCCAACTTCCCGATCGACGCCGATACGGGTGTCTACTTCGTCAACCGCCGCGAGGACGTCGGCCAGAAGGACGTCGACCAGACCGACTACGCCGAAGGCATTTATGTGGGTTACCGCTGGTTTGACAAGCAGAACCTGGCCGTCTCCTATCCGTTCGGCTATGGCCTGAGTTATACGACCTTCGAGTACAGCGAGCCGGTCGTCGAGAACGACGGCAAGACTGTCAAGGCGACCGTCACCGTCAAGAACACCGGTTCCGTGGAAGGCAAGGAAGCCGTCCAGCTGTACGTCTCCGCTCCGGCCGGCAGTCTCGACAAGCCGGTCCAGGAACTCAAGGCCTACGGCAAGACCAAGGCCCTGAAGCCGGGTGAAAGCCAGAAGGTTACCCTGACCTTCGCCACCGCCGACCTCGCCTCCTTCGACGAGGCCAGGAGCGCCTGGGTGGTCGATGCCGGTACCTACTGCTTCCGCTTCGGTGCGTCTTCCCGTGACATCCGCTGCGAAGCGACCGCCGAGGTAGCCGCCTCCGAGGTCAAGGCCAACAACGTGCTCGGGAAATAGTTTTCCGGTCAGGTTTCCCGGCCACTTTTTCCGGCCACTTTTTCCGGCCAGTTTTTCCGGCCAGTGAGACTGCCACTGGTCTTTCACACAACGAAAAGGGCTCCGGTTTGCACCGGGACCCTTTCTTCTTTATTCTCAGTCTGCACCGGGACCCTTTCTTCTCTTTCTCAGTCTGCAACGGGACTCTTTATGCTCTTTCTCTGCCGGCGACAATGCCCTACTGCAGATTCTGCACCTGTAGCACCCCCTGGGGACCTGCACCACCACATGCACTCAGAACCACAATCACCGGCGCAGGTACCCCTACCACCAGTCGCACCTGCTCCACTTTTGGAAGACCTGCGCCGCCATAGAAGGAATCTGCGCCACTTTGTAAAGACCTGCTCCACTTTTGGAAGACCTGCGCCGGCGGGTTGTTACCATTTGGGAGGAAACTTTTTTGGCATATCATCCTGATTTTCAGTAAACCCAACTCGAAAAATGTCGGGCCCACACGACGCAGAAATCTAATGGTCAATATTGTAACAATTAAACGTTTATCCTGCTTCTCTTCCCATACTTTTT
Organism: Candidatus Cryptobacteroides sp.; assembly: GCA_045222055.1. Lineage (GTDB taxonomy): Bacteria > Bacteroidota > Bacteroidia > Bacteroidales > UBA932 > Cryptobacteroides. The sequence continues at coordinate 3,021 of JBGUXJ010000016.1, read as the reverse complement.
TCATAATATTGTATCCCCTCGCCAGGCAGGATGATAAAAACCCGGCAAATTTGCCGCAAATCTTTGTTTATGCGTAAAATATTAGAAGTCTTGATGGATGAAAACGGCGCTTTCCACTTTTCCACCGACGTTAAAAAGGAAGAAATGATGGATCCCATCGCTTTTAAACAATCACTCAAGAGAATGATTGAAAGCCTGGTACAGGAAAACTGGAAGAAACGCAATTTCAACCTGAGTCCCGTTATCAGGCTTATTTCCATGGCCGAGCCCCTCGCGACGGACCAACCCTACATGCAAGTTGAAGAATTTTGGACAACCATGATGTTCGAATTAGTACCCCAGGTTGAAGATTATGCCGCCAAACTGAAGAAACCTTACGGTTTCAATAATGAAAAAGTCGAACGTCCGCTCACGTTCTTTCCCGGCAAGGGGAATAAAATGTCCAACTGACCATGTCTTTCAGCCGAATCACTGCCCGGGTCATGCCGGACGGAACTGTCGCCATGGTCTCTCCTTTCCATGTCAGCATGGAAGGAATGGAGAAAGTGATCCTATGCCGGGACGGGGAAGATCATGACGTTGCCGTCAAGTATCTGTTCCTATGTGCCAGAAGAAAGAACAACCTGGTCGTGGACTATGTCGTCATGTCCAACCATGCTCATGCCGTTGTTCTGGCAGAACGTGAAGAAACCGCCAGGCAATTTGCAAATGAATACAAACGTTGTTATGCCCAGTACTTCCGGTGGAAATACAAAAGTCCACGCATCCTGCGGCACACCAGCGTTGCGGTCCTATATCTAGACTCCGACGGGTATCTCAGAAATGCCTTGGCCTACATTCCCCGGAATGTTTTGGACATTGTTCCCAAAATCGAACAATACCGATGGACAGGATACCGGGCCATGTTCCGACCGAAGGACAGGACGGCAGGCATACGGCCGGTCTGTCGACTGAGTCGCCGCGAGAAAGAGTCCATCCTGCATACTCATGATGACTTGAAAGACGTTCCCTGGTTCCTGGACAAATACAACGGACTAGAACCAGGAACCTGCTGCGAAACCGAATATCTGGAAGGTGCTTTCCGGAATGATCCAGGTTTCTATCTAAGAATGCTCGGAACGGTCAACCGGGCGGAGATGGACATCAAACTGATTGAAGACCCTCGCCATTGGAAGACGGACCAGGAAATCTGGACCGTTGCACGCCAAATGAGCCAGAAATGGTTCTGTCAGGAAATCCAAAACCTGACGATGGACCAAAAAGCCCGCATCATCCCGTACATTTATCATACACAGAAGACCCACGTCGCCCAACTAGCCCGGTGCTTTCATCTGGAAAGAACGGTCGTCGCACGCTTGCTGGGACTCACGCCTCCGAACGGAACCGGCCGGTAGCAAAGAACGCCAATGTTGAAAGATTGTCTATGCTGAGGGAGGAACACCAACACGTCTCACGGGAACATACTCAGTTGGCGCAGGTACGACAGCCCCCCAGGGGACCTGCGCCACCACATGCACCCAGAACCACGATTACCGGCGCAGGTACCCCCACCCCTGGTCGCACCTGCGCCACCATAGGAAGACCTGCACCGCAGAAGGAAAACCTGCACCACCATGGGAAGACACACATCATAATAAATGATCTGCGCTGGCAGATCAGTCTGTTGGCGCAGATCGTATTTCGCGAAAATGGTCGCTATATCGTATCGACTGAGAAAGAATTCGCTGATAGTAGCCGGCAGAAACTCGCTAGGCCTCGGCGATGCACTCGATCTCGACGAGAGCACCTTTCGGCAGGGTCTTGACGGCGACGGCGGAACGGGCCGGGAACGGCTCCCGGAAGAACTGGGAGTAGACTCCGTTCATGGCGGCGAAGTCTCCCATGTCGGCCAGGAAAACCGTGGTCTTCACGACCTTGTCCAGGTCGAGGCCGGCCTCCTGCAGGATGGCGCGCGCATTCAGGAGAGACTGGCGGGTCTGGGCCTCGACGCCCCCTTCAGGGAAGGCGCCCGTGGCAGGATCGATGGGAAGTTGGCCGGAGACGAAGACGAGGCCGGCGGCGCTGTGGATGGCCTGGCTGTAAGGACCGATGGCAGCCGGAGCTTTAGCGGTAGCGATGGGTTTCATGTTTCTTCTGTGGTTTGGTATCCAAAGATACGGATTCTCGCAGGGAAGTGCAAAAACGGCCGGAACTCTTGCAAAAAAAAGCGCCCCGGACGGGTTCCGGAGCGCTTCTACATTCTGAGACGGAGACTACTGGAGGGTTCCGTTCTCGGCAGCGCGGATCATGTTCTCGTTGGCGGAGATGTAGATCTCGACGCGGCGGTTCTGCGCGCGGCCTTCCGCAGTGTCATTGGAGGCGACCGGGTCGTTGTAGGACATACCGGCAGACTTGATGCGGGAAGGAGCGATGCCACACTTCGTCAGGTAGTTGGCGACGGACTCGGCACGGGCGACGGAGACCTTCTCGTTGGCGGCTGCGGTACCGACATTGTCGGTGTGGCCGAAGACGGAGATGTCAGTGTCGACCATGTCGGACATCCTGTTCGCGAAGTCCTTGAGTTCAGCCTGGGAAGCCGGCTTCAGGTTGGTCTTGTTGAAGTCGAAGAGGATACCATCGCTGAAGGTAACCTTGATGGCCTCGAGACCGTTGTGGTCCTTGACGGTTTCGATCTGGGCATTCTCGAGGGCGGCGAGTTCCGCGGCCTTCTTGTCCATCTTATTGCCGATGATGGCACCAGCGCTGCCGCCGACAGCCGTGCCAATGGCGGCACCGATGGCCGCGCCCTTGGCGTCCTTGCCGATCAGACCGCCGATGACTGCACCGAGGGCTGCACCGCCGCCGGCACCGATCAGGGAATCCTTAGCAGTGTTGGACATGGTGCCGCATCCCGGGATGAGCATCAGTGCGCAAAGCGCAAAAGCAATGTACTTTTTCATATAAAATTGAGTTAAAGTGTTTTCGACCCCGTAAAAATATCAATTATTCCACATTTATGCAAGAGGTGGGGGGCCAAATTGG
>JBGUXJ010000015.1:0-17696 GCA_045222055.1 Candidatus Cryptobacteroides sp. | reverse complement strand
ACGTACCTCTATGCACCGGGCTCCCGCTGGGGCTTCTTCCCGGCATACTCCCTGGGTTGGCGCGTGTCCGACGAGCCGTTCTTCAAGCGCATCTTCCCTTGGATGAACAATTTCAAACTCCGCTGGTCCGACGGTATGACCGGTCAGCAGCAGGGAAGTCCTTATGCCTGGCAGCTTGGCTATGAACAGTCCGGCTCTTATGTATTCTCGGACGGCATGGCCCTCGCCGGCTATGTAAATACAAAGGCTGCAGAGACCATCCTTTCCTGGAGGCGCGTGCGCATGATGGACTTCGGTATCGACTTCGAGGTCAACCGCGGTATTTTCGGCGGTTCCATCGACTTCTTCCGCCGTACCCAGAGCGGCATCGCCGCCAACAGTGTGTACTCCAGCAAGGTCCCGTCTTTCTATGGTATCGCCCTCCCGCAGTATAACCTGAACAAGTCCGAGAACGTCGGTATCGACCTCCAGCTGTCGCACCGCAACCGCATCGGTGCTTTCAACTACCGCATTACTGCCACGGCGACCTTCGCCCGCAACCGCAACACCTATACCGCTTCCAACGAGACCGCGACCTGGGGTTCGCACCAGGCCTTCTACAACAGCTTCATGGAGGGCCGCTGGTCCAATGCCCGCAGTGGTTCGAACTACCACTGGGTGAACGGTGGCGAACAGTTTACCGGCTGGGCGGACATTTACAACTACAATATCTACATGGGTGCGGCTCCGACAGACCTGCTTCCCGGTATGTATAAGATTGAAGACCGCAACGGCGACGGTGTGATCAACAGTTCCGACCAGTACTATTCCTTCGGTGCCAATGCCGATACCTTCGGTTTCAACGGACCTGGCGCCACCGGTAACAACCCGCCCCTGCAGTTCGGTCTCATGATTTTCATGAACTACAAGAACTTCGACCTGAGCGCCACCTTCAACGGCACGGCTCTCGACCATCGCTTCATCTCCCTGCACGGTACGTATGGTTATGGCTACTACGGAACGTTCTACAAGAACTACGAGGACCACTACCACCTGGCCGACGGCTACACCGATCCGTTCGATCCGAACTCCGTCTGGGTGTCGGGATTCTATCCGGCCCTCCGCAAGGTGGACGGCGGCTATGTGAACTGGGGCAACGGTACCTATGCTAGCACCCAGCCGTACAACTGGATGAACGCCGCGTACCTGCGACTCAAGAGCCTTGAGATCGGCTATACCCTGCCGAACAAACTCACGTCAAAGATCGGCCTGCGCCAGGCGCGTTTCTATGTCAGCGGCACCAATCTGCTGACCATCTGCAACAAACTGCTCAAGCCTTATGATCCTGAACGAAGCATGGGCTGGATCGGCGGTGGCGGTAACCCGCTTATCAAGACCTACAGCTTCGGTGTGAACATCAACTTCTAATCTGCAAGCCATATGAAAAGAATTTTTACATACATTTGCGTTTCGATCCTCACCCTGGGCATCGTCTCCTGCGGGAAGATTTTTGATGGATTGGAAGGAGACCTCACCCGAATGAGTGAATCGGACCTTACGTCCTCCGAGACGGGTCTCACGCGTCTGCTCGCTTCAATCTATGGTTACATCCCTTACGACTCCTTCAGTACGATGGACAAGAGTACGGTCGACGCAACCGACGCCCACTCCACCAGTTATGGTATCAACCGTTCCGGTGACTGGGATTACACCCATATCCGTTCCGTCAACCAGCTTCTCACCCAGATCCCCGATGCTTATGACAGGGGCGTCATCAGCGAGGAAGTGCGTGACGCGATGCTGGGCGAAGTCCACTTCGTGCGCGGTTATATCTACTTCGGCATGGTCCGTAGGTTCGGCGGTGTCCCTATCGTTACCGAACCGCTTGACGATAAATATGACGGCGGTGAGGATGTGAGCGGGCTGTACGTCCCGAGAAGCACCGAAAAAGATACCTGGGATTTCGTGATTGACGAATTCGAAACCGCGGCCCAGCTTCTCCCTGATACCCGCAGTGACGGCGAATACCGCGCTACCAAGTACGCGGCCTATGCCCTGGAATCCCGTGCGGCCCTCTTTGCGGCATCGGTTTCCAAGTATTGGGGCAAGGCGCCCATCGACAACGGATATGTGGCCGTAAGCAAGGGCCTGACGAAAATGATCGCGGCGGATGCCAATGCATATTACAAGAAGGCCATTGATGCGGCAGACAAGGTAATCAGTTCTGATAAGTATCGTCTCTATGGTGGCACCAATCCTGCCAGCGTCGATGCGGCCAAGAAGAATCTTCAGGAACTGTTCCTCGCCCGTCACGATGAAGAATTTATCTTCGGACGCAGTTATAAGACCGGCCAGCCGACAGCCAGCAACGGTTTTGACTATGGCAATTCTCCCCATCAGGTCCATGCGGATGGCGGCGGCTGGCAGTTCGGCCGGTATTGCGTTACGCTCGACCTTGTGGATGCCTTCGACGACTACGTCAACCCTGCCTCGAACCGTAGCAGGACCGACGGCACCGTCAAGACCCGCAACGATGGTGTGGAGGACGCTTATGTCATCAACCTGGGCCAGGACAAACAGGCGGGCTTTACAACCGAGACCGACTATATCAAATACAATGACCTGGCCGCTCCGTTCGCAAACAAGGATGCCCGCTTCCAGGCCCATGTGGTGTATCCCGGAGCTACCTTCCGCAATGAGAAGATTCTCATCCAGGGCGGTGTCATTGACACCGAGGGTAATGCCAAGTTCTATGGAGAGAAAGACGTTGCCTACGAAGCCGGCGGACAGAAATACTATATGTATGGTGATCCGAATGAAGCCAATTTCTCCGGTTTCTACAGCATGAATGACTCCAACGGCGGTAACTGGTACAACACTGGTTTCGGTATCGCCAAGTTCCTCGACCCTGCACAGGCACAGCAGTACACGACCAATCCTTGGCCGGACATCCGCTATGCCGAGGTCCTGCTGAACTATGCCGAGGCTGTCGTCGAAAGCGGACAAGGTGATCAGGCCAAGGCGAAGCAGTACCTCAACGACATCCGCCACCGCGCCGCTTTCACGGACAACGTGGAACTGACCCTCGAGAACGTCCTGCATGAGCGTCGTGTCGAACTCGCTTTCGAGAACGACCTTCCTTATACGCTGCTCCGCCGCCGTGCATTCGTCTTCGGTGCCAACAACGGAGTGCGCAAACACGCCCTGGTGCCGACGCTGGATCTCCGGGACGGTACGCCGAAGTATATCTTCGTTCGTGCCAATGTTATTCACGGAGACGTAAACCAGTCCAATAACGGTCTGTACATCAATGACTACCGCTTATACTACGATTCAATCGGCACTTGGAGCAAGGACAATATTGAAAAGAACCCGATTCAGGAGTAATCTAATTTGCTACTAAACATGAAAAAGATACTATATCTCTTACCCATCCTCTTGATGGCCGTATCGTGTGACTGGTTTGAATTCGACAACCTGGACGGTTACGATGCCACCATCTCGGGCAAGTTCCTGGATTCCGCAACCCATGAGCCGGTCCAGTTCGGCGTGCCTGACAACTATGGCTTTCCTGTCTACGAAGAGAATTTCGAGCCCTCCAGAGGTACTTTCGCACCCGCTGCCATGACATGGTATGCCCGCGTTAACGGTACCTATACCAACAATCTCGTTTTCTCCGGCGACTATCGCCTCGAAACTTCGCAGAACAACAACTTCTATCCCACTACGGAGCAGTTCAAGATTTCAAAGGGTTCCAATACCCACGATTTCACCGTTACTCCGTATGCGCGTATAAAGGATGTCAAGTTCAGATATGACGCTGCTACCAAGGAAATCGTGGCCACGTGCAAAGTTGAGCACGGCGACGCTTCCAAGACCAACGGCATCAACGTTTATCTGCTGATCGCTCCCGACCGCTTCGTGTGCAAGAACCACAACAATGCAACGGACAAGACCGCTGTCATCAGCGGTGCCACCGTCGGCGAAGAGCTTGAGTTGCGTATCAGTACGGTCCTGACCGACAAGGGAGAGAATAATTCCGAATTCCGGTACAAGCAGCCGCATTTCCTGCGTGTTGCCGCCATGGCCGCCCACGGTTCCGTGCAGCCGGCCTACGATGAGCCTCAGTATGACTGGGGTGCCTGGTTCAATGCCGGCATGCCTTCGGATATGACACCGTTTATCATCGGTGTCGTACATCACGATTCGGCTTTCACTCCGGATGGTACCGTGAATGCGAACGCGACGTACAACTACGCGAACGTCTGGAAGGTTTCCGAGGACTTCACCACTTTCGAAAAGATCGAAGACGAAGACTGGAACTAGATATGCCTGACTAGTTTGGGCCGGGGTTCGCCCCGGCCCATTTTTTCTCCTTGCATGTTTTTTGCAGCAAACGGGTCAAAATGAAACGTCTATGAAACGAATCCTGCTTTGCGTCGCCGCCGTCCTGACGGCCGTCGCGTCCCTGTCTGCCCAGGAGGGCCTCAGCATTCCCGAAGAGGTGTTCTACCTGATGCCGAAATTCGGCCGGGGAACGGTCATCTATCGTGACCAGGCTCCGGGGCAGGGGCTCCTCAACATCTGCGCCCTGGACAATTCCATCCGGTTCAAGGACAGCAAGGGCGTGGAACTGGCGCTGGAAAATCCCGGCAGTGTGGTACAGGTCGTAATCGACGGGGTGACGTTCCTGCATCTCAACGACATGTTCCTGCGGGTATGTCCGCTTTCCGGAGACGTCGGCATCGCTGTCAAGCGGGAAGTCCTGGTCATGAGTGACAGCAAACGTGGGGCTTATGGAATGGAATCCCAGACCACGTCTGTCACGGAAATCAGTTCCCTCTCTGCAGACGGAATGATCTTTAACCTGAATGAGGTCCGGGATTTTCCGTACCGGATGACAGAGATTGGCTATTTGTACAAGTCCGGCGCAGTCATGACCCCTACCAAGAAGAATTTCCAGAAATGTTTCCCCGGCAAGAAAGACGAGATCGAGGCCTGGTTCAAGGCCAACAAGAAAGCGCCGACCGACCGGGAAGGACTGGAGGCCCTTTGCCGTCAATGGGCAGAGTAAATCATTGAAAACAAGCACTTTGATATGAAGAAACTTCTTTCTGTGACGGCGGCCATGATCCTGGTCGCCGGAAGCGCATTCGCGCAGCAGTCCCTGATGGGCGGACAGACCGCCAAATCCCCGGAAATCAATCCGGACGGCACCGTTACCTTCCGCCTGATTGCCCCGAAGGCGAAGCGCGTCCAGATCATGGGCGACATCATCCCGCCGGTTTATGCCGACATGAACGGCATGCGGATGGAACGTCCGACCAATGTCGATATGACAGAACGGAACGGCGTGTGGGAGTACACCACCGCTCCGCTGGAGCCGGAACTTTATTCCTATGTCTTCAAGGTGGACGGCACCACGACCCTCGATCCGTCCAACATCTACATGTACCGCGACGTGGCGACCTGGTCCAACATCCTGATTGTCACCAAGGAAAAGGGTGACAAAGGCGACCTGTACAGCGTCAACAAGGTTCCCCATGGCGACGTGGCGAAGGTCTGGTATGACAGCCCGACCCTCGGGCTGCAGCGCCGCCTGACCATCTATACGCCGGCCGGCTATGACACCCCGGGCAACAAGACCAAGTATCCTGTCCTCTACGTACTTCACGGCGCAGGGGGTGACGAGGATGCGTGGCCGAATCTCGGCCGTGCAGCCCAGATCCTGGACAACCTCATCGCGGCCGGCAAGGTCAAGCCGTGCATCATGGTCATGCCGAACGGCAACACCAACACCTCCGCGGCTCCGGGCGAGTGGTCTGCAGGCATGTACGCCACCAGCATGAGCGGCGGTGCGGGCTTCCCGCCGGCAAAGGCCGGTATGCCGGAGAGTTTCGGCGACATCATGAAATATGTCGAGAGCCACTACCGCGTCCTGACCGGCCCGAAAAACACGGCGATCTGCGGTCTTTCCATGGGTGGCGGCCATTCCTTCCAGACCTCCCTGCTGAATCCGGGCAAGTTCGGGTACATCGGTCTCTTCTCCGCGGCCGTTTCCATCCCGGGCACCAGCATGCAGGCCGGTTTCAATCAGTCTTCTGCCCAGAATGCCGAATTCCAGGCCCGCATGAAAGCGTTGTTCGCCGCAAAGCCGAGCCTGTACTACATCGCCATCGGTGAGACCGACTTCCTGTACAATGCCAACGAAAGCCTCCGCAAGTTCTTGGATGCCAACGGTTATCCGTACGAGTACCGCGAGACCCCGGGCGGCCACATCTGGCGCAACTGGCGTGTCTATCTGACCGAGTTCGCGCAGCGGGCGTTCAAATAGTTGCTGGTGCCTGCAACGCAACTTGCTGGCACTCAGTGTTATAATAAAATCAAGGATGTCCAATCGACGTCCTTGATTTTATTATTTTGTTATTACTCAATCACTTGCGTTGCAGGCATCGAGAGACCTGCAGAGCGGGGGCGCTATTTGAAGAGCAGCTGGGCGAAGGTGTTGAGGTAGAGTCTCCAGTTGGCCCAGACATGGCCGCCGTCGGACACATAGAAGGTGTGGTCCAGACCGTTGGCGGTCAGGGCGGCGTCAAGCTGCTTGGCGGATTCCCAGAGGAAATCGGTGTTGCCGCAGCCGAACCAGTAGAGCTTGTATCCGGCCTTCTTGATGCCCTGCAGCTGCTGGTCGAGCTGGTCGGAGCGCTGGCTGCCGATGCTTAGGGGGCAGATGTAGTCGAAGGTTCCCGGATAGAGCGCGGTCGCGCTGAGGGTGTGGCCGCCGCCCATGGACAGGCCTGCGATGGCGCGGGCGCTGCGGTTCGGGATGGCGCGGAAGTTCTTCTCAACGAACGGGATGATTTCCTTCACGAGGCTGTTGACATAGGCGTTCTGGCCGGTGGCCTGCTTGGTCGGGAGATTCAGGGTCGCCGCGGCCTGCTGGCCCGGGTTGCCGTTCGGCATGACCACGATCATCGGTTTCGCCAGGCCCTTCTCGATCAGGTTGTCGAGAATCTGGGCGGCGCGACCCATGCTGGTCCATGCTTCCTCGTCGCCGCCACCGCCATGGAGGAGGTAGAGGACGGGATACTTCTGCTTCGGGTTGTTCTCGTAGCCGTACGGGGTATAGACGACCATGCGGCGGTTCAGGCCGAGACTCTGGCTGTCATACCACATGTACTTGACCGTACCGCGGTGGTTGGCTTCGCCGTAGTTCTCGGTGCGCTTGCCCGGGACGATGAGCATGTTGAGGAAGCGGGTACCGTCACGCTGGACCTGGATGTTCAGCGGGTCGTTCACGGCGACGCCGTCCACGATGAAATTATAGGTATAGATCTCCGGGGACGGAAGCGGGCACTTGTACTCCCACACGTTGTTCTCGACGCGGCGCATTTCAACGCCGTTGCCATAGGGGTTCTCCATCCAGGATCCGCTGAGGCGGACAAGGGTGGCGTAGTCAGCTCTGAGGCGGAAGGTCACGCTGTCGCCCTGGATCTCCGGGGAGACGACGCGGGCTCCGCGGCCGCCGAAATTGAAGTTGGCGAGTTCCTGAGCAGACATCGCCCCTGCCATGAGCAGGAGCGATGCTGAGATTGCAAGAATCTTCTTCATTGTATGTCAACTATTTGAAGAGCTTCGGGGCGAAGGTGTTCAGATAGAGTCTCCAGTTGGCCCAGACGTGGCCGCCGTCGGAAACGAAGAAGATGTGGTCGAGGCCCTGCTCGGTGAGGGTCTTGTCGAGGTTCTGGGAACCCTGGAAGAGGAAGTCGGTGTTACCGCAGGCGAGGAAGTAGAGCTTCACGCCAGCCTTCTTGAGGGTTGCGACCTGCTCCGGAGTGGCGCTGCCTGCAGCGGAGAGCGGGCAGATGTAGTCGAACATGGCCGGATAGAGGTTGGAGGCCGTGATGGTGTGGCCGCCGCCCATGGACAGACCGGCGATGGCGCGGGCTTCCGGCTTCGGGATGGCGCGGAAATTCTTCTCGATGAACGGGACGATTTCCTCGCAGAGGCTCATGACATAGCCGTTCATCATGCGGTTGCGCTCGGCCTCAGGCATGTTCTGCATGGCGTTGCGGTCGAACTGCTGCTGCTTGACAGGGAGGTTGAGGGTACCGGCGGCCTGCTGGTTGCCGTTACCGTTCGGCATGACGACGATCATCGGCTCGGCAAGGCCCTTCTCGATCAGGTTGTCGAGGATCTGGGCGGCGCGGCCCATGCTGGTCCAGGCCTCTTCGTCACCACCTGCACCATGGAGGAGGTAGAGCACCGGATATTTCTTCTTGGGGTTGTTCTCGTAGCCGTAAGGGGTATAGACGGTCAGACGGCGGTTGAGACCGAGGATCTTGCTGTCATACCACGGGTGGCTGACGGTTCCACGGTGGTTGGCCTCGTTGTAGTTCTCCGTGCGCTCGCCGGGGACGATGAGCATGTTGAGGAAACGGGTGCCGTCGCGCTGGACCTGGATGTTCTGCGGGTCATTGACGGAGACACCGTCAACAATGAAATTGTAGGTGTAGATTTCCGGGGACGGAAGCGGAACCTTCACTTCCCAGACATTGCCTTCGCCACGGCGCATGTCGATGCTGCCGCCGTAGGGGTTCGGCATCCAGGAGCCGCTGAGCTTCACGTAGGTGGCATAGTCGGCTTTCAGACGGAAAGTGACGCTGTCGCCCTGGATTTCAGGGGAAACGACGGGACGGCCGCGGCCGCCGAAGTTGAAGTTCGCCAGTTCCTGGGCATGCAGGGCGCCTGCGACCATGCAGAGCGTTGCGATTACAGTAAGGATTTTTTTCATATCACTGTGTGTTTTGTTATGGGTTTGTGCGTTTTTGTTCTTCTAATTTACATAGTTTTAGGCAACAAAGAAAAGATTTCTTCCCGATTTGCAACATTGGGAAGAACATATAAACATTTGGAATAATGGGACAAATCTACTTGTAGAAGTTCTTTTTGAACGCCTCGATTTCCCCATGTCCCAGCACGCAGCGCTCCCACCAGGCACGCAGGAATCCGGAACCGTAGCCGAAGAGTTGTACGAACGACGCCGCGACCGACAGGAAGCCGATCCGGAGACTCTTTTCCTTGCAGGAGGCGTCCACGAGGACAAGCAAGGCGAACAACCCGATGGGCAGGAGGGCCCATGGTGTTATGAAGCAACAGAGAATCAGGAAGATACACCCAAGCGTGAACGCTGCAGGAAGCAAGTGGACGATCTTCAGAGTGTCCGGATACTTCATGTAGAGATTGATCCGTGCGATACCGGAGTTGTGCACCTGCTTGAAAAATTTCTTCAAGTCCGTGCGACGTTTGTGCCATACCCAGGCTTCCGGGAACAACCGGCACCGGTAGCCGCCCCGGAAAATCCGGATGCTCAAGTCAATGTCCTCGCCGAACCGCATCTTGGAAAAACCGCCGAGCGTGTTGTACACTTCCCTGCGGATCCCCATGTTGAAGCTCCGGGGATAGAACTTGTCCAGTTTCTTTTTGCCGCCGCGGATGCCGCCGGTCGTGAAAAAAGAGGTCATGGCATAGTTGATCGCCTTCTGGACGGGCGTGAAATCCTTGTGTGCGCGGTCCGGCCCGCCGAAGGCGTCCGTGTCTTCCCGCCGGAGTTCCGCATCGACCGCGTCGAAATATCCTTCCGGGACGATGACGTCCGAGTCCAGGATGATCAGCCATTCGCCCCGGGCTCGTTCCGCGCCGAAATTCCGGGTCTGTCCGGGTCCGGAGTTGGGCTTGACGAAATAGCGGATGTCCAGCCGGTCTTCATAATTGCGGACCACCTCATCGCACGGAACGGCGGAACCGTCTTCCACGATCAGGACTTCGACATCCTCCCGTGGCCGGGCGCAGAGGCTTTCGAGCAGTTCCCGCACTTCGTCGGGGCGGTTATAGACCGGAACGATGACACTGTAGCGCATGGCTGGTATTATATTTTATGCAAAGATAGTCATTATCCTGTGGATTTTTTCGTTATCTTTGGACGTAAACAGGAATAACTATGAAGAATTTTTTCGTTTTATTCGCCGCAGCCCTGCTTCTGCTGAGCGCCTGTGACAGTGGCGAACACTTCATTTCCGACTCCTCATACCGGGCGACGGTCCGGAAGGCCCTGCATCGCCGCATGAGCGACCATAATGGCGCCCTTCGCCCGTTCCTGGCGGTGGATTACGGAAATAAAACCCTTGTAAATAACAGCGGTTATGTTAACGACGATAAAATTACGACCGCTGAAAGAGAAGCCCTGGAGTTCTTGTACGCCTATATGCCGCTGGCAGATGTAACGGACTATCCCACAGATTATTATCTGCAAAATATCCGGGCTTCTTTCCGGGCCCGCGAGGAGATGGAATGGGGGCGGAAAATCCCCGAAATGATCTTCCGTCATTTCGTCTTGCCCATCCGGGTCAACAACGAGAACCTGGATACCTCCCGGGTGGTGTTTTTCGAGGAGTTGAAGCCCCGGGTGGCAGGCCTTTCGATGACGGATGCCATCCTGGAGGTCAACCACTGGTGCCATGAGAAGGTTTCTTATCAGCCGTCCGACGCGCGGACCAGTTCCCCGCTCGCGACGATGTGCAACGCGCTGGGCCGCTGCGGCGAGGAATCGACCTTCACGGTCGCCGCGCTCCGTTCGGTCGGCATTCCTGCCCGTCAGGTCTATACGCCACGCTGGGCCCACACCGACGACAACCATGCCTGGGTGGAAGCCTGGGCCGACGGTGAGTGGCATTTCCTGGGCGCCTGCGAACCCGAAGCCGTGCTGGACCTGGGCTGGTTCAACGCACCGGCCAGCCGTGGCCTGTTGATGCACACCAAGGTCTTCGGCCATTACGAAGGACCGGAAGAAGTGATGCTGGAAGGTCCGAACTTCACCGAGATCAACCTGATAGACAACTATGCCGAGACGGCACGGGCCGACCTGCGCGTGGTGGACGAAGCCGGCGCTCCTGTCGCGGACGCCTGCGTCGATTTCATGATTTATAATTATGCAGAGTTCTATCCCGCCGTCAAGAAATATACGGATGCGGAGGGGCGGACCTTCCTGACTGCCGGAAAGGGCGACATGCTCGCCTGGGCATCCAAGGACGGGAAATACGGTTTCGCCCGGATCCGCTTCGGCGCCGACGAAGAGGTGACCATCCCGATTTCCGACCAGCCATCCTTCGATCCGCAGGCCATCGACATCGTTCCTCCTCCGGAGCATTACAACCTGCCGGACCAGACCGAAGAGCAGCAGGCGGAGAACCAGCGGCGTTTCGCCCGGGAGGATTCGCTCCGCCATGCGTATGAAGCGACATTTGCCTCACGGGATTCCCTGCAGGCGCGGGGATACGGCCGTTTCGAGGCGATGGCAATCGAGCGCGCCCGCGGCAACTGGCGGACCATCAAGTCCTTCCTGGACAAGTCGGAAGACAAGGAGCGGGCGATGGCCCTGCTCGAGAGTCTGAGCTGGAAGGACCTGCACGACATTACGATGGAGAATCTGATGGACAGTTACAACGCCAGTCAGGCCATCCTCGGGCCGCGTGTCGCCAACGAATTCCTCACTCCTTACAAGTCTTTCTTCAACAAGGAGTTGACGAGGGAGCAGAAGAGCGCGCTGAAAGATCCGCAGGCCCTGATCGAATGGACCCGTGACCGTGTCACCGTCCTGGAGGATCCGACGGCCTGGCAGATACCCCAGTCTCCCGCCGGTGTATTCCGGAGCGGTCTCGCTTTCAAGAATTCCCGTGACGTCTTCTTCGTCAGCGTGGCGCGCACTCTCGGCATCGACGCCCGGATCGACCCGGTGACCGGCAAGGTCCAGTACAAGTCCGGCGACGCTTGGGTGGACGTGGACTTCGAAGCCGCCAGCCAGACGGTCGCCCCGCAGGGAACCCTGGTGCTCCGGTATTCTCCGATCAAGGCGGTCGACGATCCGCAGTATTACAGCCATTTCACGGTCAGCAAGATCAAGGACGGCCGCACGGACCTGCTTTCCTTCGACGAGGGACAGGTCGACATGGGTGGCGGCGTCGGCTGGAAGAATGTCTTCCGCGACGGAACGAATCTGGATACGGGTACCTATATATTGGTAGCGGGCAACCGTCTTTCCGACGGATCCGTCCCGGTCCGCGCCCAGATCTTTACCATCGAAGAGGGGAAGACGACGACGCTTGACCTGGTGCTGCGCGAAGCGGCGGATGCCGTTTCCGTCATCGGCACCTTCCCGAACACCCTGGTCCCTGACCTGGGCCGCGGGTTCTATGTCACCGGCGTGCTCGAAGTCGGGAAAGAGCCGACTAATCATGCCCTCCGGGATATCGCGAAGGTGCGGGATGCCTTTGAGAAGTGGGGACGTCCGGTCGTGCTGTTCTGCACGGACCAGGCCCAGTTGGACCGGCTGCAGAAAGAGATGGCGGAGAACCGGTACGGAACGCTTCCGTCCACGGTCCGCTTCGCCGTCGATGCGGACGGACAGGTCCTGCAGACGCTGAAGGACAACCTCAACCTGCCTTCCGGGAACCTGCCCGTCTTCATCATCGGCGATACCTTCGACAAGGTCTATTTCTCGTCGCAGGGCTATACCATCGGTCTCGGCGAGCAGATCCAGGGGATTTTAAGTAAGTTGTAAACAACCAAAGGATAACGAGATATGAAAAAGTTGATCCCGATTGCGCTGGCCGCCGTCCTCAGCACGGCAGCGCTGGCCCAGGAGCCGCAGGAAGCGCGCCTCCTCCGTTTTCCGGCCACCAACGGCCGGGAAGTCGTCTTCACGTATGCCGGTGACCTATGGACCGCTCCGCTTTCCGGCGGACAGGCCCGTCGCCTGACCTCTCATGTGGGCTTTGAGATTTTCGCCCGCTATTCTCCGGACGGCAAGACCATCGCCTTCACGGGCGAATATGACGGCAACCGGGAAGTCTACACCATTCCCGCCGGCGGCGGAGAGCCCTTCCGCGTGACCTGGACCGCCACCAACGGCCGTGACGACCTGGGCGACCGCATGGGCCCGAACAACATGGTCCTGGCGTGGACCCCTGACGGGAAATCCATCACCTACCGCAACCGTACCGGCGACGGATTCCATGGAAAACTTTGGACGGTCTCGCCCCAGGGCGGCATGCCCCAGCGTGTCGCGCTGCCTGAAGGCGGTTTCTGCTCCTGGAGCCCGGACGGCAAGCAGCTGGCGTACAACCGTGTCATGCGTGAGTTCCGTACCTGGAAATACTACCGCGGCGGCATGGCGGATGATGTATGGGTCTGGGATCCCAAGGCGAAGAAAGTCGAGAACGTGACCAACAACGACGCCCAGGACATTTTCCCGATGTGGATCGGCGACGAGATCTTCTTCGCCTCCGACCGGGACAACATCATGAACCTGTTCTCCTACAATACCAAGACCCGGCGCACCGAGAAGGTCACCAACCATGACCTGTACGATGTCAAGTTCCCGAGCACGGATGGAAAGGTAATCGTCTATGAGAACGGCGGTTACATCTATAAGTTCGATCCGGCCACCCGTCGGAGCGAGCAGTTGCACATCACCTTGGCGACGGATGCGGTCTACGGCCGTACGGAGCAGCGCCATGTCTCCATGCGCTCCGCGGCGATCTCCCCGGACGGAGGTCGCTTCGTGGTGACCGCCCGCGGCGAAGTCTTCGACGTGCCGGTGGGCCCGGGCGTGACCCGCAACCTCAGCCGCACCCCGGGATCCAACGACCGCGGCGCCGACTGGAGCCCGGACGGCAAGTGGATCGCCTGGATCGGCGACGGCAGCGGCGAGACGGAGGTCTATCTCTATGACGTCGAAAAAGGCGGCGAAGCCAAGATGATCACTAAGGGGAATGACACCTACATCCGTTCCCTGCAGTTCTCTCCGGACAGCCGGAAGATCTTCTACACCGACCGCAAGAACCGGATCGTGGAGGTCGATGTCGCTTCCCATGCGAAGCGGACCATTCTGGAGAATCCGGAGGCCGAGTTCATGAACATCCAGATTTCCCCGGACAGCAAGTGGCTCGCCTATACCCGTCCGGCGAAGAACGAGATGAACATCGTCTATCTCTACAACCTCGCCGCCGGCAAGGAATATCCCGTCACCGAGCGCTGGTACAACAGCGGTTCCCCGACCTTCTCCACCGATGGCAAGTATTTGATTTTCACGGAGGACCGTGACCTGACTCCGACCTACAGCAGCGTGGAGTGGAACTATGCCTACGGCAACATGGGCGGTGTCTACATGGCGATGCTCTCCAAGGATACGCCTTCCCCGCTGATCGCCAAGGACGGTACGCCGGCCCAGCCGGGCAAGGAGGAAAAGGCCGAAGGTCCGGTGGAAGTCCGCTTCGATCCGGACGGCATCGTGGAACGGACCATCAAGCTCCCGGTCAGCGGCCGCCGCTTCTACTGCGATGGCAAGAAGTTGTGGTTCAATGCTTCCGGCAAGACCCGTGTCTTCGATTTCGCGACGCAGAAGGCCGATGACGCTGCAGACGGGCAGGTGAATTACCGGCCGGGCGACAAGAAGGCCTGGACCTTCCGGAACGGCGCCCTGATGACGGCCGCCGTAGGGCCGAAGATGAATTTCTCGGACAAGGCGGAACTCGGCAACATGGTCGCGACGGTCGATTTCAGCCAGGAGTGGCCGCAGCTCTTCGACGAGGTCTGGCGTGCGTTCCGCGACGGATACTATGTGCAGAACATGCACGGCCGTGACTGGAAGGCGGTCAAGGAGAAATATGCCGTCCTGCTGCCGTACGCCCGTACGCGCATGGATGTCAACTACATCATCGGCGAGATGATCAGCGAACTGGCCAGCGGACATGCCTATGTGACCATCGGCGAGTATCCGAAACCGGAGCGCGTCCCGATGGGCCTGCTGGGAGCCGTGCTGAGCAAGTCCGGAAACGGTTTCCGTGTCGACCATATCCTGCCGGGTGCTCCGTACAGCGAGAACCTGCGCAGCCCGCTGACCGAACCGGGCCTGGGCGTGAAGGAAGGCGACGTGATCACGGCGATCGACGGCCAGCCGCTGAAAGACGTGGACAATATCTACAAACTGCTGGTGGGCAAGGCCGGTGTCCTGACGGAACTGACGTTCGAGAAGGCGGGCAAGGTCGTGATCAAGCCGATCGCCGACGAGGATCCGCTGTTCCACCTCGAATGGGTGCAGCAGTGCATCAAGACCGTGGACGAGAAGTCCGGCGGCAAGGTGGGATACATCTATATCCCGGACATGAGCGCCGACGGTCTGAACGAGTTCGTCCGCTACTATTATCCGCAGCTGGACAAGGAGGCGCTGATCATCGACGACCGTTCCAACGGCGGCGGCAACGTCTCTCCGATGATTATCGAACGGCTTCAGCGTGATGTCTATCGCATGACCATGCGCCGTGGCTCCACCCTGAACGGGACCATCCCGGAGGGTACGCACCATGGACCGAAGGTCTTGCTGGTGGACAAGTATTCCTGCTCCGACGGCGACCTCTTCCCGTGGAGTTTCAAGGCGACCGGCCTGGGAACCATCATCGGTACCCGGACCTGGGGCGGCATCGTAGGTATCAGCGGTTCGCTGCCGTACATGGACGGAACCGACGTGCGCGTGCCGTTCTTCACGAACTATGACGCCAAGACAGGCAACTGGATCGTGGAGAACCATGGCGTCGATCCGGACATCGTGATCGACAATGATCCGGTCCAGGAGGAAGCCGGCATCGACCAGCAGTTGCTGAAGGCCGTCGAAGTCGCGCTCGAGCAGATCAAGACCCGCAAGCCGCTGCCGGACCGCCCGGCCGACCGTACCTTCAAGGATCTCGGCCTGCAGCAGATGCCGTAAGTCTGACGCTGCTGTTGCATGGCGTGATTTGTAACAGATTGTCAGTTAGTAATTTATGCAAAAGACCTTCGCTAAAATGGCGAAGGTCTTTTGCATATTATACTGAATTTCAAGAGGTTGTGAAACACGTCCCTTTGGGGGGTTGGCCCACGGCGTCGCAAGAAGCGGTGCGAGGATTTATTTCAGCGTCCGGATCAGGTCGTCCAGGATTCCGGTCATCTCCTTTACTTTGCCGGGAGCCAGCCGGTTGCAGGTGTAACGTGCACCCATCTGTGCGGGAATGTCCCTGGCGGCTTCTTCCAGCGCACGTCCTTTGTCCGTCAGTGAGACGATCACCTGGCGGGCATCGGCCGTGCCGCGGGTACGCAGGACGAGCCCTTCGGTCTCCATCCGCTTGAGCAGCGGGGTGACCGTGTTGGTCTCCAGCACCAGCCGGCGGGCGATGTCGTTGACCGGCTGTGCGTCCTGCTCCCAGAGGACCAGCAGGACCAGGTACTGGGGGTACGTCACCCCCAGCCGGTCCAGCAGCGGACCGTAGGCCTGGGTGATGAGCCGGCTGACGGTATAGAACCGGAAGCAGAGCTGGTTTTCCAGTTTGAGCGCCTCGTGCATGTTATTCGGCCAGCCAGTCGGCGATTTTCTTGTCCAGGGATTCCGGGGTCGTGACGGGCGCGAAGCGCTCGATGCGGGAGCCGTCCCGGCTGACCAGGAATTTGGTGAAGTTCCATTTGACCGAACTGCCGAGCAGGCCGCGGGTCCTGGATTTCAGGAACTTGAATACCGGGTCAGCGTCGGCGCCGTTGACATTGACCTTCTTCATCAGCGGGAAAGTCACGCCGAAGTTGATCTCGCAGAACTGGGCGATCTCCTCATCGTTGCCGGGCTCCTGATGGGCGAACTGGTCGCAGGGGAATCCGAGGATGACCAGTCCCTGGTCCTTATATTTCTGGTAGAGGGCTTCGAGCCCCTTGTACTGCGGGGTGAATCCACATTTGCTGGCGGTGTTGACGACCATCAGTACTTTGCCCTTGTAGTCGGCGAAGTCGAGTTCGGTGCCGTTGTTCCGTACTGCCTTGAAGTCGTAGATGGAAGTTCCTTGTTTCATGGTATGTTGTTTTTATATCGTTCGCGATGCAAATATACGGCGAAAATTTTATATCGCAAACGATATTTTTAATAATTTGCATGATTTTCGTAGTTTTGTGGCCGGTAACCCCCGTTTCATGATGAAAAGACTTCTTCTCGCAGCGGCCGCCCTGCTTCTGGCACTGGCGGCATCGGCCCAGGGCCACCTCTCTTTCGAAGGGATGTCCTTGGAGGGCGAATACAATACCTTTACCCGGATCATGCGGCGCAACGGTTTCCGTTTCTCGTCCAAGGACCAGCAGGAACCGTTCATGCATGGAAAGGTGCTCGGCGAGGAAGCCGAGGTGACGATCCTGGTCACGCCGAAGACCTATCAGGTGTACATGCTCATGGTCTCCTATCCGCAGCGGTCGGGTTGGGAAACCCTCAAGAACCAGTACAATTCCATGAAAATGAAACTGTACGCCCGCTACGGGGATCCGCAGATGAGTCTGGAACAGTTTTCGTCGCCGCTGGCGGAGAACAATCCGATCGCGGCGCTCGAGCACGGGAACGCCACTTTCGTCGCCAATTACAACGTCCCGGGCGGGGAAATCATCCTGTCGCTTTCCAAGGATGCGCGCGTACAATTGTATTATATGGACGCAGCCGGGATGGCTTTGGCGAACGCCGAGCAATAATTTTTTGAATTTTCTAAAAATATTATTGTTTTTCGATAAATTCTTTCTATATTTGCTGCAGGAAGGTCCGGGTGGGCCTTCCACAAGAACTCAAGCAAGATAGAAAGATGATCGCAACATGGTGGGCTGCC
>JBGUXJ010000014.1:0-7743 GCA_045222055.1 Candidatus Cryptobacteroides sp. | reverse complement strand
CCCTGCCGGATCCGCGCATGGAACTCCTGCTGGAAACGCTGATGCGCCGTTGCGAAGGGGTTTTCTCCTTTGCCGTCGAGAGCGACGAGCCCTGGTTCGCCCAGGCGGTGGGGACCGATGTCCCGACGCTCCGCCAGCTGCTGTATCGCCTGTCCCTGGAGCACCTGATCAATTATATCCCGCAGGATCAGTCGGATGTCCTGTTCCTGCATCATGAACGGCTGGAACCGGGCAATGTGGCCCTGGCTCCCAAGCGATACCGGCTGCTGCAGGAGTGCGCCCATGCCCGCAGCCAGGCGATGCTGGATTATGTCGCGGAGGAAGATACCTGCCGTTCCCGTTTCCTGCTGGCCTATTTCGGCCAGACGGAATCGGCGGACTGCGGCACCTGTGACATCTGCCGGAAGGACCGCCTGTCGACGGAGGCACGGTTGCGGGCGCGGATCCAGGCCCTCGAGGGCCGTTATACCCTGGCCGACCTGCGGGAGGCCATGGATATGCCGGACGGAGAAGCGCCCGGTCAATGGACGGAAATTCTCCGCCGGATGGTCGATGAGGGTACGGTGCCTCCGCCGCTCGGATGAGATTCTCTCCGCATGCTCTTGCCGTTTGTCGTTTAATTGTTTATCTTTGGGCAGACTAAAGGGTTTGCCATGAAAAAGTTGCTGCTTCTGGTTGCACTGCTGCTGCCGGCAGTCCTCCTCTCAGCCCAGCCAGATTCGCTGCGGTTGGTCTATTCCGTGCGTGGAACCGTTTCGGACCTGCAGACCGGTAAGGAACTCGAGTCCGTCCATGTTTCCGTCCCGGACCGGCATTTCGCCACCGTGACGAATGCCGACGGCTTTTTCACGATCAAGTCCGACCAGCCCATCCGGGAGGTCGTCTTCTCCTTCGTCGGGTACCGTACGGTCCGGCAGCAGGTCCCGCGTGGCGACATGATGGTCTATCTGGTACCCGAAGTCTTTGCGCTGGATCCTGCTACCGTCATTTCCGGAGATCCCCGCCAGATCGTGGAGGCCGCCGTCGACCGGATTCCCGAAAACTACAGTGCGGAACCGGAACTGCTGGAATGTTTCTACCGGGAGACCATCCGCAAGCGGCAACGTTACACCTATATTTCCGAAGCCGTTTCCCGCATCTACAAGTCTTCCTACGGGAGGGGTGTCCTGCGGGATCGTGCCGCACTGGAAAAGAGCCGTGTCCTCCTGAGCCAGAAACGGACGGACACCCTGAGCATCAAGGTGCAGGGCGGTCCGACGCAGGCGGTGAGCCACGACATCGTCAAGAATCCTGAGATCATCTTCGAGCCGGCGGAACTCCGGCATTACAATTTCGTGATGGAGGCCCCCGTCTCCATCGACGACCGGATCCAGTTCGTCATCCGGATGACACCGGGCGAGGAGGTCGAGTATCCGCTGTATTACGGCACCCTCTATATTGACCGGGAGCGGCTTTCCTTCACGCGGATCGAACTTTCCCTGGACATGCGCGACCAGGCCAAGGCCACCCGCATGATGCTGGTGCGCAAACCGTTCACCCTTCGTTTCACGCCGCGGGAACTGTCCGTCCTGGTGAATTATCGTTTTGACGGAAAGGTCAACCGGCTCAGTTATTTCCGTTCTACGATGCGATTCTCCTGTGACTGGAAGCGGCGGCTGTTCTCGACCAATTACACCTCCGTCAACGAACTGGTCGTGACCGACCTGCGGGAACCTGCCACGCCCATCGAACGCAGCGAGATGTTCCGTGCGACGGACATCCTCGACAACAAGGCGAAGGAATTCATGGATCCGGATTTCTGGAAGGATTACAACATCATCGAGCCGTCCGAGAGTCTCGAGAATGCCATCAATCGTCTGAGGAAGCAGAAGTAATCACAAGCCCGTCGTAAGCAGGCCGTACGTCCGAGCGGATGCCGCGTTCCCGGCAGAGCCGCGCGAGTTCCTGTGTGAAGTCTTCATGGCAGGGGAACGTATGGCTCAGGTGCGTGAGCCAGGTATGCCGGGCACCGATCCTGTCGGCGAGCGCCAAGGCTTCATCCAATGAGAAATGGGAATGGTGCGGTTTGTACCCCACCGTATTGAGGGTGACATGTTCCAGCCCCTGCAGTTTCGCCAGTTCCTCTTCCGGGAGCCGGCTCATGTCCGTGATATAGGCGATCCCGCCGAACCGGAAGCCCAGTACCGGCATGTCATGGTGATACCCCCGGATCGGGATGATTTCGATTCCGTCTCCCCGTGAACCTTTTTCCTGCCCGGTGAAAGCCGGATCCGAGACCCGCTCGGCATCGCACATGATCTCGCCGGTCGGCTCCAGCCGTCCGTCCGGCAGTTTGTACCGGTATCCGACGTCATGGACCCACGTGAGTTCCCTCGGTTCCCGTTCGGGATACAGCACGAAAGGCTGCTCGTCGATCAGGTGGACATGCCATTCCGGAGATCCCGGATATTTCTCCTCGGCGAATGCGTATCCGTACTCCCGCTGCAAGGTCTGGAGGACGAGGGGCTCGCACCAGATCTCCACCGCACGGCGGTCGATATAATTGAGAGAACGGACGTCGTCCAGTCCGCCGGTATGGTCTTTATGGTTGTGTGTCAGTAAGATAGCGTCCAGGTGACGGGTGTCGCTGCGCAGCATCTGGCAGCGGAAATCCGGGCCGGCATCGACCAGGATCTTCAGTCCGCCGTATTCGACCAGCGCGGAAGCACGCAGCCGTTTGTCTTTCGGATCGGTCGAACGGCAGCGGTCGCACTGGCATCCGATGATCGGAATGCCCTGGGATGTCCCGGTGCCGAAGAAAGTCAGTTTCGTGTCCATCAGAGGGTAATCGTTTCGATGGTGTTGATCCGGGCGGGATCGAACGGTCGTTCGACCCGGATGTAGTTGCCGGTATAGCCGGCCATCTTTCCGCCTTTTTCATCGGATTCCCAAAGGACCTGTGCTTCCAGTCCTTTGTGACGGGCGACGAAACTGTCATGCAATTGGTTGCACAGGGCTTCCAGCCGGGCGACACGTTCGGCCTTGACGGGTTCCGGGACCTGGTCCGGCATGGTCGCGGCGCGGGTGCCGGGCCGTTTTGAATACGGGAAGATATGGATGAAGGCGGGACGGATCCGCTCTTCGAGGAAGCGGTAGGTCTGCAGGAAGAGTTCCTCGGTTTCTCCCGGAAGTCCGACGATCACGTCGATGCCGAAGAAGACTTCGGGACCGCCGGGCCGCTGCATCCGGCTGCGGATGTAATCGATCCGCGCGGCGAAAAGGGCGGTGTCGTAATGGCGCCCGACCTTCCTAAGCAGTTCGTCGTTTCCGACTTGGAGGGGAATGTGGAAATGCGGAAGGAACTTGGTCCCGGAGGCGATCCAGTCGATGATTTCTTCCGTGATGAGGTTGGGCTCGATGGAGGAGATCCGGTACCGGTCGATGCCTTCGACGGCGTCCAGTGCCTTGAGGAGGTCCAGGAACGATTCGCCGGTGGTCCGGCCGAAATCGCCGGTGTTGACGCCGGTCAGCACAATCTCCCGGACGCCTTCGGCGGCAATCGAGCGGGCCTGTTTCACCAGTTCACAGATGGGGATGTTGCGGCTTTCTCCCCGGGCATAAGGTACTGTGCAGTAGGCGCAGAAGTTGTTGCAGCCGTCCTGGACCTTGAGGAAGGACCGGGTCCGTTCGCCGGTCGAGAAGGCCGGCATCGTTTCGGCAGAGATGGCCTTGTATTCCTGGGCCATGCTGCGCTCCTTGTACGACGCATCCGTGCGGACCTCCGCGCCGCCCAGCAGGGCGAGGGTGTCAGTCACGACGCGTGATTTCTCCTTGGCTCCGAAGACCAGGCGGACCCCTTCGATGGCGGCGACTTCATCACGCTTGAGTTCTGCATAGCAGCCGGTTACGACGATGGCGGCACCGGGAGACGTCCGGTGGCACTTGCGGATGATGTTGCGGCATTTCCCGTCGGAATGATGGGTCACGCTGCAGGTATTGACGAGATAGACGTCTGCATCCGTTCGGTTCCAGGGAATCACTTCGCATCCCGCCGCGACGAATCCCCGTTCATACGTGGAGGTCTCGGCGTAATTGAGCTTGCAGCCCAGGGTAAGGAAGGCGATTTTCATGGTGTCAGACGAGAAGCAGGAAGACGCAGGGACGTTTTCCGATCAAGGGTTTTTCATGTTTCCATTCCGCGACGGTCCGGGTCCGGATGAAAGCGTCGGGCAGCGTAAGGTCGGCTGCGATACAGACGCGCGTGCGCCCGTCACATACGGCCAGGATGTCGGCAAGCAGCGAATCATTGCGGTAAGGCGTCTCGATCAGGATTTGGGTCTGCCGTTCAGCAGCAGAGCGTTTCTCTATGGCTTTGATGGCCTTGCGCCGTTCTTCCGGTTTGACGGGAAGATAGCCGCAGAACGCGAAGCACTGTCCGTTGAGTCCGGAGCCCATCAGGGCCAGCATCAGGGAGGAGGGACCGACGAACGGTACCACTTCGATGCCATGCCTGTGGCACAGGGCGACCAGCAGGGCTCCCGGGTCGGCCACGGCGGGAAGACCGGCTTCGGAGATCAGTCCGACGTCATTGCCGTCGGCGAAGAGCGGCAGGAAACCTTCCACGGCCGCCGGGTCCGTATGCTCGTTGAGTTCATGGAACGTCAGTTCTCCGACATGTCCTTTCCATCCGGCGGCGGACAGGTAACGCCGTGCCGTCCGGGTTTCTTCGACCACGTAGGTCCGGATCTGTCCGATCTTTTCCAGGACCGGCGCAGGAATGCAGTCGGCCGGCGGCGTATCGCCGAGCGGGGAGGGAATGAGATAGAGTTTTCCGTAGTCCATGGCTTAATCTGTTTCCGGTTGTTCCTCAGCACCTTCCGGTTCTTCCTCGGGCGCTTCGATGCGGATCCGGTTCTTCTCCGGTTCGACCGCCTCGACGGTACGTCTCTTCTTCGGGGTGAAGAGATACCGCAAGAATTCTCCGAAATTGTTGTATTCCTGCTGGTAGGTGAGGCCGACGCCGTTGCGCTGGAGGTTGTCCAGGTAATTGGTATACTGGTCGGCGGAGTGCGAGAACAGTTTCAGGCGGAATGCGCCTGTCTTGTCCAGCTTGATTTCAATGTCCAGGTCGCCGACGACTTCCTGGTTGGCGGAGCCGGTCCGGTATTGCCGGTTGCCGATGACGCCGTTGACGATGACCCGGTTGTTGAAGAGTTCCGTACTGACGGCCACGTCGAAGATGTCGTTGCCGGTGGCGCTCTGCTGGTAGTCCAGCCCCAGGTCTATCGGGATGTCCAGTTTCTGCAGGATGTTGGACAGCTGGCTGGCCATGATTTCCATGACGGTGCTGTTGAGCATGGACGAGTTGTTCACGATGCCGGACGTCTCGTCCGGGAGGAAACCGCCGGAAATCAGGAGCGACAGGAACTGTTTCTGGACCTTGTCTTCGGAGTTGAGGGCATCCTGTACACGCGCCTGGGTGGTCGGATCGAGGTCCGGAACTTCGATGCTGAAGGTGATGCGCGGATTCCGGAGTTTCTCGGTGATGCCGATCCCGCATTCCACGTTGCGGCGGGTGTTGACGGACGTCGTGTCGGCGATGAGCGTGCCGATCGATGCCTTGGTCCGGTAGAGGGCCTGGATGTCGAGGTCGCTTTCCATGATGTCCCCGCCGAACTTGATCGAACTGCCGTCCTGGATGGTGAAATCGCGCTTGGCGATGTTCAGGGCGGAGAAATGGTAGACACCGTCGGTCAGGGTGTAGTTGCCGTTGATGGTGAAGAGGGAAGTGCTGGGCTTGACTTCCACGTCGATGTTGCCGTTGCCGTGTCCGCTCAGCGTGTTCCCGGATTCCTTGTCGACTTCGATGAAGGCGGTGACGGAGGGATGCGGCCGGACATGGATCCTGACCGTCAGGTCGTTGCCTTGTTTCCGCTTGGCTTCGGCGTTGTTCCGCATCAGGTCATACGGGTCGATGTAGATATACCGGTCGGGTTCCTTGAAGGTCAGAAGGTCGGAAGTGTTCGCGTTGCTGGAGCCGTCCAGCGGGACATGGAATTCCCCTTCTTTCGCCGTGTCGGCGTCCACGTCGAGCAGGATGGCGTTGAGCGGGCCGGTGATCGACACGCGTCCCGTGCCGAAGATATTTCCGTAGAACGCCTGCCCGGCGCTTTCTGACAGGTGCAGGGCCTCCATTTCGTTGATGTCGATGCCCAGGTTCAGGGCCATGTCCTTGAAATGGTCCCAGTTGATGCTGCCCCGGAGCCTTCCCCGGGCGCCGAACCGGTCGCGGAGGGTCACGTCGTCGAACACCAGTCCGCTGGAGGAAAGCGTCACCGGTCCGTTGGCATAGTACGGTACGTCCGTGTATGCGACCCGGAGCATCGCATCTTCGAACCGGAGATTCCGACTCTTGAGTTCCAAGGCATTCAGCGGGCCGGAGAAGTCAAGCCCGCCTGACAGATATCCGTCCAGCCGGCTGAAGACGGAAGACAGCACGGGTTCCGCGTAGGTCAGGTCCAGGCGGTCGAGGTCGAGCCAGCCTTCCGCTGTCTTGAAGGAGGAAGGAATGAATGCCTCCGCGTGGAGGTTGCTCCTGCCGTCGAGCAGGTTCTGGATGCGGACGTCGAAGCCGCCGCGTTCGTCGTTCCAGTCGCTGCCGACCTCCAGGGTGCCGAGGGGCTCGCCCGCGATGGATGCGTTCTCGACGACAAGGGAGGCCAGGATGGCAAGCCGTTCCTTGAGCGGGGAGGCGATCCAGACGTCACCGGTGGCCTGTCCCTGCAGGGAAAGGTTCCCGCCGATGAACGGATTGACGGCATTCAGGTCGAAATTGTCCAGGTCGACCTGCAGCGTATCGGCATGGCTGGGAGAGTAACCGCCGTTGATCCGCAGCCGTTGCAGTCCGTTGTCCAGCGTCAGGTCTCCGATGCGGATATCCTGGCCGTACAGGCCGATGTCCGATCGTTTGATGGACCAGGAATCCCCGTTCAGGTACAGGGCGGACGGCAGGACCTCCGCACGGATGAGCAGGGAGTCGCTGGGAGAGCGGCTGAGTTCGCCGGACAGCAGGATTTCTCCCTTGTTGGCCGGTTCCGTATCGTTGTCGTAACTGAAACCGAGGCCGACATGGTCCTTCTCCGCCAGCAGGACGAGCCGGTTGGATCTGGCCTGGACGGGTGAGATGTTGATCTCGCTGCCGGTCAGGATGCCGTTGAGCGCGCCGTCATTGTCGAGCGTCAGGACCATGTCCTTGACGTATTTGTCGTCCAGGGCGATCCGGCGGGACCGGACCGTTCCGTTGAGGGAGCCTTCCGCGTCGATGCGGAGCCGGATGTCCGTGGAATCCGCCACGTAGATGCCGGGCTTGAGGAAATCCAGGATGGCTTGGGTGTCATGTGTCTGGAAATGCAGGTCGTAGGTCTTGCCGGCCCATTCTCCCGGTTCCTGCCGGAAGAGGGAAGGCAGTTCGCGGCGGACCGTGATGTCCTGGATGTCCCGGATGAATTCGTTGATGAAGCCGGTGCCGACATAGGTGCCTTCCGCAAAGCGGGACTGGAGACGGATCCGGTTGACATCGTCGTTGATGTGGGAGGCGATGGAAATGTCGCCGATATCGTGATGCCCGTTCATGTCCGTCAGCTGGACGTCCATGATGTCGATGTTGCCGATGAGGTCGTTCCCGTCGACCCGGTTGAAGTTGGCGCTGGTGCGCAGGCTCAGGCGGGAGGTTCCGCGTTTGTCGATGTTCAGGGCGTTCAGGTC
>JBGUXJ010000013.1:0-6866 GCA_045222055.1 Candidatus Cryptobacteroides sp. | reverse complement strand
TAATTCCAGTTCTACAATCATCGGTGCATCCCACTTGCACTCCCTCATTACACGACCGCCAATACATACTTCCTGTTCCAGGACATCTGAGATAACCGGCCTTTCCTCAACCAGTTTTGATCGATAAGATCCTGGCTCCAATTCTGTCGAAACTGTGTTTTCGATGGGAACGAGACGGTCATCTATTTTCCGGACAGCTATCTGATTCCCGCCTTTTGTCCGAGAGGCAAAAAGATAATTGGGATAGTCAACCGTTCCTTTCTCATCAATCTTCATATACGTTCCGTGACCCGTTGCAGTATATTCCTTGCTCCATTTGATGTAAATGCCGTTGCTCGTTGTTGTAATTGTGTGTGCAGAGAACTTGACGAAGTGAACCTTGTTAATTCTTGGAGCATTCGATATTATATTCTGGGTACATAACTTGTCATCATATTTGTTAAATGAGACAGTAATATCTTCCCGACAATCCGGCTGTGTGAACTTAAAACTTGCCCCTGCTCCGGGGCCCGCGAATGCATCTGCCTTATTAAAAAGGGAGTTGAAATTCAACCAACTCGATGACGACATGATATTGTTGTAGTCATAAAGTTCTTGAAGATCGGACGCGGGATACGTATTACCATAACTCAGACAGTTGTTGATGAACGTAGACATATCATATCGTAAAAACACCGGATCAAGTTGAATGTCCATTTTCTCCGTGAACACATCTTTAATATGAGGACGGTTATCTGGGGAGGATCCACATGATCCTGCCGTAGAGAATATAAAAATTGCTGAAACACCGAAAACAAAGCATGCTTGTTTTAACTTCTGATTCCTTTTCATACGCATTCTTGTCAAATAAGACCTCCTACTCTGTTGCAGGCTTTTCGGATTCGCCTTGGTACCTGAACAAAAATGAGGAGTTTTATTAAGCATTTTCTAAGATACGCGTGACATGATATGTCACATGTGACACAATATGTCACACCTTTCCCCGGCTTTCGTAGAAATCCGCCAGATCGGAAAAGAAATTGTGATCAAGGATGTCTGAGATGCGGATGATCAATTGATAATCCATGTTGCTTCGACGAAGAATGCGATGGGCATTCTCACGGCTGCAACAGAGCCGGCTCGCCACTTCCGATACGGAGATGCCACGCTCATGCATGACCGAACGGATCCTTTCACCGAGACAAAAGGGAGAATCAACCCTTTTCTCATGTCTGATGTCCCCCACCATATTCCTACATTTCATCAAGAATGAAAAATACGCTTAAAGGGGGCTGAAACAAAAATACGCTTTAAGGGCGGTAATTCAAAGGTTTTTCAGAGAAATTTGTATTACATATGATACATAATAACTCAAACCAAACACGGACAAGACTTGCCCGACAAGGTATAAAAGAGAGGTAAAGAATTACCCTTCCGGCAGGCAGTAGGTGCGGCGGGGTCCTTCGGTCGCCTTCCAGAAATCGGCGTCGAAGGCGTCGCCCGGCCAGAGGTAGGGCCCGTCCCGGTCGATCCGGGTACACAGATAGGTGATCTTGTAGCCCTGCTCCATGAACAGCCGCTCATAATACGTCCGGACCTCATAGAGGGCCTCCACCCGGTCGGCGGGCATCGTCCCCTCCGGGAACAGGTCCCCCGGCGCCGTGGCATACAGGTCGGTCGTCGCGCTGAGGACCGGCAAGTCGTTGACCTGGCAGACGGCACGGGTATATTCAAAGAGGAAACGGCTGTCGGTCTTGAGGTGGACCAGGCCGCCGGGCTGCAGGAAACTGCGGTAGCGGGACAGGAAGCGCGGGGAGGTCAGCCGGCTGTTCTCGCTCTTCAGCTGCGGATCGGAGAAGGTCAGCCAGATCTCGGCGATCTCACCGGGCGCGAAGAACGCCTCGATGAATTCCACGCGGGTGCGCAGGAAAGCCACGTTCGGAAGGTTGTTCTCGGTGGCGAATTTCGCACCTTTCCACAGCCGGGCGCCCTTGATGTCCACGCCGATGTAATTGCAACCGGGGTTGCGCCGGGCCAAGTCGATGGTATATTCCCCCCGCCCGCAGCCCAGTTCCAGCACGATCGGCTGCGCCTTGGCGAACATCCGCTCGTTCCAATGGCCCTTGATCGGATGGTCCTTCAGGACAAGTCCGTCCGCGCCCAGGTCCACCACCTCTTCCGTGTGCGGCTGCAGCAGGCAGCGGAAGGTCTCGTTCTCCAGGAATTTCTTCAGTTTACCGTGTCCCATGGCGTGTCAGGCGGAGTCCCGTCCCCGTGATGTCAAACTGTTTGGATATGTTTTCCGGGATGGACAGGGCCAGGTTCCATTCTCCCGCCTCGGCGGGACGGATGTCATGGCGGTATTCCACCCAGAAGTGTTTCTCATAGAAAGTGCTGTCAGACAGTTCCTTGCGCCGCACCCAGACCGTCTCCTCATACGGCTGTCCGGAAGGCGCCGTCCACTGAAGGCGCAGCGGCAGCTGGCGGAAAGCGGCGAAGTCGGTGTCGGTGCAGGCCATCCCGACCAGCAGGTCCACGTCATAGGTCAGCGTGGAATCAGCCATGTCCACCCGGAACTGGTAGTAACCGAGGGCATCCCGGTCCGCGACCCGCACGAACGTCTCCTCCATCACCGGACGGCGACAGGAGCAGACGGCCAGCAGGGCCAGCAGGACAGGGATCAGGCGTTTCATGACGGCTGCTGTCCTCCCTCCTTCGGTTTGGACGGACGGCGGTTCTGCTGCCCGCCCTGCCGGTTCTCGCCTTTCTTGCCGGAACCGCCTTTCTTCTTGCGTTTCTTGCCGACATTGTCGAAGCGGGAGATGCTGTCGTCTCCCACGGCCGTCACGAATTCCGGAAGCTCCGGATCCGGCTCGAACTTGAGCGACTCCGGACGGATGCCGTTGCGGTTCATCTTGATGATTTCCCGCACCTCGGAAGCGTCCAGGGCATATGTGTTGGCCAGCGAACCTTTCTCGTAGGAGAAATACATGATCTCGCGGAGGATGTCGGTCTTGACCAGCCAGGCCTGGCCGTCCTCGAATTCCAGCGGCTCGGAGACCCGCGGGATCCGGGACTGGGCATCCATGTAATTGGCCACCTCATAGTTGAGGCAGCACTTGAGTTTGCCGCACTGGCCGGCCAGTTTCTGCGGATTCAGGGACAGGTCCTGCACACGGGCCGCGCCGGTCGTGATCGACTTGAAATTCGTGATGTAGTTGGCGCAGCACAGTTCCCGGCCGCAGACACCCAGGCCGCCGATCAGGCCGGCTTCCTGCCGGGCGCCGATCTGCTTCATCTCGATGCGGATCCGGAATTCTTCGGCGAAGACCTTGATCAGCTGGCGGAAATCCACCCGGCCGTCCGCGATATAGTAGAAGATTGCCTTGGTCCCGTCTCCCTGGAACTCCACGTCCCCGATTTTCATCTCGAGACCCAGTTCCGCCGCGATCTGGCGGGCCCGGATCATGGTATCCTGCTCACGTGCAATGGCATCCTGCCATTTCTCGATATCGAACGGCTTGGCTTTCCGGTAGATCCGCTTGAACTCATAGGTCGCGGGATCGATCCCCTTGCACTTCATCTGGCGTCCGACGACCGGCCCTTCCAGGGTCACGATACCCAGGTCGTGGCCGCTCTGCGCCTCGACGATGACCATGTCGCCCATCTTGACGCTCTGCCCGGAATCGTTCCGGTAGATGCCCTTGCGGGTATTCTTGAACCGCACCTCGAAATAAGGGGCATACTGCTCCTGCCCGACGCCATGCAGCCAGTCATACGCTTCCAGCTTGCAGCAGCCGCGCCGGTAGGTGCAGTTAAGTTCATCGTTCTGGCCCCGCGTTACGGTACAGCCGCGGCTGCAGTCGAACTTGATATTTTCGTTTTCGTTGTTCATGACTTACTCTTTCATACGGATGACCACATCCGGGTCATCATGTTGCAGAACAGCATCTTCTGGCTCACGTTGCGCTCCAGCTGGACCGTCGTGCGCCCCAGGATCTCCGTGGCCCTGCGGCAGAAAGACTTGCCCAGCCGCGCAGCGGCGTCCCGGTAGAAAGTCTCTTCCTGCGGCGGAATGGCAGCCACGGTGTCCAGTCCTTGCTGCAGCAGGAAAACCTTGCGCAGCCGGTTGCCCGCAAAGGCACAGAACGCCTTCTGGCGCTCCCGCGACTCCAGGGCGGCCAGCGTCTCGCCGATTTCCAGGGCAGCCCCCAGGTTCCGGTCGGCGAGGCAAGACACCATGTCCCCGAACAAGTCCTGGAAAAACACGGCGTCGCCCTCTCCCGAGAGATACTGCAGCGCCACGCCCACGCTTCCGTCCGAATACGCGGCCGCCTCGGCAGCCGATTCCGGATCGATTCCCCGCTGTTCGGTCAGCGTCCGCGCCACCTCGTCCGTGGACAGCGGCAGCACCCGCATGTGCTGGCAGCGGGAGGAAATCGTCACGAGGACATCTTCCGGGCTGTGCGTCACCAGGATGAAGACCGTCTTTTCCGACGGTTCCTCTATCGATTTCAGGAGCATGTTCGCCGTCGTCGCATTCATCTTCTCCGGCAGCCAGATGACCATGAACCGGTATCCGTCAACCGCCAGGGAGAGTTTCTGCAGGATCGACTTGCCCTCCGCCACGGCGATCACGCCGGATTTCTTCTCGATTCCGAGGGCGGCAGACAGTTCATTCTCGAGGAAATATGGATTCTTCTCCAGCAGTTCCCGCCAGTATTTCGTGAAGTCATCGCACGTCAGGTCCTTGACCGCCCCGGAAACCTTGGTCCCGGAAGAGATCGGGAACGAGAAATGCGTGTTCCATTCATAATGCGTATTGCCAGAAAGCAATTCGATGAATCCCAGGACCAGCGGCAGGGCGCCGCCGCCGTCGTTCTCATGCAGCAGCAAGGCGTGCGGGACACGGCCGCTTTCCGCCATGCTCCGGAAAGCGCGTACGACGTCTCCGTTGCCGATGATCCGGTCCAGGTTCATGATTGTCTCTCCGATACAAAACGGGCCAGGTCCGCGAGCGCCTGCCGGTCTTCCCCTTCCGGAAGCCCCTCCAGGGCAGCGATCGACGCAGCCACATATTCTTCCAGCCGTGCGGCGGCATATTCCATCCCGCCGTTCGCCTTGACAAAGCCGACGATCTCCGCCCGGTACTCCGGATGACCGTCCATGTCCGTCACCATCCCGCGGATCCGGGCCTCTTCCTGCGGAGCAGCCCGCAGGGCACCCAGCAGCGGCAGGGTGATCTTCTGCTCCTCCAAATCCTGACCGACTGGCTTTCCGATGGAAGCATCTTCCTGATAATCAAAGATATCATCCTTGATCTGGAAGGCCAGGCCCAGGTTCTTCGCATACGCGCAGACGGCCGCTTCCTGCCCGGGGGTCGCACCCACGGAAATCGCGGCGGACAAAGCCGCGGCGACAAAGAGCGAAGCCGTCTTGTTGTAGATGATGCGGCGGTAATCTTCCTCCCGCGTATCGCCGGAAGAAGCCTTCTGCAACTGCAGCATCTCTCCCTCCGCCAGGTCCGACAGGGTATCCGCGAAAATCCGGATGACCCGGTTGGACTCCCGGGTGGCTTCCAGGATCCGCGCCACGGCCCGCACCAGCCAGAAATCTCCCAGCAGGACGGAAGCACGCGAACCCAGCAGGGCCATCACCGTAGGCACGCCCCGGCGCTGGGTGCTCCCGTCGGCCACGTCATCGTGCAGCAGGGTTGCATTGTGCAGCAGTTCCGCCGCCGCGGCAAACCGCAGGGTGTCTTCGTTGGTCTTGCCCGCATTGCATGCACGCGCGATGAGCAGGGCCAGCATGGGACGGAGTTGCTTCCCCTTGTGGTCCAACAGCATCCGGTTCGTCTGGTTCAGCAGGTCGATATCGCTGGACAGGGAACGGAGGATCAAGTCGTTGACCTGATCCAACTCTGCCTGCAGATATGCTTTGACGACCGTTTTTCCCATCATTACAACTGAGCCAGCACTTCCTCGACCGTATCGGCAAAGACCACACGGGCGCAATCTTCCGCCTTCAGCATGCCGGTCTCCGTATAGTGCCGGAACAGGTCCTTGAGCGGCTCATAAAATCCTTTGATATTCAACGCAAAAAGCTTTCCGGAGAACTGGCCGAGTTTCGAAAGGACATGGGTCTCGATCAGTTCGTCGAGCGTGCCGATACCGCCCGGGAGGGCGATCACGGCCACGGCATCCTTGCGCAGGACGCCCTTGCGCTCGGCCATGGTGTCCGTCCAGACCAGTTCCGTCAGGCCTTCGTAGGCATACTTCGCCATGAACCGCGGGACGACGCCGACATGCCGGCCGCCGCAGCGGACCGCTTCATCAGCGATGACGCCCATCGTCCCCCGCCAGGAACCGCCGGAAACGATGGTGTATCCTTTCCCGCAGAGGGCGCAGGTCAACTGCCGGGCCGCCTCGTGGAAGGCCGGGTCGATTTCCTCATAGGAAGAGCAGAAGAGGGCGATGCGTTTTTCCATGCCTAGAAGAAGAAAGCCAGCGAAAAGGCCATGCCGTTGAAATTCTTCTTGTCCTTGAACGCGGACTTCACCGTCTCGCCGATATACTTCGAGTCCACCGTGCCTCCGTCCCGGGAAAGGGAACCGAAATTCCAGAAATACCGGAAGGAGAACTGCAAGCGCCAGACATCGAGGCCGGCACCCAGTCCGAGGCCATATTCAAAGCGGCTCATGTCCGCGTCCTTGAACTTGTTGCTGAGTTTTTCCAACGTCGTTTCACCGGCGTTGAGTTCCGACTGCATGTTGACGCCGAAGCCGATGAACGGCTCCGCGAGGACGTAGGGACGGAAAGCCATCAGGTCCGGGCCCCACTGGAACTGGACCGGAATCTCGACATAACCGACTTTCAGGTTCATGTCCT
>JBGUXJ010000012.1:0-19150 GCA_045222055.1 Candidatus Cryptobacteroides sp. | reverse complement strand
TGGTCATCGTGGACGAGGAGCATGACACTTCCTATAAACAGGACAGCGCTCCGCGCTACCAGGGCCGGGACACGGCCGTCATGCTGGGGAACATCCATGGCAGCCGCATCATCCTCGGCTCCGCCACTCCCGCGTTGGAATCCTTGTACAACTGTGAGACAGGACGCTATACATTAGTCTCATTGTCAGAGAAATATCATGGCGGACCGGAAGCCGTTGTCGAAGTTATCGACACCCGGGCGGAACGACGGAAGAACGGCATGACCGGCAGTTTTTCCCGCAAGCTGACAGCCCGTATTTCGGAAACGCTCGCGGAAGGCGGCCAGGCTGTCATCCTGCGCAGCCGCCGGGCCTATTCCCCCGTCGTGCAATGCACGGCCTGCGGCATGATTCCGAAATGCCCCGACTGCAACGTATCCCTGTCCTACCATAAGGCCACCGGGCGGCTCGTCTGCCACCATTGCGGCCACCAGGAACCCTATACGGGCACCTGTCCCTCCTGCGGGCAGCCGTTGGAACCGCTCGGGGCCGGCACGCAGCGGATCGAGGAAGAACTGCGCACCCTGTTCCCGGCCGCCCGCATCGCCCGGCTGGACAGCGACACGGCGCAGGACAAACACTATGAGCAGCAGGTCATCCGGGATTTCGCCAACCGTCAGACGGACATTCTGGTAGGGACGCAGATCGTTACGAAAGGATTTGATTTCGAAGGACTTTCCCTGGTTGCCGTCCTGCAGGCGGACAGTCTGCTCGGACAGCAGGATTTCCGGGCGGACGAACGTGCCCTGCAACTGCTGGAGCAGTTCCGGGGCCGCTGTGCTCGGCGCGGGACCGCCGGCCGTTTCGTCATCCAGACCGCCCAGGCCGACCATCCTGTTTACCGGCAGCTTACCGGCGAAGCCCCTTCTCCGGATTTCATCGGGGACCTGCTTGCCGAACGCCGGACCTTCGGATACCCGCCCTATTCCCGCATCATCCTGCTGATCTGCCGCGACGCCGATCCCGCCCGCCTGGAACGCCTCGCACGCCGGCTGGCCGACACCCTTTGCGCCGCCTTCGTCATCCGTCCGACCCTTGTCGCAGGACCCCTGCAGGGAAGCATCCAGCTCACCGGCCCTTATGCCCCGCCTGTCGACCGGGTTTCCGGCCAGTACATCCGCCACATCCGCCTGACCCTCCGCAAGGACGCTTCCCTCTCCTCCAACAAGCAGCTCCTTGCCCGCACCCTCGCCCAGTTCGAGCACGACGCCCGTTATCCGGGCCACATCTTCCCCGACGTCGATCCCGTTTGATCCCTGCACCGTTCCTGGTGGTTACCTGGCTCCGGACGGCGTAGCCGCCCGTGGCTCCGTGAACGGGAGGGGCCCACGAGCAAAGCGACGTGGGAGGGATAGCCCCGAAGGGGCGTACCGGGCCGGAGCCAGGTAACTACCAGGAACTGAGAGCGAAAAAACGTACCGTGGAACATTTTTTCAAAAGTGTGGAACAAAAGTCTGCAAGTTCACGAAATCTATCGAATATTATTAGTAAATTTGCATGATTAAGCAGTACCACGAACTATGGGAAAAGTCATCGCCATCGCCAACCAGAAAGGCGGCGTCGGAAAAACCACCACCGCCATCAACCTGGCAGCCTCCCTGGCCGTCCTGGAAAAGAAGGTCCTCATCATCGATGCGGATCCGCAGGCCAACACGACCTCCGGTCTCAACTTCTCTCCGGAAGATGACCAGAAACGCACCCTGTACGAAGTCATGATCGGTGCCCTGGACATCCGGGACGCCCTGATCCAGACTGAGATGCAGAACCTGCACATGATTCCCTCCCATATCAACCTCGTGGGTGCGGAAATCGAGATGCTGGACAGCGAGAACCGCGAATCGATCCTGAAGGAAGCCCTCGCCCCCATCCGGAACGACTATGACTTCATCATCATCGACTGCTCCCCTTCCCTCGGCCTGATCACCGTCAATTCCCTGACGGCGGCCGATTCGGTCATCATTCCCGTCCAGCCGGAATTCTTCGCCCTGGAAGGCCTCGGCAAACTCCTCCAGACGATCCGCCTGGTCCAGGAAGGCGTCAACGCCGACCTGCAGATCGAAGGCTTCGTGGTCACGATGTTCGACGGTCGCACCAAGGTCCATTCCCAGGTTGTCGGCCAGCTTCGCGAGCATTTCAAGGACATGGTTTTCAAGACCATCATCCAGCGGAGCATCCGCCTGAGCGAAGCCCCTTCCCACGGAAAGCCGATCATCCTGTACGACGTGATGAACAACGGTACAGCCAACTACCTCAACCTGGCCAAGGAAGTTCTCGAGCGGAACGGCATGGCCCCCCAAATGTAGCAGCACATGAGCAGCAAAACTCCCGCACGCGGATTGGGAAAGGGCCTGGGCGCCCTTCTCGGCGAAGCCGGTGACCTGAGCACCTTCCGCAAACCTGTCGGATATGTCAACAAGGAAGTCGTCGGCGCCAAGGAGCCGCAGGATACGGCGGACATCCTCCGGATCCCGGTGGACCTGATCGAGCCGAACCCCTTCCAGCCCCGCCAGTCCTTCGACCAGGACGCGCTCAAGGAACTGGCCGAGTCCATCCGGACTTTCGGCCTCATCCAGCCCGTCACCGTCCGCAAGAAAGAGAACGGCAAATACCAGATCATCAGCGGTGAACGCCGTTTCCGCGCCTGCCGTCTGGCCGGCCTGGAAATGGTCCCCGCCTACATCCGCGATGCCAATGACCAGGGCATGCTCGAGATGGCCATCGTCGAGAACATCCAGCGCGAGAACCTCGACCCCATCGAAGTGGCCATGAGTTACCAGCGCCTGATCGAGGAATGCAACCTCACCCAGGAGCAGATGGCCGAACGGGTCGGAAAGAAACGCGCGTCCGTCACCAACTATCTGCGCCTGCTCAAACTTCCCGCCAAGGTCCAGCACGACCTGAAGGTGGGCATCCTCAGCGTTGGGCACGCCAAGGTCCTGCTCAGCGTGGACGACCCCGTGCTGCAGGAACAGCTCTGCGACCTGGTTGTCCGCGGCGACCTGAGCGTCCGCCAGCTCGAAGAAAAGATCCGCAAGATGGAAAAGGAAGGTTCCTCCCCGGCGGAAGACACGCCGCATGAACTGCCGGACACCTACTACAAGGTGCTCGAGCACATGGGCCGCTGGTTCGGCGACAACATCAGTCTCCGCCGTTCCGCCAGCGGGAAAGGTTCCATGACCATCCGGTTCAACTCTGACGAAGAGATGGAACGCTTCCTCAAGGCATTGGATCAAAACAACCTGTAGCCTATGAGGAAAGTAATCGGCATCCTTCTCTGCATCGGACTCTTCCTGCTGGCGGGCCACCCGGCCCGGGGCCAGTTCCGCGAAGAAGCCTTCTCGCAGCAGTACAACGATGACGCGGACTCCCTCGGCCGCGACTCGACGGATGTCATGTTTTCCTTCAAGGAATATTTCGGCGGCCTGCGCCACAAGCGTACGCCCCAGATCGGCACCATGTTCGCCGGTTCCACGGTCTTCATCGGAGGCCAGCAGATCTACAACCGGCAATACTGGAAACTGCCCGTCATCTACGGCGGCCTGGCTGCGACGGCCGGACTCGGCATCCATTACCGCAGGCAGTACAACGAAAGCGGCGACAGCCATGACAAACTCCTGAGCAGCCTGTTCTTCGCCGGAACGGGCCTCATCTACTGGGGCACGCTGCTCGACGGAGCCGCCTTCTACAAGAATGACAACCCGCACCTTCCCGGCCGCGCCACCATCTATTCCCTCCTCCTGCCCGGACTCGGACAGGCCTACAACGGGGAATACTGGAAGATTCCGCTCTACTACACCGGCATGGTCGTTTCCGCCAGCCTGCTGGTGACCAACAACACCAACTACCACCGGTACAAGCGGATCCACAACGAAGCCACCTCCGGAGACGGGACCTATGACGGTCCGGTTTCTGCGCAGGCAGCCCTGTACTACCGGAATGTCTTCCGACGCTACCGCGACTATTCGATCGTGGCGCTCGCAGGTTTCTACCTGTTGCAAGTCATTGATGCGAATGTCTTTGCATACATGCAGGACTTCGAAGTCACCGACGACATCTCCCTGCATCTCGCTCCGGCGGTCATCGCTCCGGAGCGGACCTACGCTTTCGGCAATAACCAACCCGCCTTCGGCATGAGCCTGGGCCTGAGATTCTGACAACATGAAGATACGAACGATCCTCCTTCCCCTCCTGCTGGCAGCCGCCGTTTCCACAGTCCCTGCCTCCGGCCAGATTCCGGACCGTACGACCGGCAAGCAGTCGGGCAACCCCATCATCAAGCTTCCGATCAAGACCAAGAAACAGCTCCAGAAAGAGAACGACCAGATGAAGGCCGAACTGGAGGCCCTCCGCCAGCAGCTCGAGGACATGCAGGAGCAGTATCGCGCCACGGACAGCATTGCCGCGGAAATGATCGAGATCTTCGAGGAGAATGAAGACCGTCTCGGCACCGGGATCGCTCCCGAGGACTACACCCCGGAAGTTACCGACAGCCTGCTCAACCTCTGGTACCAGAGCCGCCGGATCCGCCGGGCCAACATGGACCTGAGTCCCGAAATCGAATACAACATGGATTCGGTCCATTTCACCTCCAACGTGCCGGATTCCGTCTTCCTGCAGCGTCTCGCCCGGATGAACGCCTACATCACCCTCCCCTACAACGAGACGGTCCGCAACTACATGATCCTCTATTCGGAGAAAATGCCGACCAAGATGCGCCTCATGCTCGGCCTGGCCGACTACTACATGCCGATCTTCGAGGAAACCCTGAACAAATATGACATGCCCGAGGAGTTGAAATACATGGCGATCATCGAATCCGCCCTCAACCCCGTCGCCGTCTCCCGTGCCGGTGCCAAGGGCATGTGGCAGTTCATGCACACGACCGCGAAGAGTTATGGACTGAGGATCAACTCCTATGTCGATGAACGGCTTGACCCGGTCAAGGCCACCGACGCGGCCGCCCGCTACCTCAAGGATGCCTACCGCATCTTCGGCGACTGGAATCTCGCCATCTCCTCCTACAACTGCGGATCCGGAAATGTCAACAAGGCCATCCGCCGCGCCGGCGGAAACGATAATTTCTGGGCGATCTATGAATACCTGCCCCGCGAGACCCGCGGCTATGTCCCCGCCTTCGTCGGCGCCATGTATGCCTTCCGCTACTACAAGGAGCACGGTCTCGTGCCGCAGGATGTGGACATGCCGGCCCACG
Organism: Candidatus Cryptobacteroides sp.; assembly: GCA_045222055.1. Lineage (GTDB taxonomy): Bacteria > Bacteroidota > Bacteroidia > Bacteroidales > UBA932 > Cryptobacteroides. The sequence goes on along the minus strand of JBGUXJ010000012.1, from coordinate 13,899 downwards.
TGGACACCTTCGAAATCCGCCGCAACCTGCATTTCGCACAGATTTCCGAACTGGTCGGCGTCCCGATGGACATGATCCGTGAACTCAATCCGCAGTACATCCATGACATGATCCCCGGCAACGAAGCGCCGTATGTCCTCCGCCTGCCGTCCCAGTATACCACAGCCTTCATCGATCACCAGGACTCCCTCTATACGTACAAGGCAAAGGAACTCTTCTCCCCGGCGACCCTGGAGAACCTCCGGGCGGCCGGCAGTTCCTCCTCCTCGACCCGCACCACCTATGTTGTCAAGAAGGGTGACTACCTGGGCAAGATCGCGGCCCGGAACCATGTCACCGTGGCTCAGATCAAGAGTTGGAACAACTTGAGGAGCAACACAGTACGTGTCGGCCAGCGGCTCGTCCTCTACAAGGGCGGCGGTGCTCCCGCCACCACTGCTTCAACGGCTTCCTCCTCCACGGCCTCGTCCGGGACGACGGATGCATCTACGTCCGCCGGATATACGACCTATACGGTCAAGAGAGGCGACACCTTGTTCAAGATCGCCCAACGGTATCCCGGCGTTTCCGCCGCCGACATCAAGAAATACAATGGCATCGGGGACAACATCAAGGCCGGACAGAAGATCAAGATTCCGCACAAATGATCCCTACCAGTTGCGCTGCAACTGCACTTTAAGCCCGGTTCTGCCGGGCTTTTCCTTTCTCCGGAGCAGCGAGGCCTGCAGCCAGGCTGACCAACGCCGGACTTTCCAGCCCGCATAGACCGCCGCCTCGCACCCCCGTCCATAATAGGATGGGACGGAGAAATACCCCGGCGCATTGCGCTCATACGCATAGATCCGGTCTTCCCAGTCATCGATCCGGAACGCCGTGCCCCGCAGCCAGACCTGCCCCCGCGTTCCTTTCCACCCGGCTTCCCCATAGGTCAGCAGTCCCAGTTTCCGTGACCATACTGCCTCCATCCTCCCCGTCACGAGCCAGCCGCCCCGCTGCCAGGACAGGTCGAAGCGCAGATCCGAACGGTTTCGGGGTGCCGCACGCCGGTACCGCTCCACCAGCCGGTACCGCCAGGTCCAAGGCCCGTGCGTCCGGAGCGTCCCGGCTGATACCAGTTTGACCTGTCCCTCTCCCTTCGACGGATGCCAGGCCGCATCCAGCCCGGCCGACAGGCTGCGGTTGCTGAAAGCCAGGGCAATGCCTTCTTCATCCGCCACTTTCGTACTGCTCCGCACCGCCCCGACATCCCGCGAAAGATAACCGGCCGGATAATGGCGGACCAGCAAGGCCCATCTGGCACCGTCACCGGCCGGCACACTCACTCCGCCGACGACGGCAGTCACTCCGGAAGGAAGATCTTCCGCCACTTCCGCATACAGGTCCGTTCCCCGCAGGCAGAAACGCCCGTCCCCGGCGATCCGGGCGGTTCCGTCCGAACGTCGGAAAGCCGTCGCGGAGAGTTGGCCGTACCGTCCGTACCAGGCGACATTTCCTCCGGCCGGCCCCTGCAGCGCCGCAAAAGCGGAAAAGGTCCAGCGTCCCGCTTCCCAGTCCACCGCCGCTCCCCGGTATCCGGTCCCGGCGTAAGACCGGCTCACCGACAGTCCGGAGGGCCGGCGGATGGCAGCGGCCGGCGACGCCACCCCGCTCAGCGAAAACCCGCTCCACAGGGCGAGCCCCTGGCCGAAACGGGCATTGAAATGGCCGAGAATCAGCCGATAACGCCTGCCGTAACGCGCAAGGAAAACAGAACTTCCGGTCAGGTCCACGCGGTTGTCTGCGCGGTATTCCGCCTGCACGGCTCCGCCCGCTTCCCAACGGTCCTGCCGCGCCAGGAACAAACGTCCCCCGCCGTTCGCCAGTCCGCTCCGCCATGCACCCCGCAGGGTCACTTCCCCGTCGAGGGAAGCGCGCTGGTCCGTACTGCCCGGCGCTCGTGCGGAGGCGAACGAGAGGAATGGCGCCAGGGCTTCCGCCCGGGCAGTCCCGAATCCGTCGACCAGGGACAATTCTTCCAGGGACAGGATATCTCCGTCATGTTCCCGCCAGTCCAGCAGCGTCGCCACCTGGTAGCGGGACAGCAGGCCGGAAGAGAGCAGCCGGCTCCGGGACAGCTCATTGACCTGTAACGGATGCGACCGGTAAAACGCGAACCGCTCGACCAGCGAGGCGTCCAGGCCCTCCGCCTGGGTTTCCCCGGTCAGGGCCATGACGGCCGGGAGGATGTCCTCCTGGGCCCATGCCGGTCCCGTGCAAAAGAGCCACAGGACCGTTCCGATGGCAATTTCTCTTCTCATGGAACGCAAGTTAGGCATCCTTTCCGTTCGACTTGTTGCTCGGGATAGCACACACGCGTGGTTTTTTACGTTTTTTATGGAAATTTGGTTAAATTTGTGAATTCATAAACGTTAAGCAACACAGGCAGCACCATGGACAAAAAAGTCAGACTCCTCGACAAGACGTTCAAGCCGTTCCTCTCCCACGAAGAGATTGAAAAGGCCATCGACCAGGTAGCGGTCCGCATCAATGCGGATTTCGAAGGCTGCACTGACATCCCCGTTCTCCTCTGCATCCTGAACGGCTCCATCATGTTCACTGCCGAACTCATGAAACGGCTGACCTTCAACTGCGAACTCGTCTCCATGAAACTCTCCTCCTATGTCGGCACCCGTTCGACGGGACAGGTCCGCGAGGTCATGGGCGTCACCGGCAGTCTCAAGGACCGCCGCGTCATCATCGTGGAAGACATCGTGGACACCGGCAACACGATCCAGGACCTGTCCCGCATCGTCCGCGAAAGAGGGGCCCGGGAGGTCAGGATCTGCACCATGCTGCTCAAACCCGCCGTTTACGACAAGGACATCAAGCTGGACTATGTCGCCATGGAGATTCCGAACGACTTTATCGTCGGATTCGGACTGGACTATGACGAAATCGGCCGCAACCTCAGGGACATCTATGTCCTCGACCCCGATCCGGATTATCATGTTATCGATCATAAGATGAAGTACTACATTCTCTTCGGTCCTCCGGGTGCGGGCAAAGGCACCCAGGCATCCGCCATGGTGGAGAAATACAACCTCTGCCACATTTCCACCGGTGCGCTCCTCCGCAAGGAGATTGCCGCCAACACCAAACTCGGTCTCAAGGCCAAGAGCCTCATCGATGCCGGCGAACTCGTCCCCGACGAAGTGGTCGAAGGCATGATCGAGCACGAATTCGACACCGTCCAGGGTGTGGACGGCTTCCTGCTGGACGGTTTTCCGCGCACGATCGCACAGGCCGAGGCGCTTGACAAGATCCTCGGCGGCCGCGGCGAAGGCGTCACCTCCGTCGTCTCCATCATGATTCCGGACGAAATGATCAAGGAACGCATCCAGCACCGTGCCGCCATCGAAGGCCGTGCGGACGACGCCTCCGAAGAGACCATCAACACCCGGATCCGCACCTATCACGAGAAGACCGAACCGCTCATCGACTTCTACCGCAAGGCCGGCAAGTATGTCGAGATCGACGGCACCGGCACCATCGAGGAGGTCCGTGCGAAGATCTTCGCCGAGATGGACCGCTTTTAAGGCAGGATGGCAGACTCCAACTTCATAGACTACGTCAAGATTTTCTGTTCGTCGGGACACGGCGGATCCGGATCGACGCACCTGTATCGGGCGAAATACATCCCGAAAGGCGGTCCGGACGGCGGTGACGGCGGCCGGGGCGGGCATGTCATCCTCCGGGCCAACACGCAGTTCTGGACGCTGATCCACCTGAAATACCGCAAGGTGGTCCGTGCCGAGAACGGAGCCCCGGGAAGCGGCGGACTTTGCAAGGGAAAGCAGGGAACGGACATCTATCTGGACGTTCCGGTCGGAACGGTCGTCAGGGACGCCGAGACCGGCGAGGTCCTGACCGAACTGGTGGAGGACGGACGCGAGTACATCCTCTGCCGGGGCGGAAAGGGTGGCCTGGGCAACAACAACTTCAAGAGCGCGACCAACCAGACGCCCCGCTATGCCCAACCGGGAGAAGAGGGACAGGAAGGCTGGTTCATCCTGGAACTAAAAGTATTGGCCGACGTCGGCCTGGTCGGATTCCCGAATGCCGGGAAATCGACCCTGCTCGCCGCCGTCACTTCCGCCAAGCCGAAAATCGCCAATTACGCTTTCACCACCCTGGAGCCGAACCTGGGCATCGTCCGCTATTACGACGACCGGTCTTTCGTGATGGCCGACATTCCGGGCATCATCGAAGGGGCACATGAGGGTAAAGGCATCGGCCTGCGCTTCCTCCGCCACATCGAGCGGAATTCGGTCCTGCTGTTCATGGTCAGCGCCGAAGAGGAGAACGTCAACGAAAGTTACAAGATCCTCCTCAAGGAACTGAAGATGTACAATCCGGAACTGCTGGCAAAGGACCGCGTCCTGGCGATCACCAAGTGCGACATCGCCGACGAAGACATGCTCAAACGGGTCCGCAGGCACCTGCCGAAAAGCATCCCGTCCGTGCTCATTTCCTCCGTTACGGGAGAAGGACTTCCCGAACTGAAAGACTTGCTCTGGGAGGCGCTTAACCGCTAGGACCGTGACCGACGTAATCCATACCGTCCACCACTGGGATCAGGATATCACCCTCTTGATCAACAGTTTCCATTCCTTCATCACGGACAACTTCTTCCTGTTCCTGTCGAAGAAATGGTTCTGGGTGCCGCTGTATGGCCTAATCGTAGGCTGGCTGTTCTACCGGCTCGGCTGGAAGAAAGCCCTTATCACCATCGTTTCCATCGTGCTGACCATCGTGGCCTGCGACCAGTTCGCCAACCTGATCAAGGACGGCGTGGCGCGGCTGCGTCCCTGCTACAGCAGCCGGATGCTCGAGGGCGGCCTGCACATGCTCGAAGGACGTGGCAACCATTTCGGGTTCTTCTCCGCCCATGCCGCCAACGCCTTCGGACTCGCGGTCTGTTCGATCATGGCTTTCCGCAACGACAGCCGGCTCTCCTATCGCAACTATACCCGGATGATCCTGGTCTGGGCCGCGCTGGTCTCCGTCAGCCGGGTTTTTGCCGGGAAACACTACCTGGGCGACGTACTCGTGGGCATCTGCATCGGATGCCTGTTCGGATGGCTTCTGGGATGTGCAGCCCGATGGGTCATCCACCGATTCATAGAAAAACCGGCCGCCTGAAGCGACCGGTTTTCTTTTTCTTTACAGAGCGGGAACGACTTTTTCCATCTGGATGCCTCGCGAGCCCTTGACCAGGACCGTGGCACCCGAAAGCGGATGGTCCTTCAGCCAGGCGGCCAGGTCTTCCGAAGTGGAGAACCACGAAACCGTATCCGGCTTCCCCGTAATCTCCAGGGCCTTGCGAAATTCCTCCCCCACCAGGCAGGCGGGTTGCGCCCCGAGCTTGCGGACGATGGCGACATGTTCCGCGACGGAATCCGCTCCCAGTTCCCGCATGTCACCGAGCAAAGCGACCTTGTTCGCATCCAGCACGGAGGCGAAGTTGTCCAAAGCCGCCGCCATGCTGGTCGGATTGGCGTTGTAAGCATCCAGGATCAGGGTATTACGCTCCGTCCGTGTCATCTGGGACCGGCTGTTCGCAGGGACATAGTCCGCGACGGCCAGCATCGCATCTTCCAGCGGCACGTCGAAATACCGGCCGACGGCAAGGGCTGCCAGCACGTTCGCCGCATTGTAGGCACCGACCAGATGGGTCTCGAGTCCGAGAAGGGTGTCGGGATCCTCTTCGGAAGGGACCGCCATCCGAAGGTAGGGATGGGCCGCGTCGGAAGGAAGGACTTCCACGCCCCAGGTCCCGATGCCGTACGGGATCGTGGACAGGCCGCGGCCCTCCGCCATGGCAGACAGGTCCGGGTCGTCGGCATTCAGGAAGATCGCCTTGCCGTTTTCGGCGATATAGTCATATAACTGTCCTTTCGCTTTCTTGACGCCCTCGAAACTGCCGAAGCCCAGCAGGTGTGCCTTGCCGACATTCGTGATCAGGCCGAAATCCGGCTCGGCGACCGTGACCAGATGCTGGATATCGTCCGGATGGCTGGCTCCCATCTCGATGACGGCCAGTTGCGTGGAGGCATCGATCTTGAGCAGGGACAGCGGCACGCCGATGTCGTTGTTGAGGTTGCCCTCCGTCGCCGTGACCTTGTACTTCGTCGCCAGGACGCTCCGGATCAGTTCCTTGGTCGTCGTCTTGCCGTTGGTGCCGGTCAGGCCGATCACCGTAAGACGTTCGCCGTCGACGAAGGTGTTCTCCCGGTGATACCGGGCCAGGTCCCGCAGGGCCTCGAGTGAATCCGGGACCGGGATGACCTTCTCCCCTTCCACGCCGGCACGCTCGTCCACGACCGCATACGCCGCCCCGGCTTCCAGGGCCTTCAGGGCATATTGGTTCCCGTCGAAATTCTCGCCCTTCAAGGCAAAGAAAAGTTCACCGCCCTTGACGGTGCGGCTGTCCGTGGTCACGTGACCGCCGCAGGAGCGGTAAATACTATATAACTCTTTGATATCCATAGTGGAGACTATTTTACACCCGTGGAACCGAAACCGCCGGCGCCCCGTTCCGTTTCATCCAACGCTCCGACCGCATCCCATTCCACCCGTTCGTGCCGGGCGATCACCATCTGGGCGATCCGTTCTCCCGGTTCGACGATGAAATCCTCGTGGGACAGGTTGACCAGGATGACACGGATCTCGCCGCGGTAGTCCGCGTCCACGGTACCCGGAGAATTCAGCACCGTGATCCCTTTCTTGGCCGCCAGCCCGCTGCGGGGCCGGACCTGGGCCTCGTAGCCCGCGGGAAGGGCGATGTACAGGCCGGTCGGGACCATGGCGCGGTCCAAGGGACGGAGGACGACCGGTTCCGTAAGATTGGCCCGCAGGTCCATGCCGGCCGACAAGGCCGTGGCATAGGACGGAAGCGGATAGGGAGACTGGTTGACGATCTTGACTTGCATGTTATTTCGGAGCTATTCGGTACAGGACGGCCGCGATGACCGCATAGATGATGTTCGGGAGCCACAAGGCAAGCCACGGCGTCATGGAGCCGGTATAGACGAACATCTGGGCGAACCGCAGGAAGAGGATATAGGAGAAACTCAAGGCGATGCCCACGGCCAGGTTCCAGCCGATGCCGCCACGTTTTTTCTTCGAAGAAAGGGCCACGCCCATGATGGTCAGGATAAAGGCCGAGAACGGCAGGGCGAAGCGGTTGTTCTTTTCAATCAGGGAGAACTTGACGTCGGCGTCACCGCGCATCCGCTGGGTCTTGATATACCGGTTGAGTTCGCTGAAGTCCATCTCTTCGACGGTCTCGTCGTTGCGGTAGAAATCCTCGACCGTCAGTTGGATGACGGTGTCCATCTGGGCGCCTGTGCGGACCTTGTCCTGCATGATGCCTTTCTCATAGTCGCGGATGAAATACTTTTTCAGGGTCCAGCACCCTTTCAGGCTGTCCCAGGCGGCGGTTTCTGCCGAGAGTTTGGAAACCAGTTCGTTATCTTCCATCCGCTCCAGGGTGAACTTGTACGCCGTGTTGTTCCAGCGGCTGAAAGATTCCACGAACACGAACTGGCCCGGAGAGATCTGGTAATGGATGTTGTGCAGGCGTCCCGTATGGTCGTGACGACGGGAGATGTAGGTATTCTCGAACTTGAGCCGGTCCACGTTGGAATGCGGGATCACCCACAGGTTGAGCGAGAGGGACAGCAGGGCGATCAAAGCGGCGGAGAAAATGTACGGCACCATCATCCGGTGGAAATTCACGCCGCAGGACAGGATGGCCACGATCTCCGAATTGGCCGCCATGCGGGAAGTGAAGAAGATGACCGAGATGAACACGAACAGCGGGCTGAACATGTTCATGAAATACGGGATGAAGTTGACGTAATAGTCGAAGATGATCGCCTTCAGCGGAGCCTGGTGCTGCACGAAGTCATCCACCTTCTCGCTGATGTCGAAGATGATCACGATGCCGATGATGAGCAGGATCGCGACGAAGAAGGTCGAGAGGAACTTCTTCGTGATATAGACATCCAGTTTCTTGGGTCTCCAGTCCATGGCGTTACAGTCTAGTCATGAGTTTCGGGACGGTCGCATCTTTCCACGCCGCGAAATCTCCGGCGATGATGTGGGCGCGGGCGGTGCGGACGAGGTCCAGGTAGAAGGCCAGGTTGTGTTCGGAAGCGATCATGGCGGCGAACATTTCCCCGGAGATGAACAGGTGGCGGAGGTACGCCTTGCTGTACTGCCGGTCCACGAAAGAGGTACCCTGCCCGTCCAGCGGGCTGAAATCGTCCGCCCACTTGCGGTTGCGCATGTTCATGATGCCGTTCCAGGTGAAAAGCATGCCGTTCCGGCCGTTGCGGGTCGGCATGACGCAGTCGAACATGTCCACCCCGCGGGCGATGCCTTCCAGGATGTTGGCCGGCGTACCGACGCCCATCAGGTAGCGGGGCTTGTCGTCGGGCAGGAGCGGATTGACCAGTTCCAGCATCTCGTACATCTTCTTGGTCGGTTCGCCGACGGCAAGGCCGCCGATGGCGTAGCCGCCGCGGTTCGGTCCGTCCAGGGAGAGCGCATGCTCGACCGCCTGGCGGCGCAGTCCGGGATAGACGCACCCCTGGATGATCGGGAACATGGTCTGGGAATATCCGTAGAGCGGTTCCGTGGTATCGAAGCGCCGGCAGAACCGTTCCAGCCAGGACTGGGTCAGCTGCAGCGAACGGGCGGCATACCGCTCGTCCGCATCGCCCGGACAGCACTCGTCGAAGGCCATGATGATGTCTGCGCCGATCTTGCGCTGCGTATCGACATTGTTCTCCGGCGTGAACGTATGCCGGGAACCGTCGATGTGGGAGGAGAACGTGCATCCGTCCGGGGTCAGTTTCCGGATGCCGGTCAGGGAAAAGACCTGGAAGCCGCCGCTGTCCGTCAGGATGGGCCGGTCCCAGCCGATGAACTTGTGCAGGCCGCCCGCCTGATACAGGGTATCCAGACCGGGACGGAGATAGAGATGATAGGTATTGCCCAGGATGATCCGGGCCTTGATATCATTCTCCAGATCCCTGTGATACACGCCCTTGACCGAGCCGACCGTGCCGACCGGCATGAAAATCGGGGTTTCGACGCTGCCGTGGTCCGTCGTGAAAACGCCGGCACGGGCCGCACTTCCGGGATCCGTCGCTATCTTCTCAAATTTCATTCACTGCATCTTTTCAACCTACAAATGTAGCAATTTCCACCAATTTAACCTATATTTGTGAGTTACCATATGCACTGAAATCAATAAACAATCCAACGATATGCAAAACAAGCAGCTTACTTTCAAGCTCATCGTGATGAACTTCCTGGAGTTCGCCGTCTGGGGTGCCTACCTGACCTCCCTCGGCCGCTACCTGGGCAACGCCGGCCTCGGCCCGCAGATCAAGTGGTTCTTCGCGATGCAGGGCATCGTTTCCATCTTCATGCCGACCCTCATGGGCATCGTCGCCGACCGCCACATCCAGGCGCAGAAGGTCCTTTCCCTCTGCCACGGCCTTGCCGGTCTCTTCATGATCGCGGCAGGCGTGTATTGCATGAACGCAGGCGCCGGACTCTCCTTCGGTCCCCTCTTCATCCTCTACAGCATCAGCGTCGCCTTCTTCATGCCGACGATCGCCATTGCCAACTCCGTGGCTTACAACGCCCTGACAAAGGCGGGCATGGATCCGGTCAAGGATTTCCCGCCGATCCGCGTCTTCGGCACGGTGGGTTTCATCTGCAGCATGCTCGTCACCAACTTCCTGAAAATCGGCGGCACCGCCATGCAGGACTCCTACACCCAGCTGATCTCCTCCGGCATCCTTTCCCTCGTCCTCTGCGGCTACGCGCTGACCATGCCGGCCTGCGAGACCAACAAGGGCACCGGTGAGCAATCCCTGGCCGAAGCCTTCGGCCTCAAGGCCTTCACCCTGTTCAAGGACGGCCAGTTCGCGATCTTCTTCATCTTCTCGATGCTGCTCGGCGCTTCCCTGCAGATCACCAACGGCTACGCCAACACCTTCCTCGGCTCCTTCGCCGAGAATCCGGCCCTGGCCGACACTTTTGCCGTCAAGAACTCCAACGCCCTGATTTCTATCAGCCAGATGTCCGAGACTCTCTGTATCCTGCTGATTCCATTCTTCATGAAGAAATTCGGCATCAAGAAGGTCATGCTCATCGCCATGTTCGCGTGGGTATTCCGGTTCGGCTTCTTCGGCGCGGGCTCCCCTGACATGCCGGGCGTCATCCTCTTCGTCCTGAGCTGCATCGTCTACGGCGTCGCCTTCGACTTCTTCAACATCTCCGGTTCCCTGTATGTCGAGCAAAACACCTCCACGGACATCCGTTCCAGCGCGCAGGGACTCTTCATGCTGATGACCAACGGTCTGGGTGCGACCATCGGAACCCTCGCCGCCGGCGCGGTCGTGGACGCCACCGTCTACAACGCCGCCAATCCTTCCTGGAGCAGGGCATGGTACATCTTTGCCGCCTACGCTTTCGTCGTCGGCGTCCTCTTCATGATCCTGTTCAAGGATCCGCAGAAAAAAGCGGTGAAATAAGACTTACACGATTCCGAGCTTGCGAAGCAGGGCTTCCGGCTCGGGATCATGGCCCCGGAAATTCCGGTACAAGATTCCTTCATCCTCGGACGATCCCCGTTCGAGGATGTTTTTTCTGAACCGACCTGCCGTCTCCCGGTCGAAGACGCCATGCTCCTGGAAAAGTGCAAAGGCATCGGCCTCAAGCACTTCCGCCCATTTGTAACTGTAATAGCCGGCGCTGTATCCTCCGGAGAAAATATGACCGAAGGAAGGACAGACGGCGGTACCGTCCACGGCCGGGAGGGTCAGATACGGGGCAAGGACCTTTTTCTCGAATGCCTCGACGTCGGTCACCAGATCCGCGTCGGCCAGGGTATGCCAGGCCATGTCGAGCAGGCCGAACTGGAGTTGGCGGACCTGGGCATAGCCCGCCTGGTAATTGCGGGCGGCCACCAGCCGGTCGATCAAGTCCTTCGGCAACGGCGCTCCGGTCTCATAGTGCCGGGCGAACGTGTCCAGCCAGGCCGGCTCGTAGGCCCAGTTCTCCATGATCTGTGAGGGCAGTTCCACGAAATCACGCGCCACGTTGGTGCCGCACTGCGACGGATACCGTCCGCGGGACAGCATCCCGTGCAGGGAATGGCCGAACTCATGCAGGAAGGTCTCCACCTCGCTGTGGGTCAGCAACGATGGCTTGCCCGCCGCCGGCTTCGAAAAGTTGGTCACGATGCTGATGAAGGGCCGGAAATCCGAGTCCCCCATCCTGTACTGTCCCCGGAATTCCGTCATCCAGGCGCCGCCCCGCTTGCTCTCCCGCGGGAAGAAATCCGCATAGAAAAGAGCCAGGTGCGCATCGTTCTCATCCTTCACTTCATAGACCCGGACGTCCTTGTGATATACCGGGATATCCGTGCGCTCCCGGAACGTCAGGCCATACAGCCTTCCGGCCAGTCCCAGCACTGCACCGATCGTATCATCCAGGTTGAAATACGGTTTCAGCAGTTGCTCGTCCACATCGTAGCGTGCCCGGCGCAGCCGCTCGCACCAGTAACTGAAATCCCACGGCATCAGTTCACCCGCGAAACCCTGTTCCTGTGCGAAGGCCGTCAGTTCCCGTATCTCCTTCCGGGCAACCGGCAGCGAGGGCTCCATGAGCCGGTCCAGGAAGCGTGTCACCGTCCCGCGGGTCTTGGCCATCCGCGGCTCCAGCGCGTAATCGGCATAGGTCTCGTAACCCAGCAGCCGGGCAAGTTCCAGGCGAAGCGCCACGATCCGGAGGATCACTTCCGAATTGGTATCCAGCGCCCGGCTGTTATACGCCCGCCACATCCTTTCCCGCAGGTCCCGTTTTTCGCTGAATTTCAGGAAAGGACCGTAACTCGGCGCCTGCAGGGTGAACAGCCAGCCCTCTTTTCCCTTTTCCCGCGCCGCTTCCAAGGCCGTTTCCCGGACATAGTCCGGCAATCCCGCCAGGTCCGCCGCATCGGTCAAAGACAGCGTGAACGCATTCGTCGCGGCCAGGGTCTGCTGCCCGAACTTGAGTTCCAGCAGGTCGAGTTCCTCCCGGATCCGGCCGAACCTTTCCCGTCCGGCTTCGTCCAGGGCCGCTCCGCTGCGGAGGAATCCCTTGTACGTATCCTCCAGCAGCCGCTGCCGGTCACGTTCCCGCTCCGCCGGCGTTTCCCATACGGTCCGGACCCGTTCGAAAAGTTTCCGGTTCAGGGAGACGTACAGGCCATACTCCGTCAGCAGCGGCGAGACCTGTTCGGCGATCTCCTCCATCTGCGGATCCGCATCCGCTTCGAGCAGGTTGAAGAAGACGCCTTCCACGCGGGAGAGGTCCATACCGCTGTATTCCAGCGCTTCCACCGTATTTTCAAAGGTAGGTGGCTCGGCAGCGGACGCGATGGCGTCGATTTCCGCCTTCGCACGGCGGATGGCTTCCTTGAAAGCGGGAAGGTAGTCCTCCTTGCGGATCAGGTCGAATCTGGGAGCGCCGAAAGGGGCGTCGGAGGGTATCAGGAGCGGATTATCCATGTTCATTCTTCTTTAGGAGCAGACAAAGGTACATCATTTTCCGCGGTCTTCCGCCTTCCGTACCTTATTTTGGTAATATGCGAAAGCTGGACGTCGGTCTGGCGGAACCGGATGTCATAGCACATGAACTCGGTCCGCCTCCCCACCGGAATGGCCGCCGTGACGAATTGTGGATCATACCCCATCGCACGCAGTTCGAACAGGCTCATCCGGCTGATTCCCAGCTTGACCAGATCGTTGAGGACCTCGTAGTTCCGGACCAGCGTGGAACGGACTTTCACCCGATAGGACCGTGAAGTCTTCTCCAAGCGGTTATGGTACCGGTTCTTGCAGCTTTCGCAGCAGAATTTCTTGTCCGGCCTCCCGAACTTGATGACGTCCCCGCACTCCAGGCAACGCGCCACCGCATCTACATCTATCTTGTAAGCCATGCCTTTTTTTGCGTGCAAGATCGTCTCTCCGGGACAAAGTTGCAAGCAAAAGTTGCCCGGCACGGCGATTTTACCCGATTCTTTATCATCCAGCGTTTTTTCTTTCGCTCCCGGGCACACAAAGGTTTTCCGGATACCGGATAAAAAAAGATTTCATCTCCTCCCACGCAACCCTCCCGTTTCATGCGTGCCGGAAAAAGCCACTGTCCTTGACACGCCTTGCAAAGAATCGCGGCAAAGTCTGCATGCCCGCGACTTGCTTCGGAGAAACATGCCGCCTGATTGCGTTCCTTTGCCCTGTCCGCCATGCGAGCATGCCGGCGGTCGCAACCGGAAGTTCAACCGTAATTTTTGTTAAACATGGAGCAATTCAACAGAATCGAAATCGTCGGACTGGTCGGGAGTGTCCGGTCCAACGTAGTCAGCAACAATCTTGTCGTCAATTTCAGCGTTGCCACGACCAGTGCCTACAAGAGCCGGGACGGAAGTCCCATCATGGATACGACCTGGTTTGACGTCGCGGCCTGGGAAGGGAAAGGCATGCCGGACCTGTCCAGTATCACGAAGGGAGCCCCCGTCCAGGTCTTCGGCCGCGTGCGGATGAAAACCTACACCACGTCCAACGGGGTGGAGCGGGTCGAACCGGAGGTCCGGGCCACCCGGATCGTCCTCCTGGATCCCAGCATCACCCTGAACCCGTCCATGTGACCCGGAAATGAAAAAGCTGCTCAGTGTCATCTGCATCCTGGCTTTGCTTACCGTCGGCTGCGGGATGCAGCGCAAGATCGGACGGCTGCCAGGCCACGCCGTAAGTCTCGCACCCGATGACGGTCCCTCAGTCCCGCCGGGCGGCC
>JBGUXJ010000011.1:0-4831 GCA_045222055.1 Candidatus Cryptobacteroides sp. | reverse complement strand
CCGTCGGGCGTTGCCCTGGCTGCCGGGACCTTTCCACAAAATCGGCCTTCCAGAACGGTGCAGGTGGAAAGGTTCATTCGAAAGAGGCTGGAAGCGGTGTTTCCTGTGGGACCTTTCCACGAAACCGGCCTCCTGGATCGGTGCAGGTGGAAAGGTTCATGCGAAAGAGGACGGAATGCGGTGTTTCTTTCGGGAGCTTTCCACAAAACCGGCCTTCCAGAGCGGTCTAGGTGGAAAGGTTCATGCGAAAGAGGGTTGAAATCGGTTTTTCTTTTGGGACCTTTCCACAAAATCGGCCTTCCAGAACGGTCTAGGTGGAAAGGTTCAAGTGAAAGAGGGTGGAAGGTGGTATTTTTTTCGGGACCTTTCCACGAAATCGGCCTTCCAGAACGGTCCAGGTGGAAAGGTTCAAGCGAAAGAGGACGGAATGCGGTGTTTCTTGTGGGACCTTTCCACGAAATCGACCTTCCAAAGATATTTGAATGGAAAGGTTCCGAAACAGTAGATAGACGGTAGATAGAAACAGAGATTATCTGTGGTACCTTCCCAAAAATTTGGCCGTTTTCCCCTCCCGACTGTCAGTAACGACCCTAAAAAGCGGAGGTTACTGACAAAAATGGCTCAAAGTGACAGTGACCTACCTGATTTCGAGACGTTACTGACAGAGCGGGTGTGGTGTAAGGGTGCAAGTGTAAGGGTGCAAGTGTAAGGGTGCAATTGGAAGGTTACAGGTGTAAGGTTGCAGTTAGAAGGGATTCTGTGAGAAGGATTGGTCCAACAGGGGTGATTGGCCGGTGGGTTCAAAAAGGATGACCGGCCAGGATGCTCGCGGGAAGGGCCCCTTGATTAATAGAGATTAATCAGAACTGTTCGCGGATGTTGTAGTGGTTGCAGTCGTAATTGGCGCGGGAGAGCACCCGGCTCAGAACTGTTCGCGGATGTTGTAGTGGTTGCGGTCGGAGTTGGAGCGGGAGATCATCTCGCAGATGAAGCCGGCCAGGAAGAGCATGACACCCAGGAGGACGGCCACGAGAGCCAGGTAGAAGAGCGGCTGGTCCGTGACGGGACGGAAGCGGACGCCGTGGGCCTGGTGGATGAGTTTGGCGACGATGATCCAGACGGTCATGATGCCGCCGGCGAGGAACATCAGGATACCGGTGAAGCCGAAGAAATGCATGGGCTTGCGGCCGAACGTGCTGAGGAACCACAGGCTGATCAGGTCCAGGAAGCCGTTGACAAAGCGCTCGATCCCGAACTTGCTCTTGCCGTACTTGCGTTTCTGGTGGTGCACCCGCATCTCGCCGATCTTGCCGTATCCGGCGTTCTTGGCCAGGTACGGAATGTACCGGTGCATCTCTCCGTAAACCTCGATGCTCTTGACGACTTCGTTCTTGTAGGCCTTCAGGCCGCAGTTCATGTCGTGCAGCTTGATGCCGGTGATGCTGCGGGCCGTTGCGTTGTAGAGCTTGGAGGGAAGGTTCTTGGTCAGGGTGTTGTCCTTGCGGTGCTGTTTCCATCCGGAAACGACGTCATAATTTTCTTCCACGACCATCCGGTAGAGTTCCGGCATCTCGTCGGGCGAGTCCTGCAGGTCGGCGTCCATGGTGATGACGACGCGGCCGCGGGCTTCCTTGAAACCGCAGAACAAGGCGGCGGATTTGCCGTAATTGCGGCGGAACCGGATACCATGGATGGCCGGATCCTTCTCTCGCAAGGACTCGATGACGCTCCATGACCCGTCGGTGCTTCCGTCGTCGATGAGGATGACCTCATGCTTCCAGCCCTGCGCGGCTACGACGCGGCCGATCCATTCGGACAGCTCTGGGAGAGACGCTTCTTCGTTATACAGGGGAACGATGACGGAAAGATCAAGCGGATAATCCATGGCTATTGTTGGTCTGTGGTTGTGTCATTGATGGTATGGGGCGGCAGTTCCCGGGAATAGAGCCGGGACAGGACGAGCCCGAAAAGGAAGCAGTACAGGAAGTTACCGAAGAACATGTACTGCGGGAAGTTCTGCTTGAACTGCTCGATGGCGGCCTGCGTATTGGCATCCATGTAGGAGGAGAACGACTCCGTGGCGGCATCGAAGACGGCGTTCAGCTGCTCCGGGTCCATGAGCATGGCATCCGCCAGGACATAGGCGGAATAGACGAGGGCGGACAGCAAGGCGATGCGAACGCCGTAGCCATAGACCGTCCGGTTCGTCACGCCTTCGTACCGCAGGCAGAGGCGGAGCATGAAATACCGCATCAGGAAAAGGCATCCGGCAAACTTGACGATCCAGACCAGGGTCCGGAGTACGAACATGATGCCCCCCATCACCCCGCCTGCCTCGGTCGTCATCACGGAGGTGAGCAGGGTATACAGGATACAGACACCGCCCAGCACCAGTCCGGTGCGGGACGCTTCGTTCCAAAGGATGCCGGAAGTGACGGTTTCTTTCATTATTGCAGGTTTCCCGAATGCAAAGATAGAAAAATATTCGTATCTTTGTAGGCTTATTATTGCGCTATGATCAACATTACATTCCCGAACGGTGACGTGCGCTCCTACAATGAGGGGGTCACCGCATATGAAATCGCACAGAGCATCAGCCCGAGACTGGCAGCCGACGTGTTGGCCGCCAAGGTGAACGACGTTGTCATGGACCTGACCCGTCCGATCACGGCCGATGCGACCGTGCAGCTTCTCAAATGGGAAGACGAGGATGCCCGCAAGGTTTTCTGGCATTCTTCCTCCCACCTGATGGCCGAGGCCCTCGAGGCCCTGTATCCGGGTGTCAAGTTCGGCATCGGACCGGCTGTCGAGAACGGTTTCTATTATGACGTGGACATGAACGGCCAGACCCTCACCGAGGCCGACCTTCCCAAGATCGAGAAGAAGATGCTTGAACTCGCCCGCGAGAAGCAGGCGTTCAAGCGCATCGCCGTCTCCAAGGCGGATGCCCTCAAGCACTTCGAAGAGAAGGGCGATCCGTACAAGTGTGAGTTGATCAGCGAACTCGAGGACGGTACCATTACATATTATGAGAACGGTGCCTTCACCGATCTCTGCCGCGGACCTCACCTGATGAACACCGATGTCATCAAGGCCGTCAAGCTGACCGCCCTGGCCGGTGCATACTGGCGCGGCGACGAGAACCGTCCGCAGCTGACCCGTGTCTATGGTATCACCTTCCCGAAGAAATCCCTCCTCGACGAGTACCTCGTGATTCTCGAAGAGGCCAAGAAGCGCGACCACCGCAAACTGGGCAAGGAGATGGAACTCTTCATGTTCTCTCCGCGCGTGGGCATGGGCCTGCCGATGTGGCTACCCCGTGGCGCCGCCATGCGCTATGAACTCGAGCAGTTCCTCCGCCGCAAGCTGAAAGAATATGGCTATCAGCAGGTTGTGACTCCGCACATCGGCAGCAAGCAGCTCTATGTGACCTCCGGCCACTATGCCAAGTACGGCAAGGACTCCTTCCAGCCGATCCACACCCCGCAGGAAGGCGAGGAATACATGCTCAAGCCGATGAACTGCCCGCACCACTGCGAGATCTTCCGCAGCGCCCCGCGTTCCTACCGTGACCTGCCGATCCGTTTCGCCGAATTCGGCACCGTTTACCGCTATGAGCAGAGCGGTGAACTCCATGGCCTGACCCGCGTCCGCAGCTTCACCCAGGACGACGCTCACATGTACGTCCGTCCGGAGCAGCTCAAGGACGAGTTCAAGAAGGTCATCGACCTGATCCTGTATGTGTTCAAGATCTTCAAGTTCGAGAACTACACGGCCCAGATCTCCCTTCGTGACAAGGTCAACCGCGAGAAATACATCGGCAGCGAGGAGAATTGGGACCGCGCCGAGCAGGCGATCATCGAGTCGGCCGCCGAGAAAGGTCTGCCGACCGTGACCGAATACGGTGAGGCCGCCTTCTATGGTCCGAAACTCGACTTCATGGTCAAGGACGCCCTCGGCCGCAAGTGGCAGCTCGGTACGATCCAGGTGGACTATAACCTCCCGGAGCGTTTCCAGCTGGAATATACCGACGCCGACGGCTCCAAGAAGCGCCCGGTGATGATCCACCGCGCTCCGTTCGGATCCCTCGAAAGATTCACCGCCGTGCTCCTCGAGCACACCGCCGGACATCTGCCGCTGTGGCTGGCTCCGGACCAGGTGAAAGTATTGCCAGTCAGCGAAAAATACGCTGATTATGCAAAAAAAGTTTGTGATTATCTGAAAAATTCCGATATTCGCGCTTCCGTAGATGACCGTAATGAGACGCTTGGCAAACGCATCCGTGAAATTGCGCTGCTCAGGGTCCCGGTAATTGTGATTGTCGGTGAGAAGGAAGTCACCGAGGGAACCGTCTCGGTCAGGCAGGAGGGCGCAGACAAAGGCTCCATGGCGTTGGAGGCCTTTGGCGCTTGGTTGAAAGAGACCATGGCCGCAGAACTTGCTTAGATTCACGGCCCAAACATATTAACTTAACTTTATAGGAGGATTTATTTATCGCAACGCCTTACAAACCGAAGCCTTCCGGCCCCAGACCTGCCGGAGCTCAGAGATCCTTTAACGGCCAGCGTCCCCGTCCCGGGGAGCGGCAGAAAGGGGAGAATGAACTCAATATCAACGATGAGATCACCGCTCCCCAGGTGCGTCTTGTCGGCGATAACATCGCCGAACCGGGCGTCTACTCCCTGTCCGCCGCGTTGAAAATGGCGGATGAACTTGAACTGGATCTGGTGGAGATAAGTGCGAAGGCCGATCCTCCCGTCTGCAAGATACTGGACTACCAGAAGTACCTGTATCAGCAGAAGAAGAAGGCCAAGGAAATGAAGGCGAACCA
>JBGUXJ010000010.1:0-4474 GCA_045222055.1 Candidatus Cryptobacteroides sp. | reverse complement strand
ACATTGTACATCCGGTCCCAGTTGACCTGGGTCACCTGCGTGTCATTGTTCTCCCAGGCGTCCCGCGCCCACATGGCCTTGGACATGTTGAGGCGGTTGTACTCCTCGTCGTCGTTCCAGAAATAACTCGGCAGGTTGCGGTAGTAGTCCGGACGCGGATCCGGAGCGTCGTACCAGTCGAGGGCCGTCGCACCGTTCTTGCCGAACCGGTACAGGACCGTGGCCGAGGCGTTGAACTTGTAGGTCGGGGTGAAGTCATACTTCAGGATGGCGATCGGCTCGTGGGTAATCGCCAGGCGGGAGTTGCGCATCTTGCCGTTCTGGTAACCCCAGTTGCTGTTGTACATGTTGTCCCCCACCAGGTCGTACACCTCCTGTGTCGAAGAGTTCTGCTTGCCGCGGTTGCCCGGGGTCGCCATGAACACCAGACCCAGCCGGTGCGCGTCGCCGAACTGCTTCTCGACGGCGGCATAGTAGCCGAAGGAACGGTAGTACTGGCCTTTCACCCAGTCGTTCCCGCCCAGACGGGCGGAAGCGCTGATGGCATAGGCCCAACCGTTGTCCAACTGACCGGAAGCATAGGTCATCATCAGGCGGAGACGGTACAAGGCGCTGTTGGTCAGGATGCTTCCACGCAGGCCCTTGCGGACGGACGTCGCGTTGACAGGGAGGTTGGTCAGGCCGTTGTAGCCGCCGATGCCCCAGTCCGCGATCTCGGCGCCGTTCACCGTGTTCTTCGTGCGGGTCGCCTCGTTGAGGCCGCTCCACAGGGAGAACGGGGAATAGCCCGTGATGGCGTCGTTCATCCGCACGCCGGCCAGATAGACATCCTGGCTCTCGGAGGAGTAACCGCGCACGCGGAAACGGATGTCGCTGAAATTGAAGCCGGCGATCTCGTTGAAGACATCATTCTGGCCGAACAGGACGGTCGGGTTGTCGCTGTAACCGGAGTCGTCGAGGTCGAACTCGACGAGGTTGTCGACATCCACCTCGGTCACCACCTGGGACGGCGTCAGGGACAGGTTGAACATGTTCTTGACATACCCGTCGTTGACCGTCACGTTGACCCGCGTCTCGATGAAGTCCGGGGCCGTGATGACAAGGTCGTACATGCCGTCCGCCAGGTCCGGGATCAGGAAGTCGCCCGCGCCGTCCGAGGTGACGGACGCGATCTCCTCCAGTCCCTGCATCAGGACCAGGGTGGCGTCTGCGACCGGCTGCCGGTCGGAACGGTTGATCACCGTTCCCTTGATGCCGCCCGTGTACGTCTGGGCGGAAAGGCCCAGGGTGCACAGGATGGCCGCAAATGCCAGGATAAGTTTCTTAGTCATATCGTATTTCATTTATTTCCGTCTATTTGGTGCTGACGATGATATAAGTCGGATAGTGGTCGGAATAGCCGCCGACGAAGGCTCCGTTGGAGAACGTACGGAACGGCTGGCCGGCATACTGCCCGTCCTGCTGGGTCATGAACGGCTGGTGGAACACGCGGCCGTAATACTTCTTCTGGACGATCGGCTGGATCTGCAAGGTTCCCCTCTTGGCATGGGCCAGGTTGTAGTTGCAGACCAGGATGTCGTAGATGTTGCCGCCACCCCGGTAGAACAGCGAACTGTAACCGGCCTTGAGCATGGACAGGAACGGGGAGAAGAAATCCTCCGGACCCACGTCGCGGATATTCTCCTTGCCGCGCATGTAAACGGCCATGCTGTCGTCGGTCGGATTGTCGTTCATGTCGCCCATCGCCACGATCTTGATGTCCGGATACGCCGCCATCAGTTCCCGGCTGACCTGGTACATGATCTCGCCGCCGCGGCTGCGCAGCGCACTGCTCTTGTCGCCCAGGCGGGACGGGAGGTGCGCCACGAAGAAGGCGAACATCTCGTCGCCGAGCATGCCGCGGACCATCAGGATGTCACGGGTGCGGAAAGCATCCTTCTCTTCCTGGCTCATGCCGAAATCCAGGTCGCTGTTGAAGTCGAACGGAATAGAACGGCTCTCCAGGACCGTGAACAGTTCCGGACGGTAGAACAGGGCCACGTCGACGCCGCGGCTGTCCGGACCGTCATAGTGGACGATCTGGTAGTTGGCCTCGGCGATCTCCGGCTGGGAGACCAGGTCCTCGAGGACATGGCGGTTCTCGATCTCGCTGACGCCCAGGATGGTGTGCCACGCCTTGTTCTCATCCCTCATGGCCCGGATGACCGACGCCATGTTCTTGAGTTTCTTCGCGTACTTGGCTTCCGTCCACTGGTTGGCGCCGTCGGGAAGGTATTCGTAGTCGTTCTTACCCTCGTCGTGGTAGGTGTCGAAGAGGTTCTCCAGGTTGTAGAACCCGATCACATAGGTCTTCTTCCCGCCTGCCGCCGAGACGATCGGGGCAGTGAGCAGCAGAACCAGTAAGGTATACAGTAACTTTTTCATATCGCGTTAATTAACTATCATCTTGAAGACTTATTTCCACCAGGAAACCGTCTTGGGATCGGTCTTTTTCACGGTCGCGGCCTTGTCGGCCCCGATCTTCCCGGGCAGGTTCACGAACAACTTGTACCCCAGTTTCTTCTCCAGTTCCTCGACGGAGATGGCCAGGGGCTTGATGTCGTTTTTCCCGAGGTTGTTCTTGCCGGAGGTACTGTACTCGGAATGTCCGAACCAGAACGCACAGGCAGACCAGCCGTCGGTCGCATCGAAGTTGTGGTAGGAAGACTTTTCATGGACCAGCAAAGCCTTGAAATAGGCCGTCGGTACGCTGACCGCCTTCCAGTCATTGTCATATACGGTGCTGTGACCGGAGCCGGCCACGGCGCCCGTGCAGACATAGAGGGTGTCCGTTGCACTCTTGTCAGCCCATTCCCGGACCAGGGCCTCGAGATTCGCCCACGTCCCGCCGTTGAAGTCATAATCCTGCGGGGTCATGTTCGTCCCGTAATAGGTCTGTGCATTGGCATCCCAGTTCGCCTGACGGTCGGCCGAAGGAATCTGGTGGCCGCGGGAATATCCCGCTCCGGATCCGTTCGGCAAACGATAGGCCCGGGATTCCACGACCTGCTGCTTCTCGCGCGGAATCAGCGGATCGACGGCCCAGGCTTCCGTGCGCCCAGTGCCGCTTCCTTTGATACTGCTGTTCAGCGGATACGCCACCCAACTGGAAATCAAGTTCGAATAGTCCCAGTAGAACGCATAATTCCGGATCTTCTTGCTGCCCACGGTCATGTCATGGTAGAAGAAATACAGGTTGTCGTTCTCGGACGTTTCGGGAAGCTCCATCCACTTGACCTTGGCAATTTTCTGGCCCTTCACTTCGACCAGGCCCTTCTGGGTCAGGACGACTTTTGAGGTCTGGGATCCTGCCGTCAGGGTCAGGGTGGCCGTACGGTTGTCTTCCACGGGATTGATCGTATAGTAGTACACGATCGTGGCATCGCCCGAACCGGAGACCGAAGACTTCGCCGTCTCGCGGGACTCTCCTGTCTTCAGGGGACAGAGGGTCAGCCAGTCGGCATTGGAGGTGACAGTCCAGGATCCCTTGGCGGAAACACTCGCGGAGTTGGATCCGAATTCCGAGGTCACGGGATTGGACCGCAGCGTCAGGGTCGCCGGAGCGACCGGGTCGTCGCTGCCGCCTTTGTCGCCGCCGCAGGACACGGCCCCCGCCAGCAGTGCCCCGAGGAGCACTGCCGCCGGAATCAGCCGTATGAACTTGTTCGTCTTCAAGACAAAGTGGTTTTATTCAAACTCGATAACAACGGATTTGCACCGCACCTGGCCGTTGACGGCCTGGAGGACCACCTTGGCGGCGCTGCCTGTCCAGGTCATCGTCAGGGCTGTCGTATCAGCAGTACTGCTGCTTCCACCCTCAAGTCCAGCCATCTCCTTGCAGTTGTTTGCGATCGGGGCGACCATCGTGATGGTCTTGAACTTCTTGCCTTCAGGGGCTGTAAAAGCCACCACGCTGTTATTGTAGATGCGAATATGCTCAGCGTTCGGAGCAACGGCGTCGGAACTGCCGGTATGTTTATAATAGCCGATCTTGACACCCTGGGTGGTCGAGGAGAAGCCGGCCCCGTAAGTGCCGTCCGTTTCTTCTACCCATTTCTCGGCTGAATTGTTGGTATCGAAGGACACCGAACTGCCGGTCGGCGTGTCGCCGCCACCACCGGGTGTCGTCGAGCCGTTCAGGGAGTACAGATATGCGGCACCGGACACTGTCTCCGGCGTATTCCCCTTGTAATTCATCAATTTACCATAGATGACGACCTCGTCGCCGACCTTGATGTCAGTCTGGCCGGATTCGAATTTCTTGTTCTCCAGATAAAGGATGCGGAAAGCATAGAACTCGTCCGTCTCAGTACCATCCGCGGAAATGTAGAACGACGCGTTGCCGTACGTTCCGCCCTCGGTATAGGTTCCGCCGCTGGCAATTCGGGAAATCTTACCCTTTACATAGACTTCCTCCGTGGACTGATAGTCCGTG
>JBGUXJ010000009.1:0-2879 GCA_045222055.1 Candidatus Cryptobacteroides sp. | reverse complement strand
TACCATGACGGTCGAGCAGGCGGTCAACGCGGTGGGCATGTTCCACCCGAAGGTCATGATCCCGTATCATTTCAGCCAGACCGACGTCTCCGTCCTTCCGGGCATGCTGCCGGATACCGACGTCCGCCTGCACGAAATGCAGTAGGAATCCGGATAATACAGGATGAATGTCGAGAGAAAGCCTTACCGGCGTACGAAGCCGGTGAGGTTTTTTATTTCGGTCTCGGGGAGGAGATTGCCGTTGGCGTCGGTCAGGTGCCAGCGGTAACGGATTTCGAGTTTCATGCCGTCCGGGATGTCCGCCGCCACCGGGAAGGATACATAGGAGACACCGAAACTCAGGGGCGGTTCGACGCCGGGAGCGCCGTAGTAATCGCCGTGGCTGTTGTGGCGGAGCCGGAAACAGACCGTCCCGGCTTCATCGGGCAGCCGGACCAGGTTGATCAGGTGCGGCTCGTCTTCGGGCTTGTAGACCACCCGCAACGCCAGGTTGAGATAACCGCCTGAAATCCAGCCGGCCGTGATCTGGGCGGGGTCGTCTCCGAGCGTCTCGTCAGGGATGGCGCCTTCGGCCACCGGCTCCTTCCGGAGGACGAAACGGGCGTCCGTCAGCCGGATGTCAAACCCTTTGTCGTCACGCTGGCGGAGGACGTCGCAGGTCAGCAGGACCCGGTTCCAGGATTTCCATTCCGTGGAAGTATTGTCTTCAGACACATGATAGGCGAGGCCGTTGTCGGTCACCAGGACGCCGTCCCGGATGTCCGCGAAGGTTTGTTCGCCGTACAGGATCGTGTCGTCCCTGCCGCAGCCGGCGGCGAGCAGCAGGATGCAAAGCAGCGGTGTCAGGAATTTTCTCATGATATTTTCAGTACGCCTTTTCGCGTGGGTTTGCACAGGATCTGGATGTCGACGCCTTCCACCTTGTAGCCGCGGAACCGCCGGCGCGACAGTTTTGCGTCGATCAGGTCCATCAGTTCGTCGTCCAGGATGTCACGGTAGGTGTTGTTCCGGACATCGTACAGGTGGATATGGCGGTCGGTATTGACATCGAAGTACATTTTGTTGTTGGCGCTCAGCCGGTGGTGGTAGATGCCCAGCAGGGCCAGCTGGCTGAGGATGTTGTAGACGGAGGCCACGGTGACCTTGACTTTCCCGGCCTTTCCGATGGCCTCGGAGACCATGTCCGCGGATGCATGGCCCAGCTCCATCATCGCTTCGTGCACGGCCATCCGCTGGGGCGTGGCCTTGAGGGAATGCCTGCGGAGCAGGGCCTTGAAGGTCTCCATGTCCGGGGCTTTGCGTACGGGAGGGGTCATAATTTTGAACTTCTATAAATTACATAACAACCGCGCAAATATAGCGATATTTTTTAATTATGATTATCTTTGCAGGATAAATCATGTTTATGGAACAGACCAAAGTCTTGATCATCGGCTCCGGCCCTGCCGGTTATACGGCGGCCATCTATGCCTCCCGTGCGGCCCTCTCTCCCGTCCTCTATGAAGGACTGGAACCCGGCGGACAGCTGACTACCACCACCCTGGTGGAGAACTATCCGGGTTTCGCGGACGGCGTGGATGCGAATTCCTTGATGGACCAGATGAAACGTCAGGCGCAGCGCCTGGGTGCGGATGTCCGTGCCGGCGCCGTCGTCTCGGTGGATCTGGGGAACCGGCCGTTCAAGGCCGTGGACGACCGCGGACGCGAGATCGAGGCCGAGACCGTCATCATCGCGACCGGAGCGACGGCCCGCTACCTGGGCCTGCCTTCCGAGCGGAAATACCGCGGACTGGGCGTATCGGCCTGTGCGACATGCGACGGCTTCTTCTACCGGGGCCGCGACGTGGCCGTCGTGGGCGGAGGAGACAGTGCCTGCGAAGAGGCGACCTACCTCGCCGGTCTGTGCCGCAAGGTTTACATGATCGTCCGAAGGGACGTGTTCCGTGCTTCGAAAGCCATGCAGGAACGCGTCTTCAAGACTCCGAACATCGAAATCCTGTGGAACTGCAACACGCAGGAGGTCCTCGGGGACGTTTCGGGCGTGACCGGTGCGCGCCTTATCCGCAAGGATGGCGAGGTTTTTGATATCAAGGTGGACGGCTTTTTCCTCGGGATCGGCCACCATCCCAATGCGGAAATGTTCACGCAGTGGGTGAAGACGGACGAAAACGGATACATCGTGACGGAGGGTAAGACTTCGATGACCTCCGTTCCGGGTGTCTTTGCGGCCGGCGACGTGCAGGATCCGCGCTACCGCCAGGCCGTGACCGCGGCCGCTTCAGGCTGCCGGGCCGCCCTCGATGCGGAAAAGTTCCTTTTGGAGAACAGATAACAGTGATGGAAATGAGATATTTGAAGATCAGCGTGCTGGTGGCTGCGGTCCTGATGGCCGCCGCTTCCTGCAAATCCCAGTACGATGCGTTGCTTGCCAGCAATGACGTCGATGCGAAATACAATGGTGCATTCGATTATTACAACCGGGGCAAGTACCAGAAAGCGGCCGGCGTGTTCGAGTCGCTGGCGTTCCTGACCAACGGAACCTCGCGCGAGGATACCGTCCAGTACTACTGGGGATTGAGCAACTACCGCTACAAGGATTATTATACCGCAGAGGCGAATTTCGCGAAATTCATGGAGAATTTCCCGCAGAGCCCCTTCACCGCCGAGGCGGCTTTCCTCCGGATCGACTGCCTCTATCGTTCGACGCTCCGCTATGAGCTGGACCAGGCGCAGACGTATGCCTGCCTGACGGCGATCGCCGACTATTACCGTGATTTCCCGAATGCCGGCCATGAGGACGAGTGCAACGTGATTCTCAAGGAGTTGAACGACCGGTTGGACAAGAAGGCGTTCGAGAATGCCCGGCTCTACTACAAGAT
>JBGUXJ010000008.1:0-7665 GCA_045222055.1 Candidatus Cryptobacteroides sp. | reverse complement strand
TGTCCTCATATTGGAAACAAACCGTATCATATTTTTCCATCAGAGATAGCAGTATCTTCCATTCAGTCGATTTCCTTAAAGTGCAACCAGCATCAACCCATACTGCAATATCTCCATCATCGAACTTTTGTAGGGTCTCATAGATAACGGCAGGTTTCCAACACATAAAACCTCCGCCTCTGGAGAATCCAAGAAGATTTGTGTCCCTCACGTATTGGGGAAGGTCCTTGGGTGTATACAGGATTACTTCGTCAAAGATTCCCAGCTTTCTAGCCTGTCGGCCGATCCGCCGTAGCGAATATGCCATGGCCTCGTTTGCGTAAGAAATGAAGATAACTTTGCGTGACATTAACGAATCCAGGATAATTCTCTGTTCTGGAAAAAACGTCCAATCCCCCATGCGACCATTGTTGAGCAAAGTGCGACAGAGAAGAAACAAACCCAGTTATTCTCAGGTAAGGATAACAGGAGGTATGTTGCCACGAAAATCATGTGAACAAGATAGACGGTTTTGCTCATGCTTCCCAGTCGTTTAGAAACAGTGATTGACAGGCTTGGACAACTGATTTTTATCGAGATTACAAAGATTCCGATAGATAGTGGCGCCAAGAATAAGGAAGAACTTTGCAACCCCAAAAAGGAAATCGCGGTTATTGCTATTGATAATAACAACAGATTCTTGGATGATAGAACATTCTCTCGAAAATATTGAATGAGACCTCCTGCTGTGATAAAAGGGAAACCGACGAATATACCATTTCTGGTTGTTGCAAATATCTTACTATATAACGGGATATCGTGGAAATTGAAAATACTTTCACTGAGATATAATGCGCATCCGATAAGGAACATTCCCAATACGGAAATATTCATTCGTCGTAATAAATATATACCGCATCCCGCCCATACCATACCAAGCAAATACCACAAAGACCAAGAGTAATAGCTTGAACCGATAAATAAAAGGTTCCGGATAAAACTAAGTATTACTTTAGCAATTGAAAGATCATCATTTAAATAGCCGATGACGGTAAAGGGCATATAGATAACGGACCAAATCAGGTATAGCTTAAGTGACTTGATGATCCATTGTTTTATCGCAGCCAGATCCTCTTCCCGCGTCCCGCCCAGTTTCCGGAACAGGAAGAACCCGGATGCCAGGAAGAAGTACGGAACAGCCGTATCCAGCAGTCCCATCAGCGACCAGTCGGTCGTATGGATCGCCACGACCATGTATGCCATGAGGAACTTCATGACATAGACACCTTTGTATACCTCTCTGGACTGAGCCATCCGAAAGTCCGCTATTTGCTCCACTCCGGCGGATTGACGCCGCGTAAGCGAAGGTAGATTCGGTAATACAACTTGGGACACAATGCCTTGAAATACCCTGTAGCAAGGATTAGCGGATAGCGCCAGGGGAAGCAGCGGCGGCTGAACAGCAGCGCGTTGTGCAGGTTGAGGCCACGGGGACTGTTCATGGCCTTGAGCCGCTCTCGCAGCGGCAGGTCGAAGAACTTGCGTCGCCCGCCA
Organism: Candidatus Cryptobacteroides sp.; assembly: GCA_045222055.1. GTDB lineage: Bacteria > Bacteroidota > Bacteroidia > Bacteroidales > UBA932 > Cryptobacteroides. Next base: position 6,132 of record JBGUXJ010000008.1, on the reverse strand, counting down.
TCTTTCGAATGATCATTCTTGCATGCGGCGGAGTAGTGGGGGAGCACCAGGACGGGGAACCCGGCTTTCCAGGCCAGGTAAGTATAGTCATGGTCGGTGCCGCCGTGGATGTATTTGTCACAGAAGATGCCCATCTTGTCCACGACTTCCGCCGACACATAGGTGATGTTGCCGTGTCCGGCCTGGCAGGGCTGGACGGTCCCGTTGGGCGGTAGCATCTTGTCCTTGAGGGTCAGTTTGTTGGTATAGACGAATCCGCCGTAGGTAAATGCCCCGGTTTCAGCATCGCAGGTCGAGCCGACATAGATTCCCTCGCGCCCGTAATGCGCGCGCGCGTATAAAAAAACCTCCCGGAGGTCCGGCCAGAATTCCGGAAGGACGACGACATCGTCGTTGAGCCAAAGGAAGCCGTCGAAGCTTCCGGCGGCGAGTGCCGCTTTCCAGGAACGGATCATTCCTCCGTTCCAGAAAAGCGACCCGTTACCGGGCAGGACCGTGACCGGATAATCCAGCGACAGCCTGTCTATGGCATCCGGCGTCCCGTCGGTACATCCGTCATCGGTCAGAAAGACTTCGATCGAGTAGGAATCCCGGTACGGAACCCATGTATCCTGCAGCGACTGCAGGCAGGCAATGGTTTTTGCCTTGCGGTTATGAACCGTCATCAGGATCGCAATCCTCATGACAATCACCCCCTTTTTTATGCAGGAAAACCAGAGTTTGCATCGGATGATGCAAGACTCTGGTATCCATTAAATTAGTGTAATTTCGCGCCTATTTCTTGACCTCCGGAGCGGAGAAGATCATTTCAATACGGCGGTTCTGAGCGCGGCCTTCGATGGTTTCGTTGCTAGCGACCGGACGGGTCTCACCGAAGCCCTCGTAGCTCAGGCGGTCATCATCGATGCCCTGCTTGACAAGGTAGTCGTGGATGGCCTTGGCACGGTTCTCAGACAGTTTCTGGTTGTAGTCGTCGCTACCGACGCTGTCCGTGTGGCCTTCGATCCTGGCGGTGAGGTTCGGGTACTCGTTCATCCATTCGACGACACGGGCCAGACCGGCACGGGCCTCACGGGTGATTTCGTAGGAGTCAAACTCGAAGAGTGTCACGTTCTTGAGGAAGTCGTTGATCTCGTTGGTCATGTAGACCACATCCGGCTTCTTCTCGATATAGACGGTGTCGCGGACGATCTTTTCGACATCGACGTACTTGATAACCTCGCGGTCGACATACTCGGTCGCAGGGACACGGGCCTTGCCGAAGTTGAAGGCGAGACCGATGGTGCCGCTCAGCAGGGAGGCAGGACGACGCTTGCCCTGTTCGAAAGCACGGTTGCCCATGGCAGCGTACTTGAAGTCAGGGACAATGGTGATGGTGCGGTTGACGTGGATCGGGAACATGATACCGACACCGCCTGCCACTGCATTGCCCTTATAGTTGTTGTTCTTCTTGTCCTTGGTCATGACATAGCCCGCGTGGATGTAGGGAACGATGTTCTTGTGGAAGCGAAGGAGAACGTCACCGTGGAAATAGTTGAAGTTGATCTTGCCGAAATCATCGTAGGTATCGCTGGCGGTAAGACCCTGCCAACCGGCGCGGAAACCGGCCAGGTCGGTGAACCATTTACCGACATAGATATCCGTTCCGATACCGACACCGCGGTGGGATTCGGGACGGCTGACCCAGGTCTGGCCATCATAGGTGATGTTGATACCGCCGCCTACGCCGACGAACCAGGGATAGCGGACTTCTTCATTCTGGGCGAAGAGGCTAACGGTAGCGATCATCGCCAGGGAGACTGTCAGAATTCTCTTGAGTTTCATAATAATATTGTATTTTTTAGATTTCTAGAAATGATAGATCAGACCGACTGAAGCATAGGCGCGAAGATCCAGCGGGAAACCGGCGTAACCTTCACGGGCATTGATATCTTCATCGTACGGCCAGATGCCGTTGAAGTTGTCGAGATAAGCTTCCGCATTCAGGTCGACGAGGATGCCGAGGTTGTTGCCGAAGTCATATTCGACCATGGCACCCAGACGGAAACCAAACGCAAGGTTCTTGTTGGTCACGTCCTGCCACGGGTGGATATCACCGTTGTACGAGTTGTTGTTGCGCTTGCTGCGGGTCATGTCCCAAGAGTAGCCCAGGCCGATACCGGCGTAGAACTTCGGGGTCAGCGGTCCTACTTCCTCGGCGAGGCCCAGGATATTGAGGACGGCGTCGGCGAAAGTGTTGACGCTCTTGAAATGGTACGGGAAGAAACCTCCGACCTGCGCGGTCTCGCGGACGTTGCCGGCACCGGCATTCTTGCCGTAACCAGCCCACAGACGGGCACCGAAGACATTGGAGAAGTCATAGCCCACGGCAATGGCTCCCTGCCAGTTGATCTGGTCGTAGAAACGACCGTTTTCCTTGTAGGAGAAATGGTTCTCACCGGCGGAGTAAAGACCACCACCCGTGATGGAAACGTTCCATTTCTCGGCGTGGTCATACGGACTCTGCGCAAAGAGAGCCGACGCCCCGATCAGCAGGGCGGCAATGCATGTGACAAATTTCTGCATAAGTTATGTTAGTTTATTGATTATCAAAGGTTCATGCCTTTTGAAAACGGGCCCTGCCTTAACGGCTTCGCCCTTGCCCCTGCAGATCAGAGGCACGGCATGACGGACTGAAAATGAAGACTCATTCGGAAAAATGAAGACTCATTCCAATGCAAAGATAGCGTTTTCCTGTGAAAATGCAAACGTTTCTTCTTGTTATATCATCTGAAATAGATTTCTTTCAGCCATCGGGAATAAATAGGATCTTCCATAGTGACCTGCTTCCCGAAATTGTCGATGATGTCTTGTTTGACCAACGCATTCTTTGCCCGTTGTACGGTCAGACTGTTCTTAAGCCCATATTGCTCCATCACGCGTGCCGAAGTCAGTTCCTTTTCTCCTGATACAATCGCATGGAGAAGATTCTGCTGTGTGATTGTCAGCATGTTCGTCAATGCCAGATTCAGACCGCCCTGAGAAAGGAGAACGGTCTCAAGTGCATGGTCGATATCTTCTTCTTTCGTCTCTTTTTGGACAAGATTCCACACTTCTTCACTGAGTTGCTGGATATAATATGGATTGTCATCGACAAGGGCTGCAATCCGTTCGCATTGCTCGGCTGTGATCCGTTTCCCTGTTTGCTCGAACTTTCCCATAATGAAGGGAGGCCATTTCTCCCGTGCGATTTTTTCCAGGAAAAGTGTCTTCCCAAATTGGAAGAATGGTTTTTCACGGTTGTTGAAGACTTCGATCATCATGTGTCTCCTGCTTCCATAGAGACAATAGGCAACTCGCTGGTGCGTTTGCCAATGCGAGCGGAGTTTCGCTTGGAATGCGTCCGGATCTGCGAATGAAGCGATTTGTTGGAATTCATCGATGCAGATGACCAGTTCCATGTCTTTTTCGGTTGCGATCCGCTCTGCCAGGTCCAGGATGATATCGGCGTTTTTCCGTACTTCCCGGGTTTTGAATTGCAGCGTAAGGGGATTGACCGGATCGCCGATCTGGATAAGCGGAATCAGTGATGCGGCATAACGGCTGATGTTGGCGAGGAGTTCTTCGATCCGCGACGAAGTCGCCTGGATGACCTCGGCTGCCAGTTTCTCGTAGAATTCATCTTCTGTCCGTACATTGAAGATATCCAGGAAACAGAACCGGAGCTTTCCGTTGTGCTGAACTGCTTCCTTTGCTGCTTGCCGTACCAGGGAACTCTTTCCCCATCTTCTCGGCGAGATCAAGACGGTATTGGTCAGGTTGGCGAAGTCCCTGGCCAGCGATCGGGTTTCTTTCTCGCGGTCTGTGAAGTATTCTCCTGTGGCAATCCTGCCATATACGAAGGGCGATGACATGATGTTTCAAATTTGTAACAAATTTATGTATTATTTCTGTTATAACAAAATTTATACTTCCACCTGAGAACTATTGACAAAAAAGGGAGACCGTGTAGGCGGTCTCCCTTTTGCAAAACAGCGAAGATTGAATCCGTTTACTCAACTTCTTCGTAGGTCACTTCGATGCCAGTGACACGTCGGGAATTGTTTCCATAGGTTCTTACGCGGAATGTCGCAGCACTTGTCGCGGACAATGTCCAAGTACCGGTCGAACCATTATAATCATAATCTCCCGTGGATACAATCGGATCCGTTTCTGTACGATTATTCGCAGAATAAGTAATAACAACCTTTGTTACCCGAATTCCAGCGGCCGGAGTAACGGTAATAACGCCATAATTATAGTTATTACTCATTGTGAAGTAATTAGTTGCGTTGGTGATATTGGCCAGATCAACGGTAATATATCCATCGTCAGACTTGGCCTGAGCCGAGTTGCCGCTCACCGTGAATGCTGCTTTCGCGAAGGTCGCCGGCGAAGAGAGACCCTGGACCAATTCGATATTCTCCGTTTTGAAGTACTCATTTGCAACGTAAATGGTCGTTGCACCGGGCGTCTTGTTCGTCTTGAATTCCGTGCTGATGACGTTATTGGCTTCGTACTCTTCATAACTTGCGACGGTCCGCACGAAATAGAACGAATTGCTGCCATCGATAATGCTCTTGTCGGTCTTGACTGGGACTGTAATCGTATTACCGCTACCGTCCGATCCTGTTGCATAGAGCGAGTGGTTGGAATCTTCGATCTTGAACTCCATCGGGAACATGGACTCAGGGAGTCCTTCCGGAAGAGTAATCTTCAGGACTGTGCTCGAGCCCTGTCCCTGGACGTAGTTCGGAACGAGTGCCAGATCCATATCCATCTTCTTCATCACACGGAGGGTAATGTCGCGATAGAGGGTCGAGTTGTCATCGCCAACTACGCCGTTGCTGGCCTTGATCTGCAGGACGGAAACGAGATCGTTGTTTTCATCCTGGTCGTTCAGTTCGAACTCGTAGACGTAGGCACCGGTCTGGGAACTTGTGGGAGCCAGCGTGATCTCGGTCCCTTCCTTCAGTGCGGTCCCCTGCGTCTTGATGCTCATGGAAATCTTAGAATTGTCTACGACGCCGGTCGTTATGTCCGGCACATAATAGACCCAAAGGCTCTTCTTGCCGCCGGAGGTAAAGTTCTTTTCCACATACTCCACATACAGGCGGGAGACACCGTCGGAGATATCCGTCAGTTTCTTCGCTTCCGTAGACTGGGACACGTTGCCGCCGCTGTCGCGGTTCATCGCATCAGCGATGGTCTTGGATCCCCGGTTTCCGACTTTATGGATCTTCATCTGATACATATAGTTGCGGTAGATCGGGAAATATCCGTCGACCGACTCTTCCGTCAGGTCCAAACGGTAGTAGGTGTAGTAGTCATCCCATGCAGAGCCATTATTGAACTGGGCCCGCATCAGGATGCAGGTCGCCTTGTCCGTCGGGAGCGTACGCTCATAGACGAAGTCGGTCTGTTCAAGCGTATTCTTGAGCGCAACGTTGGGCGCAGGACGCGTTTCGTCCAGCTCGTCCTCGTCCGGGAACATGAATCCGTCATAAATCGTGGTCCCATTGACCATCCGCCAGGTGTCGGTGTTGAACTCGTAGTTCTTGTAATCGTCCACATAAATGGCCTCCTGGTCGGGGTTGCCGTCCTCGTCTTCATCGATGATCTTTCCGTCATCATCTATCTTGTCCCTCCATCCGGCGATCGGGGCGATGGAACCGTGTTTCGGAACGTTCACCAACGTCCAGGAGATGTTCCTGATGTTGGTGGCCTCGTTGAGGAGCTTGACCTCGGCGAAGTTGCGCACCAGCACCAGGTCCTCGAAGAGGTGGGCCGTTCCGTCGCTCGGGATGAAGTTGCCCTCGTCGTCGGTCTGCATGATTCCGTTCTGGTCCAGCTGCGTCAGGATGCCGTCCGGCATGATGATCCGTGCCCAGAAGGCACCGATTCCTCCCTCCGAACGCATCTGCGTCATGATGCTGTCTTCATTTTCATCGACGAACTTGATGGTTTTCGGTCCGTTGGCGATGATGTGCACATGGGCTTCGCCTTCATAGACCGGAAGCAGGACTTTGAAGTAGTAGATGTCATCAACAGATGGATTCTCGGGATCATAATTCGTGGATGCGTAGCCTGCAGGTGTCTCATCCTTTGCCCCGG
>JBGUXJ010000007.1:0-10638 GCA_045222055.1 Candidatus Cryptobacteroides sp. | reverse complement strand
CCTGGTAAAAGGCATAGTACCACCAGCCGTCGTTGCCGCGGATCAGGGAATGCCCTTGCTCGTCCATGACAAGGTGCAGGTGCTCGTCACCCTGGAGCCGGGCGTGGAATGTCGTTCCGTCGGGTTGCGTGAAAGTGTGCAGGATATTCCTGGCCGGTATGGCGGATAGGGGAGCGGCCGGAATCAGCAGGAGCAGGATCAGGTATAGTATATGTCTTGGCTTCATTGTTTCAGTGTTCAGGCTAACAATATGCATAGTTAGCGATTTTTTCACAAAAAACCAAAGAGGGCGCCGTGGAATCACTTCCGGGGCACCCTCCTTAGACGTGTACTAAAACCTAAACCTACAGCATAGATGCAGGTCTGTATTGAAACGTTGCATCTTTTTTTGAAAAAAATGAAAAAAATATAAAAAAAGCAGCCGCAGCCTTGTTAGAAGGACTGCGGCGTCAAAGTTCAAGGGGGGCTCGTCTTATTTGGCGGCCTCGACGGAAGCTTTGCGGAACATCTTGAAATCGTTCATGAGGGCAAGAGCGGCTTTGCGGGCACGGGCACCGGCAGCCTTGTTCCCCTTCACTACCTGAGCGTCGGCATTCACGACGAATTCCTCATACTCGGCCTTGATTTTCTCGACAAGTTCTTTCATGATTGAATGATTTTAATAGTTCGTTAAACAATAAGTATCAAAACTGGTTGCAAGATATGCATTTGTCCACAAAAAAACAAGGGATATCCTGGAAAAATCGCTATTGGGCGCTTGATTGTCAGACCTTTCCCGACTTAGTGTTGAAGGTGTTCATGGCCCGGTCCGGGCCGATGGTCACGAATGCTTTTATCCCTTCGATGACTTTGTCGCACAAGGCGGGCATGGCTTCCCGCTGTTCGGGTGAAAGGGTCCCGAGTACGAAATCGATCTGGCCCCCTGCACCGAAATCATTCCCGATACCGAGCCGGATGCGGGCGTAATCCTGTGAACCGAGCAGTAACTGGATGTTTTCCAATCCGTTATGTCCTCCCGTACTGCCTTTTTTGCGCATCCGGACCGTTCCGAAAGGCAGGTTCAGGTCATCGCAGACAACCAGCAGGTTCTCGATCGGAAGACCGAGTTTCGTCATCCAGTAGCGGACGGCTTTTCCGCTGAGGTTCATGTAGGTGGACGGCTTCAGCAGATACAGCTTGCGGCCCTTGAAGGAGATCTCCGCGACATCCCCGTACCGTTCCGTACGGAAAACAGCATTGGATGCCTGAACCCAGGCATCCAATACCATAAATCCCATGTTGTGCCTGGTTCCGGCGTACTCGGCGCCGATGTTCCCCAATCCGACAATCAGATAGTTCATACCAGGATCACATGGCTCTGCGGTCCCGGGTGCGGACACCCTGGCTCCGAAGAGCTTTTTCAGGAAAGAGAACATTAGGCCTGAGCGGACTGGCGGGTAGCCTTCACGCCGCAGACGATGGTGTTCTTCGGGCTGATGATGGTGACATTCTCGAACTTGAGGTCGCCGGCGACGATGTTCTCGCCGATGCCAAGCGGAGTGATGTCGATGTCCAGCTGGTCCGGAAGGTCCTTCATCAGGGCGCATACGCGGAGCTCACGGACGTTCTTGACAAACTTGCCACCAAGCTGGACGCCGGCAGCGTGGCCGGTGATGTTCAGCGGAACGTTGATCGCGATCGGCTTCTCCTCATTGACGGCGAGGAAGTCGACGTGGAGGCAGTTGTCCTGCACCGGGTGGAACTGGAGCTCGTGGAGGATGGCGGTGTACTTCTTGCCATCGAGAACGAGGTCGACGATGAAGGAAGCCGGGTTGTTGATCAGGCCCTTGAGTTCCTTGTCATTCACGGTGAAGAGGATGTTTTCCATGCCGAGGCCGTAGAGGTTGCAAGGTACGAGACCCTGTTCGCGGAGAGCTTTGATGGTGGCCTTGTTGCCCGTCTTGCGGAGCTGGCCGTTGAGTTCAAAATGCTTCATAATTTGTTGGTTTAAAATGTGTTACTCAGTCTGCCGGGGCAGACCCCATTGCACCAAAAGCCCGCGGGCTTTTATTTTGGGACCGCAAATATACGAATATTTTTTAGAAAAGTGCTATGAATCAGGATTATTTCACCAGTCCGGCCGCCTTGTTCCAGCCCAGTCCGCGGTAATACTCGTCCAGGTAGGCCTTGCCGGTGGAAACGGCAGAAGGCGACGGCAGGTACATGCTCAGTCCACAGAAAGTCCTGATGGAGTAGTCGCCTCCATAAGCGCTGTGGTAATGGTCGGTATTGGCCTTATAGACCAGGCATGCGTCCAGGGCCGCCTGTACGCCGGACTTTTCCTCGGCCGTGGCGCCGGCCTTGTCCAGGATGTCGATCAGGTCGAAAAAGAATCGCTTGGTGCCTCCGAATCCCTGCACGTCCGAGGCACGCAGTCCGCTTATCTGTTCCCGGAGCCGCTCGAAAACGGGCCGGCAGGCCTGTGCCAGGGGCTCGAGGGCATCCGTCCGTACCAGCGAAATCGTGGCGGAACGGTAGGAACCCTGTTGATTCTCATACTGTTTGTAAAAATCGGTGCAGACCGCTTCCGGATCCGGGGTGGCCCGCAGAAGATGTTCCGCAAGGGTGGTATAGTTGAATCCCTCGCTCAGGATCTCCGCCTGGGAGAACCCGATGTAGTCCGCGACTCCCCGGAAGGCCCAGGCGACTTCGATCCCGCCCATCAGGCAGGCGTCGAACAGCAGATAATCCAGGTGCATCGGAATGGCGGCGGCCATTTCGTCGATGTCCATTTCCACGGAGAGACGTTCCGTCCCCTCCGGTTCATAATAGAATTCCGGTCCGGCGGATTTCGTCCGGATGACACCCGGCGTTCCGTACAGCGGGAACATGTCCGGCGCGGGGGCGATGCGACGGGCCCGGTACATGGCGGAGGACTTGTTGAACTGACCCGGATTGGCGTAGAATCCGGCCGGAAGCCAGCCGTTCCCATGCGAGGTGAAGACCACCCCATAGTGGCTTGCCGGGAAGAAATCCTGCGCCTTGCGCATCAGGGTACGCATCGCATCGGCTTCCATCATGGACACGCCTTTTCCCAATGCGAACAAGGTATCCCGCACGACTTTGCCTGACTGCTTGTACAGCCGGTACAGACAGGCGGCGGTAGGCGTCTTGTAGTCATTTCCGTATTTGTCAGCGGTCCTGCGGCTCATGACCAGCAGGATGTCCTGATCTTTCTTTTTCGGAACAAATCCCTTTTCCGCCAGGTCTTCGAGGTCTTCCGTCAGGTCCGGGGAAAGGTTGTTGTACCCCGCGGAATAGACGATGCAGACATTCCGGATGGACCGCTTGTCCGGATCCGATCCATGGCAGCCCGCCGCCAGCAGCAGAACCGGCAGCAGGAAGAGAATGATATGACGCTTCAGTCGCATAGTATCTGCAAAGATAACAACTTTTGGTAATTTGCTATCATTTATGCCAGCTTTTCCTCGCTTTTGCTATCTTTGCGGAACAGATTTGTCTTTTATATGAATACGATTTCGAAGATGTTGATGACATCCGCCCTTGCCGCCCTCGTTGCTTCCTGCGGCCAGAAAAAGGAAGTGGAGACCGATTTCAAATATACGGTTGACCAGTTCGCGGACTTGAAAGTCATGCGGTACCGGATCCCGGGATGGGATGAACTGACGCTGCGGCAGAAAGCGTACGCATACCATCTGGCGGAGGCCGCGAAATACGGCCGGGACATTACCTGGGACCAGTACTGCGCCTGGAACCTGCCGGTCCGCCATGTTCTCGAAGATGTCCTGAACAAATATGAGGGTGACCGGAAATCTGCCGGTTTCCAGGAGTTCCTGGTATATGCCAAGCGCGTTTTCTTCAGCAACGGCGTGCACCATCACTACGCCGAGGACAAGTTTGTCCCGGGGTGTCCGAAGGAGTACTTCGCGTCCCTGATGGAGGCGGTCGGCGACACCGATGCCGCCCTGCTGGATTTCATCTATGACAAGGATGCCCTGAACCAGCGCCGTTCGACGTCCAAGACCGGTGACATCGTAGCCCTGTCCGCCGTCAATTTCTATGATGGCGTGACCCGCAAGGAAGTGGATGATTTCTATGGCAAGATGGCCGATCCGGCCGATCCTACACCGATTTCCTATGGCCTGAATTCCAAGGTCGTCAAGCAAGACGGCGTCGTGAAGGAACTGCCTTGGAAGATCGGCGGCATCTATGGTCCTGCCATCGAGAAGATCTGTGTGGAACTGGCTGAGGCGCAGAAGTATGCCGAGAACGACATCCAGGCACGCGCCATCGGCCTGCTCCTGGAATACTACCGGAGCGGCGACCTGCGGAAGTGGGACGAATTCAACGTGGAGTGGGTCAAGGACACGCTCGGAACCGTGGACTTCATCAACGGTTTCATCGAGGATTACGATGACCCGCTGGGCAGGAAGGCGACCTGGGAAGGAGAGGTCCATATCAAGGATTTCGATGCTTCCGCCCGTACCGAGACCCTGAGTGCCAATGCACAGTGGTTCGAGGACAACTCGCCGGTCGATCCCCGCTTTAAGAAAGCCCAGGTCCGGGGCATTTCCGCCAAGGTGGTCAATGCGGTCGCGCTGGCGGGAGCAACCTATCCTTCGACGCCGATCGGCATCAACCTGCCGAATGCCGACTGGATCCGCAAGGACCATGGATCCAAGTCCGTGACCATCGCCAACATCACGCATACCTATGACCTTTCCTCCATGGAATTCCCGAAGAGCGTCCTGTCCGAGTTCGCCTGGGACCAGAAGGAAATCGACGATTACAAGGCGTACGGGGACTATGCCGACGAAGTCCATACCGACCTGCACGAGTGCCTCGGCCATGCTTCCGGACAACTGCTTCCGGGCGTGAGTTCCACGGCGCTGGGTGAGTACCAGTCCGCGCTGGAAGAAGCCCGTGCCGACCTCTTCGGGCTCTGGTACATGGCAGATCCGAAGTTGCTCGAACTGGGCATCATGAAACATCCCGACGCATATAAGGCACACTATTCCAACTATATCCGCAACGGTCTCTTCACGCAGTTCACCCGTGTCGAACTGGGACGCCCGAATACCGAGGCCCACATGCAGAACCGCAAGCTGATCGCGGAGTGGTGCTATGAGAAAGGAGCGGACCGGAACGTCATCGAGAAGAAGGTCCGTGACGGGAAGACCTATTTCGTGGTCAATGACTTCGAGGCGCTCCGCGGCCTGTTCGGAGACCTGCTGGCGGAGATCCAGCGGATCAAGTCGGAGGGTGACTATGCCGCCGGAAAGGCGCTGATCGAGAAGTATGCGGTCGACATCGACCCGGCCCTCCACAAGGAGGTGCTGGAGCGCTACGCCGCGCTGGAACTCAAGCCGTACGGCGGTTTCATCAATCCGGAGATCGTCCCGGTGGTCAAGAACGGTGAAGTCGTCGATTACGAGGTCGTCTATACGGACGATTACCTGGGACAGCAGCTCTATTACGGCGACAAGTACCGGACGCTGTAACCTAGCGGTCCTTCCGCCATGTCCGTCCTGGATCAATACCGGTATTACCTGAAAGTCGAACGGGGGATGTCACCGAACACGGTGGCATCCTATTGCCGGGACGTGAAGGATTTCCTGAACGTGACCGGGCTGGAACCCGTGGCGGTTCGTTCGGAAGACATCGTGGACTACCTGGCCGCCCGGGACATGTCCAAACGGAGCCAGGCGCGCCTGCTGAGCGCCCTGCGCTCTTTCTTTTCCTGGCTGATCCTGGAAAAGGAGCGGAACGACAACCCCTGCGACGGGGTGGATTTCCCGAAACTGGGCCGGTACATCCCGGAAGTGCTGTCCCTGGAGGAGGTGACGGCAATCCTGGAATCTGTCGTTCCGGACGGGTGGCAGAACTGCCGGGACCGGGCGATCCTGGAGGTATTGTACGGCTGCGGCCTCCGGGTTTCGGAGGCCGTCGGGCTGAAAGTGTCGGATGTCTTTTTTGAAGAAGGATTCGTCCGGGTCATCGGAAAGGGGGACAAGCAACGGCTGGTGCCGCTTGGCGAAGTGGCTGCCGAGGCGGTGAAGCGGTATTTGGATCTACGGCCGTTCGATACCGACGACCTGTTCGTCAACAAGTCCGGCCGTCCGCTCAGCCGTGTCTCCATGTTCAACCTGGTCAAGAAACAGGCGATGGCGGCCGGCATCCACAAGGAAATCTCCCCGCATACCTTCCGCCATTCCTTCGCCACCCACCTGGTCGAGAACGGAGCCGACCTGCGCGTCGTGCAGGAAATGCTCGGTCATGAGAGCATCCTTACCACGGAGATCTATACCCACATCGACTCCCGCACCTGGCAGCGGGCCATCCTGGACCACCACCCCCGCGGCTGATCCGTCAGGCCTTGTCTTCTTCGAGGGCCTTGTTGTAACACTCGCGGCAGAGGGGTTCGTAGACGTCTTTCTCGCCGAGAACGACGAGTTTCTTGCTGGCGGAGAGACGGTGGCTGTGGTTGGCCAGGTTGCCGCAACGGACGCAGATGGCGTGAACCTTCTGGACATCTTCTGCGATGGCCATGAGTCCGGGCATGGGACCGAAGGGCTTTCCGAGATAGTCGGTGTCGAGGCCGGCGACGATGACTCGTACACCGCGGTTGGCCAGGGTCTGGGCGACTTCGATAATGCTTTCGTCAAAGAACTGGGCTTCGTCGATACCGACGACCTGTACGTCCGGAGCGATGTTCAGCATCCGGGCGGGCGTCTTGATCGGGGTGCACGGGATGGTCGTGGAGTCGTGGGAGACGACGTCGAGATCAGAGTAACGCTTGTCGATGGTCGGCTTGAATATTTCGATTTTCTGCTTGGCGAACTGGGCACGTTTGAGCCGGCGGATCAACTCTTCGGTCTTGCCCGAAAACATGGATCCGCAGATCACCTCGATACAGCCCGATTTTTTGGTATTTTCTGAAAACATATCTATTTTTGTAAATGACGCTTGCCGGAAGAGCCTGCCGGGTCTTGTAAGCAAAGATAGTCAATTTTCAGCCCTATGGAGAAAAAATTAGAAGAAGTTATCAACAGGCTGGACGCCCTCAAACGGGAAGTGGCTGAGCTGGAGGCGATCGTGGCGGAACTGGCTGCTGTCCATGATGAAGAACCGGTCGATCTGTCCGAGCCGATCGACATTTCCCTGGACGATTCGGTACTTCCCGCCGAACCGGACGTCGAACTGGTCGCAGAACCCGTCGTCGAACCGGTCGCCGAACCTGTCGCCGAACCGGAGGCGGTTCCGGCGGAGGAACCCGCCGTGGATCTGACCGTCGAGCCGGAGGATATTCCGGTGGAGGAGACCGTGGAGGCACCTGTCGCTGAAGCGGAACCTGCCGTCGAGCCGGAAGTGATCCCGGCCGAGGAAATCGTGGAAGCTCCGGCGGAGGATCTTCCTGAAGGTAACTTCGGACTGTTCGGAGAGGAAATCCCTGAAGAGCCCCGGAAGGGACGCCGCCGCCGTGACAGCATCGGCGAAGTGGTGGAAGGCGGCTCCGGCAAGGCGGTCGTCGATGCCATGGCAGTGGGTGCGGCCTGGCGGACCGATATCCCGGGACCGGAAGTCAAGTCGCTGCGCAGCGCCATCGCCCTGGGCGACCAGGTCCTCTTCATCTCCCGGCTGTTCCGCAAGGATTCCGCCCTGTACCAGGATACCGTCGACCGGCTCAACCGGACCGGAACCCTGAGGGAAGCCATCGCATACCTGAGCGAGACATTTCCGGAATGGGATCTCGCGTCCGACGATGTCTATAAATTCATGATGGCCGTCCGCCGCAAGATCCGCAAGTAGGATGGCCGGCAAGCTCTATATCGTGCCGACCCCCGTGGGCAACCTGGAAGACATGACCTTCCGGGCTGTCCGTGTGTTGAAAGAGGCAGATCTGATCCTTGCCGAGGACACCCGTACCAGCAGCGTCCTGCTGCACCGGTATGATATCCATGGCAAGCTCCAGTCCCACCATAAATTCAATGAGCACCAGACCGTTGACCTAGTCAAGGAACGCATCCTGGCCGGCCTGGACGTGGCTTTGGTCAGCGATGCCGGCACCCCTGGCATTTCCGATCCCGGTTTCCTGCTGGCCCGCACCTGTGCGGCCGAGGGAATCGTGGTCGAAACCCTTCCCGGCCCGACCGCCTGCATTCCGGCCATCGTGTCTTCCGGCCTGCCCTGCGACCGTTTTTGTTTCGAGGGTTTCCTTCCCGTCAAGAAAGGCCGGCAGACCCTGCTGAAGGAACTCGCTTCGGAACCGCGGACCATGGTCTTCTACGAGTCTCCGTACCGGCTCGTGAAGACGCTCGAACAATTTGCCGAAGCCTTCGGCCCGGAGCGGGAGTGCTCCGTGGCGCGCGAGATCTCCAAGGTGCACGAGGAACACCGCCGGGGGACCCTCGCGGAGGTGGCGGCCTGGTACAAGGAACATGAGCCCAAGGGCGAGATCGTGATCGTCGTCGCCGGGGCTCCCAAACAACGTCCGACCAAAGGGGAGAGAGACACCCGGGAGGATGTCCCAACAACCGGAAGGTAAAGGTCCTTCCACGTCATTTGTCATCGGGGCAGTCGCCCTGGCTTTTCTTATAACGGGTTATCAGACAGCCCTTTTTGTCCATCGTGCCGCCACCCTGGACATCGCGGCGCGCGCCGACCGGCCGGATACCGTCTATGTCATCGAACGGGTGCCGGCAGGTTCGGATGAGGGGGATTCGGACGGTGGCCGGTCCTTCTCCGCTGCGGGCCCTTCCCGGCGGACTGTCCGCCGGAACGCTCCGCACGGTCCGGCCGTCCGCCAGGTGCGGGAGCGGTATGCCACCCGGCAATATGAATCTTTCCCCTTCGATCCGAATACCGTCTCCATTGAGGACCTGCAGCGGCTGGGTTTCACGCTCCGGCAGGCCGAGGCGATCGACCGCTACAGGGCCAGCGGCGGGCGTTTCCGGCGGAAAGAGGACTTCGCCAGGTCCTATGTCGTGGAAGATTCCGTATTCCAGCGGCTGGCTCCGTATATCGAAATTCCGAGTCTGGACATCAACAAGGCAGATTCCGCCGCATTCGACGCCCTGCCCGGCATCGGTCCGTATTACGCGTCGAAGATGGTCTCGTACCGGAGGGAACTGCATGGCTATTCCTACAAGGAACAGCTCATGGATATCCGGGGTTTCGACCGGGCACGGTACGACGGACTTCAAGACTTGATCTCGGTCGGTCAGTCGGATCCTTTCCGGATCTGGACGTTGCCGGAAGACTCGCTCCGGCTGCATCCTTACATCGACAGGGACGCCGCGCATGGCATCATCCTGTTCCGGGACAACAATCCCCGGGACCGCTGGAGCGTGGAGGCGCTGGCAAGCGCCGGCGTTCTGACCGCGGAAAACGCCGGCCGCCTCGTCCGCTGCCGTCTGGCCCCTCCGGAATGAAAAAAACCGCCGGCCCGGACGGGTCGGCGGCAGTTCTCAGGCAAGCCGGGATCAGTCATGCATCTGGCTCATGGCCGCACGGATCTTCGCTTCGAGTTCGTCGCAGAGTTCGGCGTTGTCGGTCAGGAGCTGCTTGGTCGCTTCGCGGCCCTGGGCAAGCTTCTGGTCGTTGTAACTGAACCAGGAACCGCTCTTCTTGACGATGTCCAGTTCGACGGCCAGGTCGAGGATCTCGCCGCTGTGGGAGATGCCTTCGCCATAGACGATGTCGAATTCGGCTTTCTTGAACGGCGGAGCCATCTTGTTCTTGACGACCTTGACGCGGGTGCGGTTGCCGAGCGCCTCGTCGCCGTCCTTGATCTGGGTGGTGCGGCGGACGTCGATGCGGACGGAGGCATAGAATTTCAGCGCGTTGCCGCCGGTCGTGGTCTCCGGGTTTCCGAACATGATGCCGATCTTCTCGCGCAACTGGTTGATGAAGATGCAGCAGGTGTTGGTCTTGCTGATGTTGGCGGTCAGCTTGCGGAGAGCCTGGCTCATCAGCCGGGCCTGGAGGCCGACCTTGTTGTCGCCCATCTCCCCTTCGATCTCGGCCTTCGGCGTAAGGGCCGCGACGGAGTCGATGACGATGATGTCGATGGCCCCGCTGCGGATCAGGTTGTCCGCGATCTCGAGGGCTTGTTCGCCGTTGTCCGGCTGGGAAATGAGAAGGGTGTCGAGGTCGACGCCGAGGGCTTTGGCATACGTCCGGTCAAAGGCGTGCTCGGCATCGATCATGGCGGCGATGCCGCCTTGCTTCTGCGCCTGGGCGATGGCATGGATGGCGAGGGTGGTCTTTCCGCTGGATTCGGGACCGTAGATTTCGATTATCCGGCCGCGCGGATATCCGCCGATTCCGAGCGCGTGGTCGAGGGCCACGGATCCGCTCGGGATGACCTGGACATCGTATTGCGGCTGATCCCCCAGCTTCATGATCGTCCCTTTCCCGAAATCTTTCTCGATCTTGTCGATCGTCGCCTGCAATGCCTTCAGTTTGCCGGCATTGGCGGCGGCACTGTCCTGTACTGCTTCTTTCGCCATGTTGATAAAATACGTATTAAGTTTACGGCACGTCCCGTCGTGGGCAGTGACCATCGCAAAGTTATCAAAAAAGCCAGCATTGTGAAATATTTTTTGCGTAATTTTGCATACTTGGAAAAAACCGTTT
>JBGUXJ010000006.1:0-5167 GCA_045222055.1 Candidatus Cryptobacteroides sp. | reverse complement strand
CTCTCCGGTCCCTTCCATGCCGAAGGATCCCAGCCAGGAGTTGTATTCCACACCCCATTCGGCCAGATACTTGAAATCCTCAATCGGGAGATAGCTGTACATTCTGGCCATGTAGACCTGCAGGCTTGACGCAGACGAGAAGATGTCGTCATCGGAAACCTTGTCCTTGGTGGGAAGGTTCATCTGCTCGCAGGACACGGCTGCAAGGAGCGCAGCCAGAATCATATATTTGAATGACTTTCTCATAATGCTTTCAATGAATTAGAAGGAAAGGTTGACACCGAGCGTATAGGTCTTGTTCAGCGGATACAGACGGTCGTAGCTGCTGGAGGGATGCTCCGGATCGCTATACTTCATGTGGCTGAACGTCAGAGGATTGTAAGCATTGACAAAAATCCTGAGGGAGAAGTTCCTTGCGGAGTTGATCTTCGGAAGGGTGTAACCCAGTTCGACACTCTTCAGGCGGAGATAGTTGGTGCTGATCCGGTTGAAGGAGGAGTTGTCCCTCGGGGAATGTCCGGTCAGGGCGTAGTAGCCACCGCTCCAGGCGAGACTCTGGTCGTACGGGTCGGTCCAACCGTCGACAGTCGGATGCCAGCGGTCCAGATACTGGGTGAGGACACCGCCCGCACCGGCATTGACGCCCCAGATGGCACGGAGGGACTCGGTGTACTGCACCGACCCCAGTGCGGAACCTTGGAAGAGCATGCTGAAGTCAAAGTTGCGCCACTCCATGTCGAAACTCAGGGAGTAGTTCATCCAAGGGGTCTGGTCATAGGCATACGGGTGCTCGTCCAGGCCGTTGATCTCGCCGTCCCCGTTCCAGTCCAGGTACTTGTAGTCGCCAGGAAGCACGTCCCGTTCGGTAAAGACCGTCTGGCCATAATCCCAGATGTCCTCCCAGGAGGTGAAGCGGCCGGCGCCTTCGTAGCCGAACTGGACGCCCTGGTATCGGTTGTTCATGTTGTCGTTGCGCCAGCGGTCATACTGGCTGCCGTAGTTGCCCTTGGTGACGGATGTGCCGTACTTCTCGCGGGTGATGGTCATCATGCCCGTGAGACCGTACCGAAACTCCCCGACCTTATTGCGGTGGGAGAGTTCCACCTCCAGGCCGAAATTCCGCTTGGACTCGAGGTTCATCACCGGGGCGGAGGCGCCCACGACGGTCGGAAGTGTGTTGGAATCCTGGGCAAGGATACCGGTCAGCTGACGGTTGAAGTAGTCCACCGTAACACCCAGCAGGCCGTTCCAGGCCTCGAAGTCCACACCCACGTTGAAAGTATGGATGGTACCCCAGGAGTAGTTCACGTTCGGAAGCGGCTGGGGAGAGACCATGTACACGAAGGAATCGTTGAGGAGGTAACCGGGGACATGGCTGTTGTACCAGCCGTTGGTGGAAGTCTGGCCACCCTCGTAGGTATAGCCGGTCATCCAGCCGTAACTGGTGGCTATGCCCTCGTCACCCATGGTAGCGTAGCTGGCACGCAGTTTAAACTGGTTGATGAAATTCAGCGCGGCGCTGTCCTTGAACCAGGGCTCCTGAGAGACACGCCAACCGGCGGACACCGACGGGAAGAAGGCCCACTGGTGTCCCTGGGCGAAGTAGGAAGAACCGTCGTAACGGAACTGGCCTTCGAGGAGGTACCGTTCGTCGTAATTGTAGTTCAAACGACCGATGACCGCTTCGTGGGCGACATCGGCATAGCCGCCGCCGATGTTGTACGCTTCCTTGTCTCCGGACTTGGAGGTCAGGTACGGCGTGCTGAACAGGAGGTTGGTGCCGGCCGAGGTCGTTTCTGAGGTGAAGCGCTGGGCCTCCCAACCGATGAGTCCGCCCAGGTTGTGCTTGCCGAAATCACGGTTATAGTTCAGGATGGCCTGCCAGAGGTGCTGGTTGCGCTGTCCGTGCTCCTTGATGAGCTGGCTCGGAGAGCTCTCGGAATAAGTGATGCGGTTGTAGGTACCGTCTCCGTTGGCCCCGTACAGGTTGTACTCCTTCTTGAAGTTGGTGTTGGTGTCGAAGCGGACATCATAGCTGTACAACACCTTCGCAGAGAGTCCCTTCAGGCCGGAGGCCAGGGTGCCGAAATCGTAGGTCAGGGAAGCCTGGCTCTGGAGCTGCTTCTTGTTGTACTTCTTGTAACCGGAAATGTCGGATGTCATTTCGGCGATGGTATTCTCGTTGAGGTCCATGCCCACATAGCTCAGGAGGGTCCCCTCCGGGTCGGCATAGGCGGGATACACGGAACCCTGGCGCCACCAGTTGCGGATTAGCCAGTCGGACTCGGTCTGCGGCTTGTTCTGCTGGTCCACTACGCCGGCGACGCTGGCGTCGAGCTTTAGGCCCTTCACCACCTCGGCGGTGATGTTTGCGCGAACATTGTACTTGTCATAGTTGAGGTCTCCGCTCTTGAAGAAACCTTCCTGATAGCTGTATCCCATGGAGACATAGTACTGGTATTTCTCAGTACCGCCCGAAACGGAGACATTGTGGGCCGTCTGCGGGGCCACCCGCCGGATGACGAGGTCGTTCCAGTCGGTCGCCTTCCGGGTGCCGCTGGTGAACTCGCTGATGAACTCGTCGGAGAATACGGCGGCGCCGCCCGAGATGTTGTTATAGGCCTTCTCGTTATAAATCTTCATGGCATCCACCACATCCGCAAGTTCCGGGAGACCGGACGGGGTCTGGAAGGTGAAGGATCCGTTGTAGGTTACCTTCGACTTCTCCGCCGCACCCTTCTTGGTGGTCACGAGCAGAACACCGTTACCACCACGCATACCGTAGATGGCAGCCGCACCGTCCTTCAGCACAGAAACATTTTCAATATCGTTGGCATTCAACCGGTTGAAGTCCTCGATGGTACGGGGGACACCGTCAATGACAACCAGCATGCTGCCGTAGCCGCGGATATCGATGTTAGAAGAGTAGGAGCCCGGCTCGGCGCTGGTCTGCCAGACACGCAGGCCGGGGACACGGCCGGTGAGCATGTTCTGGGGGTTCTCCGACTTGGTCTTGATAAGTTCTTCGGATCCGATGCCGGCGATAGCGCCGGTGACGGAACCTTTCTTCTGGGTACCGTAGCCCACCACGACGACACTCTCAAGGAAGGTGTTGTCGGTCGCGAGGACCACGTTGATGACAGTGCGTCCATTGACGGGTTCCACGACAGTCGTCAGACCCACTGAGGAAAACTCCAAGGACGCATTGGACGGAACGGTGATGAAATAACGCCCGTCCAGATCAGTCGGAACGCCGGTGGTGGTCCCGGCAACCAAGACGCTGGCGCCGATGACGGGTTCCGCGGAGTCGTCCACGACCGTACCCGTCACCGTTATCGTCCGCTGGGCGAAGGCAAGGACCGGCATCAGGGCGAGGAGGCCCGTCATGCAGGTCTTTGCAATACGCGAAATCATGTTACGATAAGTGTGCATAGATTAGTATTGGTTTGTATAAATTTTACTTGTTCAGGTACCGGGACATCACGGCATATTCGGCCGCGAAGGCGAACACGAACATCCCTTCCACGTTGTTGCGGCTCCGGTCGGTGTTCCAACCTACCAGGAGACTCGGAGGGAGCATGTTCTCGTTCAGGTAATTGTCCCAGGCATAGTCCAGGTTCTTCTGAAACGAGTCGATGGGGGCGGAAGCGGCGCCGTCAAAGGGGAACGCATCCACGTAACCACGCAGGAGCACCCCGTTGAACCAGTTGTTGAACCCGTCGACAGCATAGGAATAGTAGCCGGCTTTCTGCTGGCCCAGCTTGGCGAAAGCGCGGAAGCTGTCTACATCAAGTGCCTGAAGGTCCTCCAGATAGGTATTGTCCCCCGTCACCCGGTACAGGTCCGCCGCTCCCGAGAGCATCGTTCCGCTGTTGTAGGAGATGGCAGGGCCGTTGAAGTCGTTCAGGTCGGCCGGGCGGCGATACCGCTCGCCGTCCACGGTTTCATACTGGATGTCGCCACCGATGGAGGGGCCGTTCAGATTGTCGGCATACACGCGGGAGCCGTCCTTCATCATCAGGTTGTCCTTCTGGAAGGCATACACCTTCCGGGCGAACATCAGATAATAGTCGGACTTGGGCATCTGCTCCGCCTTGCGGGTATGACCGTCGGAAAGGTCGATGTAGCGCCAGGTAGCCTGGTCGCCCTTTCCCTGGTAGGCTTCGCTCAGCCACACCAGCGGACTTACCATGGGGCCGTTGCTGCAGGAATGCTTGGAATAGTAGCCGGGCCCCCAGGGGATGCCGCCGCGCTCCTTTCCACCCTTCACCGTGCAGTCCCAGCCGTCCAGGACATACTCCGTCAGGTATTCCGCCTTCCGGAGATACTCCGCCTTTCCGGTCAGGTGATACGCCTCGATGAGTTCACGGACGAGCCACTGCTGATCGTCATAGACATTGTCCCTGCCTCCGACGGATGCGCTTCCTTTGGATTTTCCCCGGTTCACCCCGTACACCGTCCAGTTGCGGGTCTGGGTGAAGGACGTCAGCGAGAAAGTTCCGCTGTAATAATCCAGCCGGTCCACCAGCTTGTCCAGCAACTGGACATACCGGTCGTGGTGAGCGGTGTACAGGGTGGCGTTGCCCTTGGCCTTATCGATATCCAGGCCCTTCAGGATGGCGTTCACCGCCTCGATGGCGCTGGTATACATCCAGACCGAGCCGTATTCGTTATTCTGGTGGGTACCGTTGTAAGGATTGTAGTAGCGGTACATCGCAAATCCGTCCGCCTCGTTGAAGTAATTCTTCATAGCGGCGTCCGTGAGTGTGATGGCACGCTCGAGGTTCCGGGCCGCGGTAGCGACTTCCTCCTGCTTATCCCCTCCGGGGGTATCCCCGCCGCCATTCGCGGGGTTGTCCTTCTTGCAGGAAGGAAGAACCCCGCAGGCGACAAGGCCCGTCAAAATCAATAAGCATCCAAAGACTCTTTTCATCGGAAGGAATGATTAGTCAAGCGTAATGTCGTAGATCACGAGCTTCTGCTCACCATCGCGAGTCTCGCCCTTGTGGACGCCGATGCACAGGACGATGTCCTGGCCGGAGAACTCGCTCAGGTCATAACGGAAGGTGGCATACTTGTCGGGACTGCCCTTGGAGCCGTCCTCGTGGATGAACTTCCAGCAGCCGTTGTCAACGGCTTCCGCGGACACGGCATTGTTCTCGTACGG
>JBGUXJ010000005.1:0-2105 GCA_045222055.1 Candidatus Cryptobacteroides sp. | reverse complement strand
TTCCGACCGACCGGTCTATCGAGGTGAAACCGCCGAACGCGACGATCTCGCCATCCTCCAGGACCGTTATGTCAAAGCGTTTCTCGTTGGTCAGGTTCGACTCGAACCAACGGATCGTGTTCTCCATCAGGATCGGGACCTCGAAATGCATGCTGGAATAAATCTTCGGATTGTTCATCCATTCGACCCGGGTCGGCAAATCCTCTTTCTGCAATCTGCGGATAATCATTTTACCATCTTGCTGCGGACATCGCTCAGTTTCCCCAGACGCAGGCCGGGGACGACGTTGACATCCTTGTGTTTTATGACATTGACAATCGTTTTCAAGATAACCCGGACGTCCATTCCCAGCGAGAGATGCTCCACATAATAGACATCCAGCGCCAGTTTCTCATCCCAGGAAAGGTTGTTCCGGCCGTTCACCTGCGCCCAGCCGCTGATACCGGGCCGGACCGTATGGCGCAGCCGTTCTTTTTCCGTATACCACGGGAGATATTCCGGAAGCAGCGGCCGCGGGCCGATGAAGGACATATCCCCCTTCAGGACATTGACGAGTTGCGGCAGTTCGTCGATGGAAAGCTTGCGCACAACTGCCCCGACTTTCGTGATCCGGTCTTTGTCCGGCAGCAGGTTCCCCTCCGCATCCCGCTCATCCGTCATTGTCTTGAACTTGATGATCTTGAATAACTTTTCTCCCTTTCCGGGACGCTCCTGGAAAAAGAAAGCCCCCGCTCCCTTGTTGGCGAAATGCAGGAAAAGCGCCACAAGCAGAAGGAACCAGCCGATGCAGATCAAGGCGACCAGGCTGATGAGGAAGTCGAAGACCCGCTTGAAAAAATGCTTGTACATCTTACTGTCCGATGTGTTGAATGATCGTTTGATACGTATGGGCGGCCGTATAGTGGTCCAGGAAGAACCGATAGCCGGCTTCGCCCATGGCCGGGATGTCGGCACGAAGCATCCGGTCCACGGTTTCCGTAAACGCCTCGACTGAATTGCTCGGGCACCACAGTCCATATCCGTTCTCCTCCGCGATCTTTCCGATATCCGTGTTGACATCCGTCGCGGCCAGGACCGGCTTCTTCTCCATCAGATAAGGCAGCAGCCGGGAAGGATAATTGGGAATCGTGAAACGGTAATCCAGGAACACCATTCCCACGTCGCAACTCCGGACCAGGGTGTCATAATCCTCCTTCGGAAGTTTCTCGAACACGGAGACGGAAGATTTTCCGCCGGAGCGGGACCATGCCTTCAGTTTGGGCGCCTCCGTGCCGTTTCCGATGATGACGAAATGGCAATCAGGCCGGTCGGCATTGGCTTCCAGGCATTTGATCAGGAACGGGATGCCCTGCGGTTTTCCCAGGTTCCCGCCATAGATGAAGACAGGACGGTCCAGGGGAAGTCCATATTTCGAGCGGATGGCATCCCGCTGTTCCCGGGTCAGGAGGACGGGTTCCCGGGCCTGGTACGAATTCGGTGCGACCTCCACCCGGTCTGCCGGGACCTCCGGATTGTGGGCCAGGACATACTGAACGTTCGCCGGGCTCATGCAGCCGATGAAGTCCGACATGGCATACAGTTTTTTCTCCTTGTTCCGGAAGAACCGGTAGAGGATGCCCTTCAGGCCGGTAGTCCCCATCATTCCCAGGTCCACGGCGTTCTGCGGGAAAATATCCTTCAGCAACAGATAGGTGACCGCCTTCGGATTCTTCATCTTCAGATACTGGATCACCTTCGGGAAAGTGATCGGAGGCGTGGAATACAGGATCAGGTCGAAAGAAACGCCGCCCAGGTATTTCTTTATGGCCGCCTTGAACTGATACTCCAGCAATACGGTCCCGATCCCCTTCTCGACGACGTTCGTCTTCTGGATGTTCAGGGTCTTCACCCCCAGGATCGAGGCGTCTCCCTGCTTCACGATGCCGGTGGCCACGCCATATCGCCTTTCGCGGGGGGAAACGATGTATACGGTATGTCCTTCCTCCAGGAAAGTCCGGAGAAGGTCCGGATAGATGCCATGCGTGGCAATATCCGTGAACGAAGTGACAGTCAGGAAAATAACGTTCATGCTTCTACTCCTTCTTCCCCGCCTCGCGAGGGAAATG
>JBGUXJ010000004.1:0-3173 GCA_045222055.1 Candidatus Cryptobacteroides sp. | reverse complement strand
GGACGAATGTTTACACCGTGGAGAAAGAGGGCGTGAAGAAACTGATATTCCAGTGTCCGTGGTATGACGGGGAGGAATATGCGGGCTTCATGGAATTGTCCATGGTGCTTCCGGAGATCATTCCGAACCGCGTGCGGAAACCAAAAATGTAACCTGTCAAGGAGGATCGTTTATGCGTAAGAAGATTTTCGAGATTGTCGAACAAGGAGTCTGGACCAGCCGGCTGGACAAGCTTTATGATATCGTGATGCTGATTGCCATCACGGCAAGTATCATTCCCCTCATGTTTGCGGAGAATCATCCGGTATTCAGAATCATCGAGATCGTCACGGTCTCCATCTTCATCGTGGACTATCTCCTGCGATGGATTACCGCCGACTACCGGACGAAAGGGAAACCCGGGTCCTTCCTGCTCTATCCGTTCACGGGCTGGGCCATCATCGACCTGCTGTCCATCCTGCCGGCCGTCAGTCTGGTATGGCAGGGATTCAAGATCCTGCGTATCACCCGGTTGCTGCGCATCATCCGCCTGTTCAAGCTGTTCCGCTATTCGAACAAGATCATCGCCCTGGGCCACGTCCTGAAAAAGGAACGGAAAGTCCTGCTTTCCGTCCTGTGGATCGCCATTTTCTACATCTTCATCACGGCGCTGATCATGTTCAATGCAGAACCGCATTTCGATCCGGTCACGGGAAAGCCGACGTTCAAGGACTTCTTCGACGCCCTGTACTGGTCCACGGTGACCTTGACGACGGTAGGATACGGGGATATGATCCCCGCGACGAACATCGGCCGTTTCGTCAGCATGCTCTCGGCTTTGTTCGGCGTCGCGATCATCGCGCTCCCTTCCGGCGTCATCACCGCGAGTTACCTGGATGAACTCAGGAAGATCGACAAGTCCAAGAGCGAATCAGACCAGCCGGACGAATAATTCCATCATTCTACGTCATCTTCAGAATCCGATGCGTCTCTGGGGTTGGTTGTCTAGCCGTTCGGCGTTGCAGTAGGCGTGGAGGACCTCCATGGCGGGTTTCTCGCCGCCGTAGAGGATGCTGTTGATGGAGAACTTGCGGGCGATGTTTTCCATCTGGCCTCCGCTGAGGTCATAGGCCGAGGCAAGTGCGGCGCATTGCTCTTCCGACAGGACCGGAAGCATCGTGTGCCAGATCTTCTCGCGAACGGCCGCATCGGGCTTGTCGAAACAGATTTTATACAGGAACCGACGCTCGAAGGCCGGGTCCAGGTTCTGGGTGAGGTTGGTGGTGGCGATCATGATGCCGTCCAGACTCTCCATTTCCTGCAGGATGATGTTCTGGATGGAGTTTTCCATCTTGTCGACGGCCGACGTCGCCCCTTCCTTGCGGATGCCGATGATGGCGTCGGCCTCGTTGAACAGGAGAATGGGGGCCCGTTCGGAGCGCACGACTGCCTGGTGATACCGGTCGAATATCTCCTTGATGTTCTTCTCGCTCTCCCCCACCCATTTGCTCTTGATATCAGGAACATTGACCGTCATGATGCTACGGCCGGTGATGCGTGCCAGCTGGTTGACCGTCTCGGTCTTGCCGGTACCGGGAGCGCCATAGAACAGGCAGGCGAAACCACTCCGGAAGCCGTTCTCTTTCATCCTGCCGTGGATTTCGTCGTAGCGGTCGGGCATGAGGAAAGTGCGCAGTTCCTCGACTTCGGAAGCGTTCCGGGCCGTGTAGAACAATTCTTTCGCCGTCAGTGTTTCCGGCTTGACGAGTCCGCCCACAATCTTCTCTGTCGAACGGAGATTGAAATCGGACAACAACGTCGCTTTCGCCGTATTCGTCAAATGGATACGGTTGGGATTGGCCTGGCCGTCATCACACTCATGCTCTACGAGACCTCGCTCCATCAGGTAATGTTTTCCGTTCCGGAAGTTCGCCTTGGCCTCACAGAAATCGCTCTTGCGACGATAGATGTCACTCAACTGACAGTAATTGATGGAATCGTCGTCTTTGTTCACCAGCAGATGGCAGAGAAGGACCAGCGCCATCCAGTCGTAAAATCCGTCGATATCCAGTGCTTTCAGTTCCTTGACAAAACCCAGGTCGGGATTACCCGCAAAGAGATTTTTCAATTCGTGGAACAAATCCCTCGGAAGGATGGCATTGGAATCCAGGTCCTCGAACAGTTCTCCGATGACATCGAAGAGTCCGGCGCATGAAAGCCCGGTGAGGACCGGCGGTTCCGGGGCCTCGTTGCTTTTCAGGGCCCGGATGACAACACGCGGGATCTCGAACAGGTCCTCATCTTTGGCGTCCTGGTATTTCAGGTACTTGAGCCGGACGAGAGCGCTGATGTCGTCGCCATAGGAGAGAGCCCGGATATTACTGAAATTCAGATGGTTGGCGATATCGCCGAAATCGACGTTCCGCGGGCCGCGACGAAGACAGACCGACAAAAGCACCGCCTGCCGGGGCGTGATGGAAAGGCGTCCGGCAAGTTGTTCGGCATACGCCCCGTTCTCCGCCCAGAACGCATCGCTCAGGCGGGAATCTTCGGATTTTTCGGAAAGGATCTCCATGAGCTGGAGAAGGGTTTCGGGTTGGGTATTGTTGTCCATAATCGTCAGATCAATGAATGGTTACGTTAATGGTTCCGTCTTCTCCCCGCTGGAAGTCAAACTTCATCTTGTTGATGCCCAAGTGTGTCGGGCCGGGAGTGACCAAGATATCAGACCAATACAGGTAAAATCCCTCCTTTTCGGCCACACGGCGAAGTTCTTCTGCGGAGTTGGAAATCCAGCCGCGCGTTACACGGAAGTATTCCACCATCTCCTCCCGCGTCCTGAAAAGAAAGGTGTTCTCGTCCGAAACCACGAAAAAATAGGGCGGCTCGCCCTCCGGGGTCTCCGAACAGAAGACCGAGATCCGATAAGGAAAACAGTTTCCTTCGGCATCGTTCGTCTCATAATAGTCCGACTCTGATACGAAAGAATAATACCGGATGGATCCGATCCCGGAGTTTTCCGCTTTCTGAAGGTTCCAGAGGCACTGGCTCTGCTCCCACTTTGCCTCTTCCTTAAAGCGGAGGACGCCGTCTTCCACTTTCGCTTCGAACCAGTACGGACAACCTTCTTCCCTGAAACTCAGGTCCGAGAACGGGAGTCCCATCTCCGGGAGGATCTCCGTAACCTTCCTGCC
>JBGUXJ010000003.1:0-12659 GCA_045222055.1 Candidatus Cryptobacteroides sp. | reverse complement strand
CATGCCGTTGCCGGTGCCGCACAGGGCGATGCCGCAGTCCACGGTGCCGGCCTCGACGGCCGCCGCCAGCGGATGGGCCACATCGGCATAGTCCATGCTCACCTCGGAATTCGTCCCGAAGTTGACGATTTCATACCCCTTGGAGGCCAGCCAGGCGGAGAGTTTCTCCTTGTACTGATAGCCGGCGTGATCGCTGCAGATTCCGATTTTCATATCTGATGGTTTTTGATTCTTCACTTCGTTCAGAATGACAGGAAGGTTGGGTTCAGAATGACAGGGAGGCTAGGCCAGGCGGGTCTGGATGTATTCCATGCGGGCGGCGAACTCCTTGCGTCCGATCAGCGAGACGATGTCCGCGATTCCCAGGCCGCTGGAAGCGCCGGCAAGGGCCAGGCGCAGGCAGTTCATCACCTTACCCATCGGCCATTCATTTCCCTTGATGAAGGCTTCCATCTCCTGTTCGACGGTTTCCTTGTCCATCGGGAAGGTCCCTTCGCAGACATGCGCCGCCGTCCGGACGGCCAGGTCGTAATTCTCCGGTTTCCAGAACTTGTCCACGTCCTTGGCCAGGAACGGCGCCGTCAGACTGTCGTCGAACACCTTGGCCCGCGGATCCGGCGCCCGGTTCGGGTCGGCCGGCTTCTCGGTCGCGGCACCGGCCTTGACGCCGAACGTATCAAACTCGGACGGAGCGATGAACAGGTAGGACGCGATGGTCCAGAAATCCTTCACGAAAGTCGCCCGTTCCTTGATCAGATGCACCACGTCGCGCACATAGTCGCGGGTGAAGATATGGTTCCTGAAATCCGCGCCGGCACCGGCGAACTCGCAGCCGGCCGTCAGCGCGCAGACCGGGCATTCGACCACCTTGATGTCATGCGCTTCCAACACCGGGATGAACAGGTCGGTCAGTTCGTCGTCCGACTTGCAGCGGAGATATTCCTTGTTATACCAGCGGGCCTTTTCGGGATTGAAACGGGCGCCCGACTTGATGACACGCTCCAGTGAGAAGGCGGGGACCAGTTCGTCGATGGTGAAGAGTTCCCGCTCGTCTCCGGGGTTCCATCCCAGAAATGCCAGCAGGTTGACGAAGGCCTCCGGGAAGTAGCCGTCCTCGCGATAGCCGTGGCTGACCTCACCGGCCGCATTGGTCCACTGCAGCGGGAACACCGGGAATCCCAGCTTGTCGCCGTCACGCTTGCTCAGCTTGCCCTTGCCGTCCGGCTTGAGCAGCAGGCTCAGGTGGGCGAACCGCGGCTGGGTATCGGTCCAGCCGAAGGCCTCGTAGAGCAGGTAATGCAGCGGGAGGGACGGAAGCCACTCCTCGCCCCGGATTACCTCGGAGATTTCCATCAGGTGGTCGTCCACGATATTGGCCAGGTGGTAGGTCGGCAGTTCATCGGCCCGTTTCCACAGCACCTTGTCGTCCAGGGTATCGGTATTCATTTCGATGTGACCGCGGATCAGGTCGTCCATCTGCACGATCCGGCCTTCCGGCATCTTGAACCGGATGGTCCAGTCCGTGGTCTCCTCCAGCAGTCGCTTCGTCTCCTCCGGACTCAGGGTCAGGGAGTTCCGCAATTCGAGACGGGTTTTCTGGTTGTAGATGAACGTCTGGCCAGCCGCTTCGGCGGCCGCGCGGCGGGAATCCAGTTCCGCCGCCGTGTCAAAGGCGTAATAGGCATGGCCGGAGGCCACCAGCTGCTCGGCGTACTGCCGGTAGATCGGCTTGCGCTGGCTCTGGCGGTACGGGGCATGCGGATGGCGGGCAGAAGGAGTCTCGACGACCTTGCCGTCCGCATCGACGCCCTCGTCCGGGATGATGCCGCACCAGTTCAGGGCCTCGATGATGTACTCCTCGGCGCCCGGCACGAACCGGTGGGAGTCGGTATCTTCGATGCGGATGATGAAATCACCGCCGTGCTGCTTGGCATAGAGATAGTTATAGAGAGCCGTCCGTACGCCGCCCATGTGGAGCGGACCGGTCGGGGACGGAGCGAATCTTACGCGGGTACGTCTTTCCATTATCTTGTATTCAAATACACGTGCAAAGATAGCAAAAATATCCTACAGCCCCCAGTCGGATGCCTTGAAGGAAGACTTGGGTGCATTGGGAACGTTCGGGAAGTAGGTGAATCCCGTCAGTTTCTCGAGGTCGGACACGCTCATCATCTCTTTCGCGGTGACTTTCTGTCCCT
The DNA here is from genome assembly GCA_045222055.1 of Candidatus Cryptobacteroides sp. Taxonomy (GTDB): domain Bacteria; phylum Bacteroidota; class Bacteroidia; order Bacteroidales; family UBA932; genus Cryptobacteroides. The sequence goes on along the minus strand of JBGUXJ010000003.1, from coordinate 10,461 downwards.
TGAGGTCGTTGGTATGGGAGCGGACGAAAGCGGCGCACTGGATCTCGGAGGAGGAGCAGTCCTTCAGGGCCTTCCCGGAAGACCCGCTCTTGGTCCGGATCAGCAGGTAATAGAACATGGTCGGCATCGAGACATCGTTCCTGCCGCCGAAACTGATGGTCTTGGGGCTGACCGTATTGCCGTACGCGTCCGTAAACTTCTCGAAATAGGTACCGATCACCACATAGAGAGTATCGCTGCAGACCTGCTTGTCCACCCAGTCCTCCAGCGTGTTCCAGCCACCGCCGCCGGTGTTGAAGCCGGAAGACAACTGCGGGGCGATATTGGTATAGTAGAAGACATCCTGGTTGGTTGCCCTGGAGGACGTCCGTTCCGCAGAGCCGAGCATATGTCCCTTGTTGCAGCCGCCGCCAGTGCTCTTGCTGCTGTACTGGATGTTGGAAGGAATGTCCGGATCCCTGCGGTAGTCATCCGTACGGCCGCTGTCGCCGACATACATCGAATGCCGGGGTGCGGCCACCCAGACCGGACAGTGGTATTTGCCGCTGTAGGCGACCGTATAGTTGCGGGCCGTCTTGCCGCCAGGGCCCTTTTCACCGCCTGCGCACATGTGGTAGGCGAAATACAGATCCGGATCAGATGAACTCACCATGTAGGACCCGCTCTGCTGGATATCCATCACCGGAAGTTCAAACCAGCCCGCCTGGTTGCCGCCGGAGGGGGTATCGCCTTCCTTGACCGTCGTGAACGAACGGACGGAGCCATGGAAGGTCCGGATGTCGTCTCCGATCTGCACCATGACATAGGCCCGGTAATAATAGGTCTTTCCGTCGCCCAACCCGTCCAGGCCTGCCTTGAAGTTGCCGCTGGCACCGGCAGGCGTATCCTGTGCCTGAAGGGTTTCGCCCAGTTCCGAGGTCATTCCCCACTCGAATCCGGCCTCCCGGATTTCGCCGTTGGCGCCGGTATAGGAGCCGTGCAAGGTTGCCTCGGAGACGGTCAGTCCGTCGGCCGAGCCGGTCGTTACCGTGGCCTTCGGGGCTTCCTTGGGCTTGCCGGCCTGGGTTATCTTCACGGACGTCGTCGCGGAACCGGCTCTGCCCGTCACGGTGATGGTCCGCTCGGTTTCCTGCGGGTTGGCACCCCAGGACATCGCGATGCCCTCGACGTTACCGCTGCCGGAAGGTTTGGAGAACTTGACATCCGAAGCATCGGAGGAAAGGGTCCAGGAGCCATTGGACTGCACCTGGATGAACTGACTGCCGGGTTCGCCGCCGACCGAGGTAGTCGGAACGAGGACACGGATGCTGTCGGAAGGATCGGCCGGGCCGTCGCCGGAGCCGCCGCAGGCGGCCAGCAGAAGGACCAGCAGAGGAAGGATATGACGTAAGCGGATGGTCATTGGTCTTCGTTGTTTGTGGAATCAAGCAAAGATAACAATTATCCGTGGGAATATGCTATCTTTGCGGCCGTGATCCAAGAAAAAACATACCACGACGTGACGGTGGGAGACGTGATCGTACGGCGCTCCACCCGTGCCCGCCGTGTCGGCATCCGGGTCAGCGCCTCCAAGGGCATCGTCGTGACGGTTCCTTTCTGGGCATCGTTCAAGAGCGGGCTGGCCTTCCTGGCCATGAACCGGGATTGGGTGATGGCCACCGTGCTCCGGCAGCAGAAAAGACTGGCCGAAAGCGACCGCCTGAGCGGCATGGACGGGATGGACGAAGCGCAGCGGGCCGCCGAGGTGGAACGGCTCCGTGCCGAGGCGAAGGCCTTCCTGCCTGGCCGGCTGCAGGAACTGGCCGACCGGTATGGATTCTCCTATGGCAAGGTATTCATCAAGCACAACAAGTCCAATTGGGGCAGTTGTTCTGCCAGGGGCAATATCAACCTGAACCTCAACCTGATGCGCCTGCCCGAAGACCTCCGGGACTACATCCTGCTCCATGAACTGGCCCACTTGCGCCATGCCAACCACGGGCCGAAGTTCCATGCCCTGCTGGAGCAGCTTTGCCTGGATTGCACCGGTCGCAGCGCCCGCGACCTGGAAAAAGCAATCCGCAGTTACCGGCTCATCTGAAGCCCGCAACGTGCGCGGATAATGCGCGGAGAATAAAAGTTGTTGTTTCTCTTTGTTTTCCCGAAAATTTATTCCTACCTTTGCACCGCTTTTTTCGCGACTGCGCAAAAAGCACCGAAACACCTTACATATTAACCTCAAAATTTTTTGCATCATGGCTGAATACCTCATGCCGGAAAAGAAGCAAGAGATTTTCGCGAAGTACGGGAAGTCCAATACAGACACCGGTTCTCCTGAGAGTCAGGTTGCTTTATTCTCCTACCGTATCGCTCACCTCACCGAGCACGTGAAGCAGAACAAGAAAGACGTTGTTACCCGTCGTTCCCTGCTCCGCCTCGTGAGCAAAAGACGTCAGCTTCTGAACTACCTTCAGAAAGTGGACATCGAGAGATACAGGGCTATCGTCAAGGAGCTTGGTCTCCGCCGATAATCCTTCCAGGATAGGAAAACGAAAGGTGAGGTCTTGCCCAGGCGCAGATCTTCACCTTTTTTGTTTGCAAAACCACAGGCACGCGGAACGGTTCCGCGCCCCTTACATACAGACGCAATAATGAACGTAATCAAAAAGCAGATCAATCTTCCCGACGGACGGGTGATTGAAATCGAAACTGGCAAACTTGCCAAGCAGGCAGACGGATCGGCCGTCGTCAAGATGGGTGGCACCATGCTCCTTGCCACCGTAACATGCGCCAAGGAAGTCACGGAAGGTACCGACTTCCTCCCCCTCCAGGTAGACTACAAGGAGAAGTATTACGCCGCAGGACGTTTCCCGGGCGGCTTCATGAAACGTGAAGGCAAAGCCTCCGATTATGAAATCCTCATCGCACGCCTCGTGGACCGTGCCCTTCGTCCCCTTTTCCCGGACGATTTCCACCTGGCCGTGTTCGTCAATATCTGGCTGATCTCCGCTGAGAAGGATATCCAGCCCGACGCCCTGGCCGGCCTCGCCGCCAGCGCAGCCCTCGCCGCCAGCGACCTGCCGTTCCTCGGCCCGATTTCCGAGGTCCGTGTCTGCCGCATCGACGGTCAGTTCGTCATCAACCCGACCTTCTCCGAGATGGAGCGCGCCGACCTCGAACTGATGGTCGCCGCCACCGAAGAGAACATCATGATGGTCGAAGGTGAGATGCAGGAAGTTACCGAAGACGTCATGCTCGAGGCGATCAAGTTCGCCCACGAGGAGATCAAGCGCCAGTGCCGCGTCCAGAAGGAACTGAACGAGGAGTGCGGCAAGACCGTCAAGCGCGACTACCCGCACGACGAAGAGGACGAAGACCTGCGCAAGGCCGTCCACGAGTTCTGCTATGACAAGTGCTATGCACTCGCCAAGAGCGCCGCTCCGAAGCAGGAGCGTACCGAAGGCTTCGAGAAGATCATGGCCGACTTCCTCGCCACCCTGTCCGAAGAGGACCAGGAGGCCAAGGCCGCCATGGTCGCCCGTTACTATGCACATGAGGAGAAAGAGGCCATGCGCAACATGATCCTCGACGAAGGTGTCCGCCTGGACGGCCGCAAGACCGACGAGGTCCGCCCGATCTGGTGCGAAGTCGACTGCCTGCCGTGCGCCCACGGTTCTGCCATCTTCACCCGTGGCGAGACCCAGTCCCTCGCTTCCGTGACCCTCGGCACCAAACTCGACATGAAAGAGCGTGACGAGGTCCTGATCCAGGACGAGCAGCAGTTCGTGCTCCACTACAACTTCCCGCCGTTCTCCACCGGTGAGGCCAAGGCCCAGCGTGGCGTCGGCCGCCGCGAAGTCGGCCACGGCAACCTTGCCTGGCGCGCCCTCAAGGCCGTCATGCCGAAGGCTCCGGAATTCCCGTACGCCTGCCGCGTCGTTTCCGATATCCTCGAGTCCAACGGTTCTTCCTCCCAGGCTTCCATCTGCGGCGGCTGCCTCGCCCTCATGGACGCGGGTGTCAAGATCTCCAAGCCGGTCGCTGGTGTGGCCATGGGCCTGATCACCGACGCCGAGCGTCCGAACGACCGCTACGCCATCCTGACCGACATCCTCGGTGACGAGGACCACCTCGGTGACATGGACTTCAAGGTCGCCGGCACCAAGGACGGCATCACCGCCACCCAGATGGACATCAAGGTCGACGGTCTCTCCTACGAGGTCCTCGAGAAAGCCCTCGAGCAGGCCCGCCAGGGACGCCTCCACATCATGGGCGAAATGATGAAGACCATCAGCGAGCCGCGTGAGGACTACAAGCCGTTCGTGCCGCGCATCCAGTCCTTCGAGATCCCGAAGGAATTCATCGGAGCCGTCATCGGCAAGGGTGGTGAGACCATCCAGAAGATCCAGGCCGAGACCGGCGCCGTCATCAACATCGACGAGATCGACGGCAAGGGTATCGTGGACATCGCGACCAACGATGCAGACGCCATGAAGAAAGCATACGACTGGATCCAGCAGATCTGCGCCGTCCCTGAGGTCGGTCAGGTCTATCACGGCAAGGTCGTCAGCATCCTCGACTTCGGCGCCTTCATCGAGATCCTCCCGGGCAAGGAAGGCCTCCTGCATGTCTCCGAGATTGCCTGGAACAAGACGGAGAATGTCACCGACGTGCTGACCGAAGGCCAGGAAGTCGATGTCAAGCTCCTCGAGATCGACGAGAAGACCGGCAAGATGCGCCTTTCCATGCGCGCCCTGACCGAGAAGCCGGAAGGCTGGGTTGAGCCGAAGGCCCGTGGCCCGCGCCGCGAAGGCGGTGACCGGGGTCCGCGCCGCGAAGGTGGCGACCGTGGCCCGCGCCGTGAAGGTGGCGAGCGCCGCGAAGGCGGTGACCGTGGCCCGCGCCGCGAAGGTGGCGACCGTGGTCCGCGCCGCGAAGGCGAAGGCCGCGCCCCGCGCCGTCCGTTCGGCCAGAAGCAGCGTCCGCAGGCCGACGAGCCGCAGAACAACGAGCCCGAGATCTTCTAAACCGCGGGTTTAGAAGATCCACGTTCGTACACCCCTCCTAAATCCTCCCCTTCGGGGGAGGACTTTCTTTTTATATAACTACCTACAAATGGGAGCGATATCGCCGGGAACAACGGTGGCAAAGGTGTGGCCGCCCGCGGCCCCATGAGCGGGTGGCGTGAGCGAAGCATTTTGCAATCCTGCAACCGGTTCCAATAGGAATTTGCGTGCTGTGCTTGACGACGGAAGCGTCCGGGTTGGCTCTGCACAATATCATTTTTTCCCCGCGTTACGGATACGTCAGGGCGAACGCCGTCGCGACATTTCCGCCATCGGAAAAGCCCAGGATATGCGCCACCCCGATGCCATCGTCGTCCATGAAGCATCCAGGACTATTACCTCCTATGCCTGTTTTGCCTAAGCAGTAGCTAAGAAAAACGACATCGATGTCATCATTTCTTTTTCTTCAGGACGGTTCGATCCCCATTCTGTTTCAGGACGAGTTTCCTGTCCTCTGCTTTCACGATGGTGTATTCTATTGTCCCTTCATCTAACAGACCTTCTTTGATTTCATCCGTTATTTCTTCTTTTATTGATTCGATGGTCGTCGAAGCAACATCTCCAATAAGCCCTTTCGAACGCATGTTGCAATCTAAATTGAGTTTTTCAGAATCCGGTGTAATTGACAGTGTCCCGTTTTTAAGGGAATAGTTCCCCGGGATAAAGAAAGTCACGTCCAAGATTCCCATGCCCAGGACCTTTACAGATCCGTCCATCGAAATCGACATATTGTTCCCGGCTTGAGCTTCAGCCTCAGGGAGAAATTCATATTCGAGAGTCATATCGGACATAAGACCCATGTCTTTGATCAATCCGGCATGAGCCCAGGACCACGTTCCGGTAATATCCTGGACATCTTGGACACCATGACTACCACAACTTGTCATTATTATGACTGCAAAGACGTAAATGAAGATGGTTTTGTTCATATTGTTTGGTATTTGCAATTAAACGCATTGTTGATGAATTCTTCGAAATCGTTAAACTCTTTCACCATTCTCCTCTATTTCAATATACCAAATGCGTACTGTTGGCCGAAATAGAATGCATCATATATTATACGGATTCAAAGGAGCTTTGTTTCATCCCGAAAGTATTTTCAACCCGAGTCCCGGCAGAATCGAGCCTTAAATCCACAGACGTCCAGCAGATGTCCTGAGTCGGGACATCTGCTGCGTTTTTTACCCAGATATAAATAACGGCGAATGCCGGCGTTACAGCGGAAGAAGGCCGATGCCGGGACGGTCGGGCAGGACCAGGTGGCCGCCTTCGACGGTAACGCCCGTAAAGCGGTCATTGGAAATCAGGAGATTGCCGTCCAGGTCGGCGAAATCCACGGCCGGAGACAACTGGGCGGCGGCCGATACGGCGCAGGAAGTCTCCGTCATGCAGCCCACCATGGCCCGCATGCCCTCCGCCCGGGCATAGGTCAGCATCTTCCAGGCTTCCCGCATGCCGGTACACTTCATCAGTTTGATGTTGATGCCCGAATAGGCACCCTTGATGGCCGGGATGTCGGCAAGGCGCTGGATGGATTCGTCCGCAAAGATCGGAAGCGGACTCCGCTCCGTGATCCAGGCGTTGTCGTCCAGCCGTTCCTTGGGCATCGGCTGTTCCACCATGACCACGCCCTGCTCCGCCAGCCAGAGGATTTCATCCAAGGCCTTCTCCCGGTCCGTCCATCCCTGGTTGGCATCGACGGCAAGGGGCAGGTCGGTAATCTCCCGGATGGTCCGGATCATCTCCACGTCGTTATCCAACCCGACCTTGACTTTCAAGATGTTGAACTGGCCGGCACATTCCCGCGTCTTTTCCCGGACAACCTCCGGCGTATCGATGCCGATGGTAAAGGTCGTATCGGGTGCCTTGGCCGGATCCAGGCCCCAGAGACGGAACCACGGCTGGCCCAGCAACTTGCCGACCAGGTCATGAAGGGCGATGTCCACGGCCGCCTTGGCGGCGGTATCCCCCGGCGACAGGCTGTCCACATAGGCCAGGATGTCTTCCAACTGGAAAGGATCGGAAAAACGGCCCAGGTCCACCTTTTCCAGGAAAGCGCACACACTCTCCACCGTCTGTCCCAGATACGGCGGCATGGAAGCTTCGCCGTATCCGGTAAACCCATCATAATCAATCCGTACCTGCACATCCGGCGTCGTAGTCCGGGAATAGGTCGCCACCGTGAAAGTATGGCGGAGCTGCAGTTCGTACGGTTCCCAGCTGAGACGCATGCGGGCTTTCCCGCCGACATGGTATGCCTTGGGCGCGGATGTCGTGCACCCCGGGAGTCCGGCAAGGGAGAGGCCGGCGGCCGTCAGGGCGGAAGAACGGAGGAAGGAACGTCTGTCCATGGTCAAGAGATTTAACAAGTACAAATATAAACAATTGCCTTGCTTCGGACAAATTGATTCATGACGAATATATATGCATTATAATCCAGAAATATTTGCATATCTTTGCACCTGATTCCTAAAAGACGAACATGAAACCCCTCTCCCGCACCCGGATCCTCATATCCCTGATTCCCATTGCCGTGCTGGTCGTCCTGCTGGCCTTGGACATCAGCATTTTCGGCAGCGATTCCATCCTCGGCGCCAGCCAGGTAGCCCTGCTCGCCGCGGCAGGCGTCTGCATCTGGCTGTCCATGTGGCTCTTCAAGACCCCCTGGAAAGACTTTGAACAAGCCATCTCCAGCAACATCGGCAACGTCACCACCGCCATCGTCATCCTCTTCCTGATCGGAGCCATCTCCGGCACCTGGACCATGAGCGGCGTGATCCCGACGCTGATCTACTATGGCGTCCAGCTCATCTCGCCGAAGATTTTCCTCGCCACGGCCTGCATCATCTGCGCGGTCGTCTCGCTCATGATCGGCAGTTCATGGACCACCATCGCCACCATCGGCGTCGCCCTGCTCGGCATCGGGAAAGCCCAGGGTTTCAGCGAAGGTCTGATTGCCGGCGCCATCATTTCCGGCGCCTATTTCGGAGACAAGATCTCCCCGCTTTCCGACACGACGGTCCTCGCCTCATCCATGAACGGCGTCCCGCTTTTCAAGCACATCCGCAACATGATGTACACGACCGTCCCGTCCATCACGATCACCCTGGTCATCTTCCTCATCCTGGGATTCACCCACCAGGGATCGGACGCCTCCCAGATCTCCGTGTATACGGAAGTCCTCGGGAACAAGTTCAACATCAGTCTGTGGCTCCTGCTGGTGCCGCTGTTCACCGGATGGCTGATCGCCCGGAAATGTCCGGCCATCATGGTCCTCGGTCTTTCCACCGCCGTGGCCGCCTTGGCCGCCATCATCGCCCAACCCCATATCATCACGGAAATCGGAGCGAAGATCACGTCCGGGAGCCAGGCAAAGGTCCTGTTCGCCGGCATCGTCGAGACCATCTACAACTCCGTCTCGATCCAGACCGGCCAGGCGGAAGTCGACAGTCTCGTCGCCTCCCGCGGCATGACCGGCATGCTCAACACCGTCTACCTGATCATCTGCGCCCTCTGCTTCGGCGGATGCATGAACGCCAGCGGCATGCTCCGCCACCTGGCCTCGCTGCTGATTCCCTTCAGCCGCCGTCGGACATCCCTCGTGGCAGGAACCGTCGCAACCGGAACCGTCCTCAACGGCATCGTCTCCGACCAGTACCTCTCCATCATCCTCACCGGCAATCTGTTCCATGGGCTCTATACCAAGAAGGGATACGACCCGAAACTGCTCAGCCGCTCCATCGAGGATTCCGCGACCGTCACGTCTCCGCTTTTCCCCTGGAGCAGCTGCGGCATGACGCAGGCGACCATCCTGGGCGTTGCGACCCTGGTTTATGCTCCTTTCTGTTTCTTCAACTGGATCTCCCCCATCATGAGCATCCTGGTCGCGGCAACCGGGTACAAGATTGAAAAGGTATGAAGTATATTTTATGATACATAAAAAACCGCGTCGGAGCTTCACAGCTGCAACGCGGATGATACTTGATATATGTTTTGAAAAATTACGGATGAGGACTCCGTAAGACAGATTCAAAAAAAGAGAATTCTCCGGGCACCGGTCCAAACCAGGCAGGGTACTTGGATCGGCAACCCGGATCCTTCTCCAACATCCCGGAGCCAGCCCCCCAGCAGGGCTCCGAAGATGTTTCAATCTCGGTAATTACGCCTGAATTGCCGGAGCCGGAAAGGACGAAAAACCGGCGTACAGGGCGGAAAAGCGCAGTTTTTGTAATCATTCCTGCCCGTTTTTGCAGATATGGAAAAATATACAATCCCGGGAGATGAAAAGAAGCCAAAAAACGAGAAAAAGCGTTTTTTTTATGATTCGCTTTCATATTTCACAAAAAAGAAGTAAATTTGCATATCAATCTCCAATTACCGAGTTTGACGAGAAAAAAACCTTAAGCGATTAATTAATGACAAATTATGACAACCTCGTCCGCGAGATCTGCGGACGCATGCGCGAGGTCCGCAAGGCAAAAGGCCTGACCATCCAGGCCGTCGCCGACCGCTGTGGCATGAAGCGTTCCAACCTCAGCCGGATCGAGGCGGCCAAGAACAATGTTACGCTCAAGACCCTCTGCTCGATCTGCGAAGCGCTGGAGATGGATGTTCACGACCTGTTTGTTCCCAGGCCGACCAAGAAATAAAGCAAGAGACACTATATTTACATTTTTCCGCGGCGGATTCTTAGGAATCCGCCGTTTATTTTGATTTCCGGTAAAAATTCGTAACTTCGACTCGCACTAAAACTCCATCCGTTCCATGAAGAGGATCATCGAATGTGTCCCGAACTTTAGCGAAGGGCGCAACAAGCAGATTATCAACGAAATAGTAGAAGCTATATCCGCCACCGAGACCGGCGGGGAAAAGGTCAAGGTACTCGATGTCGATCCGGGGCAGGCTACCAACCGGACGGTCGTCACCTTCGTCGGAACTCCGGAAGCGGTCCTGGAAGCAGCCTTCCAGGGCGCACGGAAAGCGCAGGAACTCATAGACATGCGCCAGCACCACGGCGCCCATCCGCGCAGCGGCGCGACCGACGTCCTACCGCTCATCCCGGTCGCAGGCATCACCCTCGAGGAATGTGCCGGACTCGCCCGCACCCTCGCCAAACGGCTCTATGAGGAACTCGGCATTCCGTGCTACTGCTACGAAGCCGCCGCATTCACGCCGGAGCGCAAGAACCTCGCCGTCTGCCGCGCAGGGGAATATGAAGCCCTCCCCGAAAAAATCGCCGACCCGGCCCGCAAGCCGGATTTCGGTCCCCAGACCTATAACGACACGGTCGCCCGTGCCGGAGCCACCAACGTCGGCGCCCGCAACTTCCTGATTGCCGTCAACTTCAACCTCAACACCACCTCTACCCGACGCCCCATGGCGGTGGCCTTCGACGTACGGGAAAAAGGGCGGAAGG
>JBGUXJ010000002.1:0-11888 GCA_045222055.1 Candidatus Cryptobacteroides sp. | reverse complement strand
ATGGAGGTCACGTCGGTGTCGGACTGGCGGTGGTCAGTCCTGTCGCGAATCCGCTGACCATCCCCCTGGAAATCGAGGGCCCCGTATCGGATGTCACCATCATCCCGCAGGAAATCACGATTCCGGCAGACGAGATCTCCGGCGGCCTGGACATTACGGACAAGAGCCTGTCCGAAGGAGACCGCCTCATCCTATCCGTCAACCCGCCCAAGGGATACATGCCCGGGAAGCGCGGGACGACGACCGTCCTGTATGACCCGCGCGAAGCGCTCGACTGCGACATCCTCGGCTCCGAATTCTCCTTTGTCGAAGACATGGAGATCATGGTCACGTTGGCCGGCGCCCGGAGCGGCGCTTCCTTCAAGGCGGAAGACCGGCTGCTGATTCCTGTCTACTTCAACGGAGACGGAGGCGTCAACGACGGCCATGACGAGATCGCGCTGAAGGAAGGCGGATTCATCGTGGAAAAAGGCGACAACATCGGGAAAGCCCACCTGATCCGGAGCCACAACACGGACATTGAACGCCCGCTGACCGCCCGGCTCGGCATCGCCGATTTCGCAGACACCCGGATCCGGTCCGCCGGACATCTGGTCGTCATACACATCCCGAAAACTGAGAAAAAAGACTGATAGCGGCATGAAAGACTGTGCACTGGTAGTCGTGGACATGCTCTACGATTTCATCGACGGGTCAATGGCCTGCGCCCATGCGGAAGAAGCGGTCCGCAAGTCCTTTGAATTCATACAGGAGAAAACCTCGGAGCCGCAGGAGACCGAAGAGGTGATCCGGGGCGCCTTCCCCATCCTTTTCGTCCGGGACTTCCACCCGGCCGACCATTGTTCCTTCCGGGAGCAGGGCGGTCCCTGGCCGCCTCACTGCGTCCAGGGCACCCACGGCGCCGAGGTCCACGAAGCCCTGGCGCCGTACATGGACGAAGCCCTGACTTTCTACAAGGGCTACGACCGGGCCGTCGAGCAGTACTCCGGATTCGAAGGTATCAACGAAGCCGGACAGACCCTGCATGACGTGCTGGACATCATGGACATCAAGCATGTCTATGTCTGTGGCATCGCGACCGAATACTGTGTCCGCAACACCTGCGAAGACCTGCTGAAGGCCGGTTATGACGTCCTGCTCCTGCAGGATGCCATCGGCTATGTGGAAGAAGCGGGCCACCGCAAGGCCCTGCCTGAGATGGAGGCGGAAGGCATCCGCCTGGTCTAGCACATGCGTTTCCTGGAGGATCTGAACAGCCGCCAGCGGGAAGCGGTGACCGCCACCGAAGGGCGGGTACGGGTCATCGCCGGTGCGGGTACCGGAAAGACCAAGGCCCTGACCTACCGCTATGCCTACCTGGTCAACGTACTGGGCATCGACCCCGCCAACATCCTCTGCCTGACATTCACCAACAAAGCGGCCGCGGAAATGCGCAGCCGCATCGCCCTGATGGTCCACAGCGGCGATTACAATGACTTCGTCTGCACCCTCCACGGCTTCTGCGTCAAGTTCCTGCGCAAGGAAATCTACCGGCTGGGCTTTCCGAAATCCTTCTCCATCCTCGACGAAGAGGACAGCAAGTCCCTCGCCAAGGAATGCATGGACGAACTGGGCATCAAACGCACCGAAAAGACCGTCAAGAACTTCCTGGACGGCATCGGTGCCGAGAAGGCGCTGAACGGCTATATCGAGGCCTACATGCTGCCCGGGTCCGTCATCACCGACGCGATGCGCCGCTCCGGCAACCTGGCCTGCTTCGCCAGCCGGCAGATGAAATCCTGGGCCCTCGATTTCGACGACCTGATGAATTTCACCCTCTTCATCCTCGACCGTTTCCCGGACGCCCGGGAATACTGGCAGGAGCAGCTGAACTACATCATGGTCGACGAGGCGCAGGACTGCAACACCGACGACTGGAACCTGATCGAGAAACTCGGAGCCCGGCACCGGAACATCTTCGTCGTCGGAGATCCCGACCAGTGCATCTATGAATGGCGCGGAGCCAAGCCCGCCCGGTTCGTGCAGTTCGCGTCGGACACGGACATCGTACTGGATGAGAATTACCGCAGCACCCCGAAGATTCTGGATATCGCCAACTGCGTGATAGCCAACAACAAGAACCGCATCCCGAAGGACCTGTTCACCCGCAGGGCGGAGGGTCGCGCCGTCATCCATTTCCACGGAAAGACCGAGAAGGAAGAGACCGACTGGATCATCAGCCAGATCCGCCGGCTGCTGGACGCCGGGGCCTCCCCGCAGGACATCGCCATCCTCTACCGTTCCACCTGGCAGTCACGGGCCCTGGAGCAGGCGCTGCTTTCCGAACAGCTCGCCTACGTCATCTGGGGCGGCATCCGCTTCTTCGAGCGCAGGGAGATCAAGGACACCCTCGCCTATCTGCGCCTGCTGGCCAACCCGGACGACGACCTGTCCTTCCTCCGGATCATCAATACCCCGTCCCGCAAGCTCGGGCGGGCTTTCCTGGACAAATTGCGGGACATGGCCGCCCATGAGGACCGGTCCCTGTACCGGACGCTGGAGGCCCATATCACCGAACTGGGGAAACCGTCCGCGGAAGACTTTGTCCGCCTGGTTTCCGAAGGCCGGGAAATGGTGGACAAGGTTACGGTATCGGACCTGATGAACCGGATGCTCGATGCCTCCGGGCTCAAACGGGTCATCCGGGAAGACCAGGACGAGGACCGGCTGGAGAACCTGGACGAGTTGCTTCGCTCGGTCCGTTTCTATGAAGAAGCCCACGCGGAAGAGGAGCCCTCCCTGTCCGACTGGCTGCAGGACATCGCACTGTATACCAACGCCGACTACCGCAAGGAGACCCGGGTCATCAAACTGATGACCATCCACCAGGCCAAGGGGCTGGAATTCCCCTATGTCTTCATCACCGGACTGTCGGAAGGCGTCTTCCCGAACATGCGGACCATCCGCGAATACAAGAAGAACGGCGAGGAAGAGGAGCGACGGCTGATGTACGTCGCCATAACCCGGGCGGAAAAGGCCCTGTTCCTGACCGAGAGCGAGGGATACAACGTCGCCACGAAGATGAACAAATACCCGTCCCGTTTCCTCGCGGAAATCAAGCGGAACATGGTCGTGGTCGAAGGGACGATCCCGGAAGAACTCTGGCGCGGGACACGCAACCTGATCCACGTGCTGGACGAGGAGAATTTCGTTCCCGAGGTGCTGGGTGCCGCCGTCGCCGCCCGCAGCGGCGCGGATGGATTCGCCGACGACCGGGCCGCCTACAACAGTCCCTTCCAAATCGGAACCACCGTCCGCCACGCCATCTTCGGAGAGGGTACCGTCATCGGCGCCAGCCCCGATTTCACCACCTTCCAGGTCCGCTTCGCAGACGGTTCCACCCGCCATCTTCGGGCTTCTTTCCTGTCATTGCCGGACCTCCCGGAGTAAATCGGTTTTTACTTTTAAATCGAAAGTTGTTCTTTCTGATTATAGACGATTTAAAAGAATAAACTGATTATTCGTAACAAATTTCTCCGGAAGAATCTTGCAATTCCGGAAAATAATCCCGAACTTGGAGGTGTCTTACGAAAAACCAGTCATGAGCGCCATCGGAACCATCAACGGGAAAGCCCCCAAAGGAAATGTCCTGGTCGTAAACACCGGGTCCATCACGACGAAATTTGCCTATTACCGCGACGGAGAAGCCGTTCTCGACCAGAAACTCGAACATTCCGTCGAGGAACTCTCGCAGTTCGCGGACGTCATGGACCAGGACCAGATGCGTACGGACAAGATCCTGGGCGCACTCCGTGAAAAAGGCATCCGCCTCGAAGACATCGACATCGTCATGGCCCGCGGCGGTCTCTTCACCCCTTGCATCACCGGCGTCTACAACGTCAATGCCGACATGCGGGAGGTCCTTTCGTCCAGCCGGGACGGCAACCACGCCTGCAACCTGAGCGCCCTGATCGGCGACAACATCGCCCAGGAGATCAACGCCCTCCGGGACAAGGAAGGCATCGAGCCCCGTTACGGCAAGTGCGTCGCCTATGTCGCCGACCCGCCGATGGCTGACGAGATGCTTCCGGAATGTCATGTCGGCGGCATCCCGGAGTTCCCGCGCAAGACCCTGTTCCACGCCCTGAACACCCGCGCCATCATGCGCCAGTTCCTGCGGGACACCGGCCGGAAAGCGGAAGATACGACGGCCGTCATCTGCCACATGGGCGGCGGCGTCACGATCTCCCTGCACCGCGCCGGAAAAGTCATCGACACGTCCCACGGTCTGGGCGGAGACGGCCCGATCACCCCGGAGCGCGCCGGCTGCTGCCCTCCTTATCCGCTGATCGACATGTGCTTCAGCGGCAAATATACCAAACAGGAGATCAAGCGGAAACTCATCGGACGCGGAGGCGCCGTCGCCTATTTCGGCACCAATGACATGCGCGTCATCGTGCAACGGGCCAAGGAAGGCATCCCGGAATACGTCGTGTTCATGAAGGCCTTTGTCCTGAACATCGCCAAGTACATCGTGGCCCAGGCCGCCGTCGTGGACGGCAAGGTCGATGTCATCATCCTGACAGGCGGCGTCGCCTACAGCAAGGACATCACCGACGCCATCGCCCGCAAGGTCGACTGGGTCGCCCCGGTCCGTGTCTACCCGGGCGAGAACGAACTCCAGTCGCTCGCCGAGAACGGCTACATCATCCTGGCCGGCGAGACGAAAATCCACACGTACGACAAAGACCGCATCATAGAAGACTAAACGCAAACTACAGAAGACTAAAACAGATAATCAATCATGGCCAACAACATTGATTACTCCAAACGTTCGTTCAACTACTATCCCACGAACGCGATCGTATTGTCCAAATGCATCGACGGGAAGTGGACCGAGCCGGAAGTTACGGACAACTTCAACCTCAGTCTGCACTGCTTCGCCGGCATTTTCCATTACGCGCCCTCCTGCTTCGAAGGCCTCAAGGCTTTTGAAGGTGCCGATGGGAAAGTCCGCCTTTTCCGGCCGGACGAGAACGCCAAGCGCATGATCAGCAGCGCGCAGTACCTGGACATGCCGGCCCCGACGGTCGAGATGTTCATCGACTTGTGCGTCCGCTGCGTCCAGGCGAACTGGGACCATATTCCGCCGTATGAGTGCGGCGCTTCCCTGTACCTGCGTCCCGTACTGTTCGGCATCAACCCGCAGCTCGGCATCAAGTCCGCGAACGACGTGATGTTCGCCGTCATGGCCTCCGGCGTCGGCACCTATTCCGGCGCACGGATCCTCACCCCGGGCACCGCCGTCCTTTCCCGCAACTATGACCGCGCCGCGACCTTCGGATCCGGCGGTTACAAGCTCGGCGCCAACTACGCCCAGTCCCTGCATGCGTACAACATCGCCCACGGCCTGGGCTACCGCGAACTCCTCTTCCTGGATTCCGCCACCCATACCCATATCGAAGAATTCGGATCCTCCAACTTCTTCGCCATCAAGGACAACACCTACATCACCCCGGACTCCCGGAGCGTCCTTCCCTCCATCACCAACAAGAGTCTCCGCACCGTGGCCGAGGAATTCGGACTGAAGGTCGAGCGCCGCAAGATCTTCGTCGAGGAACTGGCCGGCTTCGAGGAGGTCAACTCCTGCGGCACGGCGGTCGTGATCACCCCGATCTGCCAGATCGACGACAAACTCACCCTGGAAGGCGACCAGATCCTGCGGTCTTACAAGTTCGGCGATCCGGAGCACTGCGGACCGATCAGCGAAAAACTCTACCACCGCATCGTCGGCATCCAGAAAGGCCTTGAGGAGGACACCTACGGATGGTGCATGTTCGTTGACCGGAAATAAGCCATGGAAAAGACGGTCAGGACCCTCCTGGATCAGGACAAGGCCGACGAGGCCATCTCCGCGCTGGAGAACTACCGCGCCGGAGGCGGACGGATGGACGACGTCCTGTTCTACCTGCTGGGCAACGCCTGGCGCAAGAAGGGGAACTGGCAGATGGCGATGAACAATTACCTGGAGGCCGTGCATCTGAATCCGGAAAGCCCTGCCGCACAGGCACTTGACATCGCCAATGAAATCCTGGCTTTCTACAACAAGGACATGTACAACCAATGAGTTTTTTGGTTAAATTTGACAACACATAAAAACGGACACTATATGGCTAAAATGAAAGGCGCGACAGTTGTCGACATCGAACGCTGCAAAGGCTGCCGCCTGTGCGTGGTCGCCTGCCCTCTGAACGTCCTGGCCCTGACCACCAAGACGGTCAACCAGAAGGGCTACAACTATGCTGAAGCCGTCCTGGAGGACACTTGCACGGGATGCTCGTCCTGCGCGATCGTCTGCCCGGACGGATGTATCACCGTTTATCGTAAAAAGGAGGCTTAACCATGGCTGAGAAAGAAATCACCTTGATGAAAGGCAATGAGGCCATTGCCCATGCCGCCATCCGCTGTGGCTGCGACGGCTATTTCGGATACCCGATCACCCCGCAGTCCGAGGTCCTCGAGACCCTCGCGGCCGAGAAGCCCTGGGAGACCACCGGCATGGTCGTCCTCCAGGCGGAAAGCGAGGTCGCTTCCATCAACATGGTCTATGGCGGCGCTGCTTCCGGCAAGCGCGTCATGACCTCGTCCTCCTCCCCGGGCATCAGCCTGATGCAGGAAGGCATTTCCTACATGGCAGGCGCCGAACTCCCGGCCCTGATCGTCAACGTTTCCCGCGGCGGCCCCGGACTGGGAACCATCCAGCCGAGCCAGGCGGACTACTTCCAGACCGTCAAGGGCGGCGGCCACGGTGACTACCGCCTCATCACCCTCGCCCCGGCATCCGTCCAGGAAATGGCGGACTTCGTGGACCTGGCGTTCGAACTGGCGTTCAAGTACCGCAACCCGGCCATGATCCTGTCGGACGGTGCCATCGGCCAGATGATGGAGAAGGTCGTCCTCCCGGATTTCAAGCCCCGCCGTACCGAAGCCGAGATCGCCGAGCAGTGCCCCTGGGCCACCACCGGCCGCATCGGCATGCGCAAGCCGAACATCATCACCTCGCTGGAACTCCGCTCCGAGGAGATGGAAATCATCAACCTCCGCCTCCAGGCCAAATACCGCGAAATCGAAGAGAAGGAAGTCCGGTATGAGGAATACATGACCGACGATGCCGAATACCTCATCGTGGCCTTCGGTTCCGCGGCCCGTATTTCCAAGAAGGTGATCGCCCTTGCCCGCGAGCAGGGCATCAAGGTCGGCCTGCTCCGTCCGATCACCCTCTGGCCGTTCCCGACCAAGCGCATCGCCGAACTGGGCAAGCAGGTGAAAGGCATCCTTTCCCTCGAGATCAACGCCGGCCAGATGGTCGAGGACATCAAGCTCGCCGTCGAGTGCAACATCCCGGTCAAGTGGTACGGCCGCCTGGGCGGCATCATCCCGGAGCCGGAAGAGGTAGTCGAAGAAATCAAGAAAATGACCCGCTAAACGAAGACGCCTTATGACAAGAGAAGAAATCATCCAGCCGGAGAACCTGGTATACAAGAAACCGGAACTGCTCAACGACGTTCCGATGCATTACTGCCCGGGCTGCAGCCATGGCGTCGTCCATAAACTCGTGGCCGAAGTCGTCGCCGAGATGGGCATGCAGGAAAAGACGATCGCCATCTCCCCCGTGGGATGCGCCGTGTTCGCCTACAAATATATCGATGTGGACTGGCAGGAAGCCGCCCACGGCCGCGCTCCGGCACTGGCCTCCGCGGTCAAGCGCCTGTGGCCGGACCGCCTGGTATTCACCTATCAGGGCGACGGCGACCTCGCGTGCATCGGCACCGGCGAGACCATCCATGCCCTGAACCGCGGCGAGAACATCACGATCATCTTCATCAACAACGCGATCTACGGCATGACCGGCGGCCAGATGGCCCCGACCACCCTGCTCGGCATGAAGACCGTGACCTGCCCCTACGGCCGTGACCCGAAACTCCACGGTTACCCGCTGAAGATGGCGGATATCGCCGCCAGTCTCGAAGGAACCTGCTACGTGACCCGCCAGAGCGTCCAGAACGTGGCCGCCATCCTCAAGGCGAAGAAGGCCATCCGCAAGGCATTCGAGTATTCGATGCAGGGCAAGGGCTCCAACCTCGTGGAAATCGTCTCCACCTGCAACACCAACTGGCGCATGAGCCCGGAAAAGGCGAACAAGTGGATGGAAGAGAACATGGTCCCGTTCTACCCGCTCGGCGACCTCAAGGATAAAGGTTAAAATACGCAAGGCATTATGACACACGAAATCATCATTTCCGGATTCGGAGGACAGGGTGTCCTCTCGATGGGCAAGATCCTCGCCTATTCCGGCCTCATGGAAGACAAGGAGGTGACCTGGATGCCGGCGTATGGACCGGAGCAGCGCGGCGGTACCGCCAACGTGACCGTCATCGTCAGCGACGAACCGGTCTCCTCCCCGATCCTCAGTTCCTATGACACGGCGATCGTCCTCAACCAGCCTTCCCTCGAGAAATTCGAGAGCAAGGTCAAGCCGGGCGGCACCCTGATCTACGACGGCTACGGCATCAACGTGCCTCCGACCCGGAAGGACATCGACGTCTACCGGATCGACGCGATGGACAAGGCGGCTGAAATGAACATGATCAAGGTCTTCAACATGATCGTGCTCGGCGGCCTGCTCAAGGTGCACCCGATCGTCAGCATCGAGAGCGTCCTCAAGGCCCTCCGCAAAACCCTTCCGGAGCGCCACCACCACCTCATTCCGATGAACGAGGAGGCCATCCGCCTCGGCATGGACATCATCCGGAAGCAGTAATCCCCGGACGCACATTCCCTTCAGGCCGGCCCGTTCGGACCGGCCTGTTTTATATGCGGGAACGCGGTTATTCCGCAAATAATCCTATTTTTGTAATCAGTTATCTCACTGATTCCGAACCTTTATGAAAAAAATCCTCCTCATGTCCCTTCTGGCTGCCGGACTTCTGTCCGGATGCGGGAACAAGAAAGCCGAAGTTCCCGGTCATTTCTGCATCGGTTTCCAACTCTACAGCGTACGTACCGAGTTGGCGAAAGATTTCTACGGTACGCTCAAGCGGGTCAGCGACCTGGGGTACCAGGGCGTGGAATTCTATGACGAGTTCCATGGCCATTCCATGACGGAAGTCAAGCGCATGTGCACGGAACTGGGCCTGATTCCCTTCTCCAACCATGTCCCGTTCGCCAAGATGATGAACAACCTGGACCAGGTCATCGAAGAGAACACCATCCTCGGCGTCCAGTATATCACCTTCCCGTACATGGACACGCCCAGCCGGCCCGCCGTGGATCCGGAGCAGTTCAAGGAAACGGTCGCCAAGATCGGGGAAATCGGCGCCAAGGTCCGCGCGGCGGGTTTCCAGCTGCTGTATCACAACCATGATTTCGAGTTCGCGAAACTCCCGGACGGGACCGTCGGACACGATTATATCTTCTCCTCCAACGACCCGGCCGATCTCCAGGTCCAGCTGGACATCTGCTGGGCGGATTTCGCCGGTCACAAGGCGGACGAACTGATTGCCAAGTACGCCGGACGGATCCCGGTCATCCATATCAAGGACTATTTCCTCGAGGGCGAGATGGAAGGCGATCCTTACGCCTTGATCGGCCAGGAAGACAATCCCGCCGCCCAGAACCGTCGCAACGCCTTTGAATTCAGGCCGCTGGGAACGGGCATGATGGACCTTCCCGCCGTCATCGCCGCTTCCGCGAAAAGCGGGGTACGGTGGCTGTGCGTCGAGCAGGATGAGCCCGCCAAGGGCGTGACCGACCGCTTCGAGGGACCCGCCGTCAGCGCCGCCTGGCTCAAGGACAACGGTTTACTGTAACGCATCATGAAAAAGAGAATCGGCATGATCGGATGCGGCAAGATCGCCCAGATCCGCCACATCCCCGAACTGGCCGCCCATCCCGACGCGGAACTGGCCGGCTACTACAATCCGACCCGTTCCCGCGCGGAAGAAATGGCCGCACGATACGGAGGAACAGTCTATGAAAGCATCGATGCCATGCTGGCGGACCCGGCCGTCGACGCCGTCGTGGTCAGTCTCGCCAACGTCGCCCATGCGGAAGTGACCATCAAGGCGTTGCACGCCGGCAAGGACGTCCTGTGCGAGAAACCCATGGCCACGAACATGCAGGAATGCGAGCAGATGATGGCGGCGGCCCGGGAATCGGGCCGTATGCTGCTGATCGCCCAGAACCAACGGCTGACCGAGGCACACCGGCAGGCCCGCCGGATGATTGCGGACGGGGCCATCGGAAAGGTCCTGACCTTCCGGACGACCTTCGGGCACAGCGGTCCGGAGAACTGGAGCATCCGCCCCGGGAAGGATACCTGGTTCTTCAGCAAGGAGAAAGCCGCGATGGGTGCCATGGCCGACCTGGGCATCCACAAGACAGATCTTATCCAATATCTTCTTTGCCAGAGAATTACGGGCGTATCCGCCGTTCTGTCCACCCTGGACAAGACGGGGCCGGACGACAAGCCCGTCCCGGTCGAGGACAATGCCGTCTGCCTCTTCCGCATGGAGGACGGTCCGGTCGGCACCATGACCGCCAGCTGGACCTATTACGGAGCCGAGGACAATTCCACCGTCATCTACGGAACGGAAGGCATCCTCCGGATCTACGACCAGCCTGGCTGCCCCCTGCGTTGGATCCGCAAGGACGGTACCTGCACGGACCTGGACGTGGAATCCATCCAGACCAACGACAACCAGACCTTCTCCGGCGTGGCCGAGTCCTTCCTCGCCAGCATCATCTCCCGGAAGGAGGGGGAAATGTCTGCCGAAAGCGTCATCCCGGCCATGCGGGCGGTCTTCGCCGCCCTGGAGAGCAGCCGGACCGGACGGTTCATCGACATCCCTGAGAACCGTTCCTGAAGGAACAGCATGCGAACGCTCCCGCGTTGCAGGACACCCCTGCGGCGCGGGTTTTTTGGTGATGTCGGGGAAAGTGCGTAAATTTGTAGGATTATTATCGCTTGCGAGCGAAGCATGAAGCAGTTTTTCAAAAAAGCAGGTTTTCCGCTGGCCGTGGTCATTTTCGCCGCGGTCCAGACCTTCGGCATGGATATCGCCCGCCGGGGAGTCAGCCTGTCCGACCTGATCGGACCGGTCTTCTCGCCGGACACGGTCATCTATGACAACGCCAAGGTTTTCTCGAAATTCCGTACGGCCGGCAGCAAGGCCGCAGCCGACTCGGCCGACCTGCTCGGAGAACTGTCTCCCGAAGATACCCTTCCCCGCCTTACGGCGCGGGACACCATCATTCCCCCGGATTCCCTGAGACTGACGGATCCTTTCCGCTACCGGTATTACGTGGCCCTCAAGGACTCCCTGACCCACAAGCAGACCATCGACTCCCTCAAGGCAGCCGGCGATTCGCTCGACTGGCCGCGGATCGATTCCCTGTATTATGCCGATTCCACCATCGAGGCAAAACGGAAGTTCGACGAATGGTATGCCGGGCTGGACAAGGCGGCGCGCAAACGCTATGACGCCGACCAGAAATTCAAGCGCCAGCAGCGCCAGATGGACAGCATCTTCGCGGTCAAGGACAGCCTGCAGGCCATCAAGGACAGCATCCGCGAGAACACCCCGCGCATCCTCGAGACCTTCTCCCTGCCTGACAGCCTGTACTACAAACGGCTGATCACCTGGAACCGGGACCCGCTCTTCGCCAAGGTCTCCGTCATTCCCAAGGATACGTCGTTCAACTACACCTTCAACGACTATCCGTTCCAGCGCAATGACGTCGGCGGCACCTATCTCGGCATCATCGGATCGCCCGTGCAGACATACGACTTCTTCAAGCGGACCTCCATGGACAAGATTTCCTTCTATGAACCGTACGAGGCCTACAGT
>JBGUXJ010000001.1:0-24489 GCA_045222055.1 Candidatus Cryptobacteroides sp. | reverse complement strand
CGGCTCCGTCTGCTGAAGAAGACGGAACCGGACTTCCATGCCGCTGACCTTCGGGAACTCCTTGCGTTCCTGGGCGTCCCGGAAGAGGAACTGGAACTGCCGGCGATCGAGAGGAAAATCAGCCGGTGGGAGGATCGCGGATTCATCTGCCAGCGTGATCCTTACGGCGGGGTCAAGATCGAGGATACCAACTCCGGCCAGATTACGCTCTACCAATGGCACGGTTTGAACGAATAGTGCTGCATGTCCCTCACTCCAGCCCCGTTTTCCCCTTCGGGTACGGGTGCTGGAGCCAGGGGATTGATACGCATGTCGCCCGTTGGACCGATTGGTTCACGGACTGGATCTTTACGGAAGCGGCGAGACAGGATAAAAGGATCCGTCCCGTGATCTTTCCTTTCTCCCGATTCTTCTGCGATGTCGAGCGATTGGAGGATGATCCACTGGAGAAAGTGGGGCAGGGGATTGTATATCAACGATTTGGTGATTGTTCCAGGGCGTTGGATGAGGAGAGTGGGCAAATGATTCTGGATCGGTTCTATCGGGCGCACATCCGGAATATCCGTACTTTGCTGACGCCTTCCTCGTTTCTGGTAGATTGCCATTCCTTTCCATCAGACTTGTCCGATGTCGAGGTTTGCATCGGTGTCAATGAAGATTGGAGCCGACCGGATGAGCGCCTTATCCAAGCCGGCCTCGCCATTTTCAAAGAGCGTGGTTTCCTGGCTCGGCTGAATGAGCCGTACTCCAATTCTCTCTCTCCGGCGATGTCGTTCCCCTATTCATCCATGATGATAGAGTTGAATAAACGCATCTACCTGGACGGCGCCGGACAGTTGGATTACGAGAGGGCAACGACCGTCGTGGCTGCCCTCCGGGACATGTATCAATGCATCCGGTGTTTTGAGCCATAGCAGCGGGGGATAAAAGATAGAGGCGGCGTCTGGCGCCGCTAATCTCTCACTCACCTACGGGATTTCGTCGCTTCGCTCCGACATCCCTGCCCGCCTGCGGCGGGCTTTGCAATAAGCCATCAAAAAACTGCGTTCAAGCAAGCTTGACGCAGTTTTTTGCTACCTTATTGCGGTGAGTGAGGGATTCGAACCCCCGGTACGTTGCCGTACACCTGTTTTCGAGGCAGGCTCCTTCAACCACTCGGACAACTCACCGAAATCCATTTTCAAATGGGACGACAAAGATAGATAATTTTCAGATTACCTGCAAATAGTTAGTCTTTGAGCGTGATGCAGAGCATCGTAAGGTCGTCGCTGGCTTCGGCCTGCCCGACATGTTCCGCCAGGACCTTAAGCATATGGCTGATGGTCTTGCGGGCGTCTTTCTGCCCGTTCTTGGACAGCGTGGCGAGGAGCCGTTCGTTGCCGAATTCCTGGTGGGATTCGTCCTCGGCTTCGTTCAGGCCGTCCGTATAGAGGAAGATGGTCTTTCCCTTGAAGCCCATGATCTTCTGCTCTTCAAAACTGAATCCTTGGATGGCGCCGACCGGGGTGTTGGGTATGCAGTCGAGGAAGCGGCAGCCCTCTCCGTCGAGGATGACCGGCGGATTGTGGCCGCAGTTGCAGTAGGTAAGCACGCCGGACTTGAGATCCAGCACGCCGATGAACATGGTGACAAACATCATCTGCTCGTTGTCCTGGACAAGCGTGTCATTGAGCTGGCGGGCAATCTCTGCCGGGGAGGGGATGTGCTGGCCGACGACCCGGAAGAGGTTGCGGGCGACCGCCATGAAGAGACTGGCCGGAACGCCCTTTCCGCTGACATCTCCGATGCAGAAGAAGAGTTTGTCTTTCTCGATGAAGAAATCATACAGGTCGCCGCCGACTTCCTTGGCCGGGGTCATGGATGCGAACAGGTCGAGGTCCGGTCGCTGCGGGAAAGTCTGGGGCACCATGCCCATCTGGATATTCCGGGCGATCTGCAGTTCGCCTTCAATGCGCTCGCGCTGGGCGGTGGTTTCCGTCAGTTCCTTGATATAGGAAACGAGGGACGTCTGCATGTTGGCGAAGGAACGGGCCAGTGTTCCGATTTCATCAACGCGGTCGATCTTGGGAAGTTTCTCGTTGAAGTTACCGGCGGCGATCTGCTCGGTGTGGGCGGCCAGGGTGCTGAGGGGTTTCATCCGTCCACGGATGACGTGGAAACAGACAAGGAACATCAGCAGCAAACCGGCGAACAGGAAGCCGAGGGTGGCATTGCGAAGTTCGTTGAATTCGCCGAAGATCTCGGAGGCAGGGCAGACCAGTCCGACGCTCCAGCCGGTCCCTTTCAACGGCTTGTAGAACACGAAACTGTTGACCCCGTTCACTTTCATCTCCTTCATCCCTTCTTCCAGGTTGATCATCGCATGGCCGAGCGCGTCCATCTCCGGATCCGGCTGGCTCAAGCCGTGGGTGAAGAGGGTCTGGTAGAAGAGTTTCTCTTTGTCCGGGTGCACGAGGAAGGTGCCACCCCGCCCGATCAGGAAACTGTAGGCATTCGGCGAAGGCCGTACAGCCAGGATGGTCTCGGACAGCCATTTCAAGGAGAGGTCCAGGGAGATGCCGCCGATATAGCTGCCGTCGGCTGCGGTCAGCGGTTTGCAGTAGGAAATCTGCATGTCCGTCCGCAGGTCTTTTTCGTCATCGTCCTCCCAGTCGTTGTAGGGTTCGGTCCAGCAGGGCTGGTTCAGCAGTTTGGGCAGCAGGTACCAGTCCAGGTAGAAATACTGGTAATCGTCATCGCCTTCCTGGACGGTCTCGACGACGCCGTCGTTGTTGGATGAATAGGCGGAAAAGTATTGATGTCCTTCAAAGTAATAGGGCTCGAACGAGATGGAGCACCCGTTCAGGAAGGGATTCCCCTGTACGGTGCTCCGGGAGTAGTCCATCAGCACGTCCGGCTCGTCCAGGTGCCTGTAGACCAGCCATTCCACGTTGTCCGCGGCGAATTTGACATCGTCCATGATGTCGTTCAGGCGCAGGATGGTGTTGTCAAGCACCTGGGAAGCGCCCTTGATGGCCTCCTGACGGATGGACTTGCGCGATTCGATCGTCACGAAGAGCTGCGTCGCCAGGTAGATCAAGGCGGCGAACAAGACGACCCAGATGCTCAGGCGGGCCGAGAAAGAGTGCCTGATATAGTCGATCAACTTTTTCATGGCATCAGTTTCTCATAAGGGATTTCCCGGGAGATCAGGCCGGCTCCGGCCATCTTCTTTCCGGCCAGTTCCACCATGTCCGGGCGCAGGCGGAATTCCCGCTGACCGGTATCCGGATCGAGCTGCTGCCGGAGGATCTCCTCCAGCATCAGCCGCTGCAAGGTACGGTTGGTGGCTATGCGGTAGCGTTCTACGTATTCCATGACGATATCCAGCGTCTCGTCCGGGTGCCCGGCCGCCCATTCCCAACCCCGCCGGCTGGCCCGGGCGAAGCGTTCCGCGCGGTCTTTCTCCTTCATCCATTTTTCCTTGGTCATCCACACCCCGTCTTCCTGGACGTTATAGCCGTTCTCGCTCAGACGGCAAACACCTTTTCCGTCGTGGAGGAGGCCGGCCTGCATGATCTGGTAATACTCGTTGTAACTCATTGCCAGGCAGGCGTCGACCGCACCGGCAATGAAAATGTTGACGCTGGAAGCGGCCGGAATGCCCTCGTAGTCAAGGCCCATCTCCTTGACCAGGCAGTAGGGAAGCTGGCTGTAACCGGCCCGCCAGGTGACCACCTTGGCCTTCCGGAGTTTCAGGGGATCGTTGCCGTACCGGGAGATCAGCATCGTCGCGCTGTTCATGGACGTCTGCAGGATGTTGACAAGTTCGACACCTTCGTCGTTATACTGGATCGCCTCAACCAGCGGCATGGCGACTGCGGTGATCTTGGGAGACTGGATCCGTTGCCCGGTCGATTCCGTCGTGAAGGGGTGGACAATCTCGACATCGACTCCTTCTTCGTCGTAGAAGCCTTTTTCCTTGGCGACATAGTACCCCGCGAACTGGGCCTGGGCGGTCCATTGCGGGGAGAAGACGAAGGGATCCTGCCTGTTCTGCGCCCGGAGGGGCAGGACCGCCAGCGCCACGGAAAGGATCAAGGGCAACGTTCGTTTCATCGTGGGATCATTTGCGGCTTTAAAGGTAACATTTTCCGCTTTCATTACAAAAAAACGAGACCGCTTTTGCGTCACAAAAGCGGTCTCGATAGGGATTTACGGAGTTAACCCAGCCGTTTGAGCCGGACGGTGAAGTGGCGCATCAGCGGGGCTTCCCACTCGATGGCTACGCCGCGGGTGATGCTTTCCCTCCGGTCGAACACGTTCTTCATCGCGGCGGCGATGACATTCATGTGGTTGTCCGTATAGACACGGCGGGGGATGCACAGGCGTACCAGATCCAGTCCGCCGAAGCGGTTCTCCCGTGTTTCGGGGTCACGGTCGGCCAGCATGTAGCCGATCTCGCAGGCGCGGATGCCAGCCTCCAGGTAGAGTTCGCAGGTCAGGGTCTGCGCCGGGAACTCCTCTTTCGGAATCCGGTCGAGGACCTTGTCGGCATCGACGAAGATGGCGTGGCCGCCGGCGGGACGCTGGTAGGGGATACCGTATTCATCCAGTTTGGAAGCCAGGTAGGCGACCTGGTGGATGCGGGTGTGGAGCATGTCGAACTCGGTATTCTCATCCAGGCCCTGGGCGAGGGCGTTCATGTCGCGTCCGTTCATGCCGCCATAGGTGACATACCCCTCGAACGGGATGCAGAAGAGTTTCGCGCCTTCGTACCAGTCGCGGTTCTTCATGCCGATGAAGCCGCCCATGTTGACGACGCCGTCCTTCTTGGCGGACATGGTCATCGCGTCGACGTGGGAATACATCTCGGCCGTGATCTCCTTGATGGTCTTGTCGGCATACCCTTTTTCGCGGGTCTTGATGAAATAGGCGTTTTCGGCGAAGCGGGCGGAATCCATGACCACGGGAACGCCGTACCGGTGGCAGAGTTCGCAGGTCTGGCGGATGTTCTCCATGCTGACCGGCTGGCCGCCGACGGTGTTGTTCGTGACGGTCAGGACCATGAAGGGCACGTTCCCCTTGTTTTCGGCGAGCACTTTCTCCAGTTTTTCCAGACTGACGTTCCCTTTGAACGGGACTTCCAGCTGGGTGTCTTTCGCGTCGTCGGTCGTCACGTCGACGGCACGGGCGTGGCGGCTTTCGATATGGCCCTTCGTCGTATCGAAATGCGCGTTGCCGGGAATGACGTTCCCTTCCTTGACCAGGTAGGAGAACAGGACGTTCTCGGCGGCGCGGCCCTGGTGGGTAGGAATGACATAGGACATGCCGAAGAGCCGTTTGATCATGGCCTCGAGCTTATAGAAAGAGGTGGCACCGGCATAGCTTTCGTCGCCGAGCATCATCTCGGACCACTGGCGGTCGGACATGGCGCCCGTCCCGGAATCGGTCAGCAGGTCGATGTAAACTTGTTCGGCCTTGAGTTGGAAAACATTGTAGTGGGCTTCTTTGAGCCATTGTTCCCGTTCCTCGCGGGTGCTTTTCCGAATGGGCTCAATCATTTTGATTTTCCACGATTCGGCGAAGGGAAGTTCCATAATTTTTGTTTTAGTTGTTGTTTAATTGTGGTTTGATGCAAAAATAGCCAAATTGGTTGGGAAATAAAAGATTTGGCGATTGCTTTTCATTGCTTATCTTTGTTTTGTATGAGAAAGGTTCTGCTTTTGGGAATGCTTCTGCTGCTGGCGGCGTGCACGCGCGTACGCCTGCAGGAGGGTGACCTGATCTTCCAGGCCAACGACCCCGGAGGATTCACCGGCGCGATCGAGCATGTCACCGGCGGGGTCTGGTCCCATGTCGGCATCGTCGACGTGCGACCGGAAGGGATATCCATCCTGGAAGCGACGACGGAAAGGGGGGTCGTCCGGACGTCGCTGGAGGATTTCCTGGCTTCCTCCGCGCATGACGCGCAGGGCCGTCCGCTGGTGAAGGTATTCCGCTTGTCCTGTCCGGATGCGGCCAGGTTAGGCAGGGCTGCCGTCCGCCGTGCCGAGACCTGGCTGGGCCGTCCGTATGATTTCGCCTTCGCGGAAGGAATGGAAGCCGTGTACTGCAGCGAACTGGTCCATGCCTCTTTCCTGCAGGATGACGGGACGCCGGTCTTCTCCGCCAGGCCCATGACATTCAAGGGACCGGAGGGCGAGACGGACCCGTATTGGACGGAATACTATGCCCGGCTGGGCGTACCCATTCCAGAAGGGGAACCTGGAACCAATCCCAACGACCTTTCCCGGGACCCCGTGCTGCAGGAAATTGCGTTTTTTTGATTATCTTGCATCCGAAACGTGTAAAAACCTCTAAACTATACGTATTATGGGATTCATGAAAGAATTCAAGGAGTTTGCCATGAAGGGCAACGTCCTTGACATGGCCATCGGTGTCGTGATCGGCGGCGCCTTCGGCAAGATCGTCACCTCCCTGGTGAATGATGTCATCATGCCGCTCGTCGGCGCGCTTCTCGGTCACGTGGACTTCACGACCCTTTCCGCAACCCTCCGCCAGGCCGTCATGAACGGCGAGGAAGTTGTCAAGCCGGCTGTGACGCTGAACTATGGCAATTTCATCCAGGTCGTCGTGGACTTCCTGATTGTCGCGCTCTGTATTTTCTTGGTGATCAAGGCGATCAACAAGGCCAAGAATATGGCGAAGAAAGAGGAGGAAGCTCCGGCAGAGCCGGAAGCCCCCGCTCCGAAACCGGACGATGTCGTCCTGCTGGAAGAGATTCGCGATCTCCTCAAGAAGCAGAAGTAAGAAAAAATCTCCGGGTCGTCCCGGAGATTTTTTTATTTGTTCGAGATGGCGTACCGGCGGGGTGAACAGCCGACCGCGGACTTGAAGTATTTCCCGAAGAACGACGAGTTGGGGAAGTTCAGCGCGTCGCTGACCTGCTGGACGGTATAGTCTCCCGTACGCAGCATGGCCTTGGCCTCCAGGATGACATAATCGCGGATCCAGTCGCCCGCATGACGTCCGGAGGCGTCGTAGATCAGTTTGGCGAAATATTTCGGAGAGATGCAGAACTTGCGGGCGTAGTAACTGATTTTCCGCTCCTTCGCACAGTGGGTCTGGACTTCCTGGAGGAAATTCATGAACAGGTGCTCCCCTCTGTCCAGATTTTCATCCTCCTCGTTTTTGACACCGTTTTCTGTGATCCATTGTGCGATGCCAGAAGCCATGAGCCGCAGGGCACCGTTGACGGCGTCGTACTTGAAGGCAAAAGACTTGCTGGTGCAGATTCCGCGCATGAGCTTGTACATGGGAATCAGCATGTCCATCTGCTCGGTCCGGAGGGAGACCTGCTGCGGATGGAGCATGTCCTGGCGGATGACCTTCAGGCTCGCTCCGTTGTCATCTTTCAGGAACGTGCTTTCCGTAAAGGCGATGGCGGCGGCCTTGCTGCCGGGAACGGCCTTCCCGCTGTCGATGATGAAGCCCGGGAATACGATGATCAGGTCGTTCTTCTCCAGTATGTAATCCTGCAGGTTGACGCGCAGTTTTATCCTGCCTTCGGTACAGAACATGGAATAGACGAACATCTGCTTGTAGGGGGTCTCCAGCGGATAGGTGAACATCCCGTCTTCGTCCAGCGGCATGCCAGGGGAATAGCGGCTGTCTTCGTCGAAATTGTCATTAAGGATCAGGTCTTTGTTCAAGGAAACGGCATTGCCGGACAGGGGAATCATGCCCAGACTGATCTGCTTGACGGCACTTTTTTTAGGCATATGTCAGGTTCGTTTATTAGTGCGCGTTACTGCAAAAATTATTCCATAGGAAATATCCATTTTATTGAGTATATTTGTTTTATGATTAAAAAATGTGTTTCAGCTGCTATGCTTGCCTTATCTTTGATTTCCTGCACCTCTCCCGGGGAGGTGGCTGTCACGGCGCACCGCGGATTCTGGGACTCCGATGCGGGCGGCCACAGCGAGAACAGCATCTCTTCCCTGCGCGCCGCGCAGGAGGAGGGTTTCTGGGGCAGTGAGTTCGATGTCCACCTGACGGCGGATGACATTGTGGTCGTCAACCATGACGCGACTTTCCATGGCCGGGCCATCCATTCCACCCCGTTCGATTCCCTGCAGACGGACCGGCTTCCCGACGGCGAACTGATGCCGACGCTGGACGCTTATCTGGAACAGGGCGCTCTTTCCCGGAAGACCGTCCTTGTCTTCGAACTCAAGGAGCATGAAACGCCGGAGCGGGAGGACCTGCTGGTCGAGCGGAGCCTGGATGCCTTGGAACGTCACGGGCTGCTGTCTCCGGACAGGGTCATCTTCATTTCCTTCAGCCGCCATATGTGCCGGATGCTTGCCGCCCGGTTGCCGAAGTTCATGGTCCAGTACCTGAACGGCGATGTCGCTCCGCAGGAATTGCATGACGAAGGAATCATGGGGCTGGATTATCATTTCTCCCGTCTGGACGAGCATCCGCAGTGGGTGGAGCAGGCCCATGCGCTCGGAATGCAGGTCAACACGTGGACGGTCAACCAGGAGGAAGACATCCTCCGGATGCTGGCGCTGGGCGTGGACTGCATCACGACCAACAACCCCCTGCTGGTCAGAAAACTGCTGCAGGAGGATCCGAAACTGCGAGAAAAACGGAATTAACTAAGGAAGAAGGTCCCGGATTGTCCGGGCGGCCGTTTCCGGATCAAGACCGTCGGTGTCCACGATGTGGGCGGCGACGGTTTCGTATAGGAAAGCCCGGTCTTCCAGGAGGGCCGCCAGCCGGGCCGGCACGTCGGGCGTCTGCAGGAGCGGGCGGGCGTCCGTCTGGTCTTGCAGCCGGGCGGCCAGGGTGTCGGCGGAAGTCCGGAGGTAAATGCAGCAGGTCCGGTGCCGGACCAGGTCCGCGCAGGCGGGCGTCAGGACCGTTCCGCCGCCGAGGGCGAGTACCAGGTCGCTTTCCGGCGCGTCCAGGATGCTTTCAAGGGCAGCCCGTTCGGCGCGGCGGAATCCGGCTTCACCGTCAGCGGCGAAAATCTCCGGGATAATGCGGCCTTCCCGCTCTTCGATGACGGCATCCAGGTCCAGGAACGGCCAGCCCAGGAGCCGGGCCAGCGCCGCCCCTGTGCTGCTTTTTCCGCAGCCCATCATGCCGCAGAGCGAAAGGATCATAGGTTGAAGAGGTTCGGCTCGTCGTCCGGGATGTCGTCGAGGCTCAGGTCGATCACGTCACCCATCACCGCTCCCTTTCCGGGTTTCTTCCGCGGCTTGGGTGCCGGTTCTTTCTTCGGTGCGGGCTCCTCGGGCTCTTCCATCAGCGTCGGAGCCACCTCAGGTTCCGCCGGCTCTTCCGGTTCTGCCGAAATGACAGGTTCTGCAGGTACGGCAGGTTCCTCCGGTTCCATCGGGATGTCGATGATGTCGATCGCCTCGTCGTCTCCGATCTCTTCCACGCCCTCGTTGTCGATTTCGACTTCGTCCGGCATCGGCGTACCCTCATCCTCGGGTTGTGCGTCATCCTCCGGCTTATGGAGCGGCTCGCCGAACTCCACCTTCTTCAGGTCATAGGCATGGCACTTCTTGCCCTTGGCCGTCAGGCCCTTCTTGGCGATGTAGGTCTCGGCGTCGATCACTTCCGGCTCGCGATGCTCATATTTCCCGGTGAAGGTTACGATGACCTGCGGGTGAAGGTCGTCCGAGAGGGCGACCAGGTAACTGCCCCGGGCGTCCGAGATGAACGACAGGGGAGTATTGTCACTGATGGTAAAGCTGAATCTCTTGATATAGAAAGCCTTGGCTGCACCGTCCCAGTACAGGGCGGTGTAGGTCCGGCCCTCGTCGAGTTTCTCGATCCGCAGGACCTCGCCCTGGTACCGGTTGCTCAGGTCGAAGGACGTCGTGTAATAGGTGCCGTTCCTGAAGATGGCGAGGATCTTGTCCTCGGCGCCGAACTGACCCAGCAGCAGGCCGCGTCCGTCCTCGTTGAGGCGCTGTACGTCAGCGTCATACCAGATGTCCTTCCCGCTGATGGTCGAGACACCTTTGCTCTTGAGCTGGATGCGCTGGATGCTGTTCTTGCTGACCAGGTTTCCGCGTGCGGCGCGGCCCTTGATGGCCAGCGTCGAGAAGTCATATTCGAGGGAACTGCGCTTGAGTTTCGGTTTCGGCCGGAAATAGATCTTGACCGTCTCCGCCTCCCCGTTGTGGTTGGCCGTGAACCAGTTGATGACGGACCCGGGCTTGCCCTGGGTGATGTCGTAGTCCTTGTCACGGGTGATGGAGGTGATGTTGAAGCGCTTGGCGTAGTAGACGCTGGTCTTGCCGTCCCGGTAGATGACGTTGTAGATCGTGCGGGCGTCTCCGCGGTTGAAAACGCCGACGTACAGCAGGTTCTTCCCGAAGAACGCCTTGTCGCTGACCTTGGTGACACGGTAGCGGCCGTCCTTGCCGATGACGATGATCTCCGACAGGTCGGAACAT
Organism: Candidatus Cryptobacteroides sp.; assembly: GCA_045222055.1. GTDB lineage: Bacteria > Bacteroidota > Bacteroidia > Bacteroidales > UBA932 > Cryptobacteroides. The sequence continues at coordinate 14,023 of JBGUXJ010000001.1, read as the reverse complement.
TCGCAGACGAAGGTGCCGTTGTCGTCCTTCTTCAGGCCGATGCCGACGAATCCCTCTTCGTAATTGGCGAAGAGCTTGGCGTTGTTGTTGACTACCTTGGTCGCGGCGATGGTCTCGAAGTTGGTGATTTCGGTCAGGCGCGGGAAGTCCTTACCGTATTTCTTCTTCAGGCCCTTGAACCAGTCGATGGTGTAGCGGGTCAGGTGCTCGAGCTTGTCCTTCAGGTCGGCGATCTGCTCCTCGATGCCGCGGATCTTCTCCTCGACGGCCTTGACGTCGAACTTGGAGATCTTGCGGACCGGCTTCTCCACCAGTTTGAGGATGTCGTCCATGGTGATTTCCCGGCGGACCAGGTGCTGGTAGGCCTTCATGGCCTCGAACACCTCCTGCAACTGGATCTCCCAGGTCTTCTGGTCCTGCTCGAGGACCTTGTAGATGCGGTTCTCGAAGAAGATCTTTTCCAAGGAATTATAATGCCATTCATTCTCCAGTTCGCCCAGCCGGATCCGGAGCTGTTCGCCGAGCAGTTGCTTGGTGTGCTCCGTGTCGTATTCGAGGATGTCGTTGACGCTGAGGAAGGCCGGCTTGCTGTCCACGATCACGCAGGCGTTCGGGGCGATGGTGGTCTCGCAGTCCGTGAAGGCGTAGAGGGCGTCGATGGTCTTGTCCGGGGACACGTCGTTCGGCAGGTGGATGACGATGTCGACCTTGTCGGTGGTCATGTCCTCGATCTTCTTGATCTTGATCTTGCCCTTGTCCTTGGCCTTGAGGATGGAGTCGATGATGATATGGGACGTCTTCCCGAACGGGATCTCGGTGATGGCGATCGTGTTCTTGTCGATCTTCTCGATGCGGGCGCGGACCTTGACGATACCGCCGCGCTTGCCGGCCATGTACTTCGAGCAGTCGGCGAAGCCGCCGGTCGGGAAGTCCGGATACAGTTCGTAGGGTTCGCCCTTGAGGATGGCGATGGAAGCGTCGATCAGTTCGTTGAAGTTGTGGGGGAGGATCTTGGAGGCCATGCCGACGGCGATGCCTTCGGTGCCCTGTGCCAGCAGCAGCGGGAAACGGACTGGAAGTTCGGCCGGTTCCTGGTTGCGGCCGTCATAGGAGGTCATCCAGGAGGTGATCTTCGGGTCGAAGAGGACTTCCTTGGCAAACTTGCTCAGGCGGGCCTCGATGTATCGGGGCGCCGCGTTGCTGTCGCCGGTCAGGATGTTGCCCCAGTTACCCTGGCAGTCCACGCAGAGGCCTTTCTGGCCGATGGTGACGAGGGCGCCCAGGATGGACGCGTCGCCGTGCGGATGGTATTGCATGGACTGGCCCACGATGTTGGCGACCTTGGTGTAGCGGCCGTCGTCCATCGTGTACATGGTGTGCAGCACGCGACGCTGGACCGGCTTGAGACCGTCCACGATATGCGGTACCGCACGCTGCAGGATCACATAGGAAGAATAGTCCAGGAACCAGTCCTTGAACATGCCGGAAAGCTTGTACCGGCGGCTGTCCTCTCCCAGCAGTTTGTCGTATTTTCCCGAAGACTCCGCGCTGTCGTCCAGCGGAGCCTCATTCAGTTCATCATCCTGGGGCTGGATATCATCCCACTCTTCGCTCATTGCTTGTCCCTCTTATTGTTACGGGCGCCGGAGCACCCTCCGTTTTTCACTAGTCCTCGTAGCCGAACCGCCGCAGTTCCTTGCGGCTGGTCCGCCAGTCTTCGTCGACCTTGACGAAGAGGCGGAGGAATACCTTGCGCTGGAAGAAATCCTCCATCTCGATGCGCGCCTGGGTGCCCAGCCGCTTCAGCGCGCTGCCGCCCTTGCCGATCAGGATTCCCTTCTGGCTGTCCCGCATGACATAGATGACGGCGCTGATTTCGTAGCGCTCCGCTCCTTCTTTGAATTCCTCGATCGCGACCTCGCAGCAGTACGGGATCTCCTTGTCGTAATTCAGCAGGATCTTCTCCCGGATGATCTCCGACGCGAAGAACCGCAGGTTCCGGTCCGTGAAGGCGTCCTTGTCGAACCAGGCCGGGGATTCCGGCAGGTGGCGGACGATCGCCTCATAGACGTTCTCCAGGTTGAATTTCTCCTGGGCGGAGACCGGGAAGATCTCGGCGGCGGGGAGCTGCTCCTTCCACCAGGCCATCAGTTCCAGGACCTTGGGCTGGTCGCTCAGGTCGATCTTGTTGATGACGAGGATGACGGGACACTCGATCTTGCCCAGTTTCTCGATATACTCCTTGTTCTTGTCGCCGGTCTCGACCACGTCCGTCACATACAGGATGATGTCCGCGTCGCCGATGGCGGTCTCCACGAACTTCATCATGTTCTGCTGCAGGCGGTAGTTGGGCTTCAGGATGCCCGGCGTGTCGGAATAGACGATCTGGTAGTCGTCGGTGTTGACGATGCCCATGATGCGGTGGCGGGTGGTCTGGGCCTTGGCCGTCACGATGGACAGTTTCTCGCCCACCAGGGCATTCATCAAAGTGGATTTGCCAACATTCGGATTCCCGATGATGTTGACAAACCCCGCTCTGTGTTTTTTCGTTCCTTCCATCATTACATGTAGGCTCCCATCCGGAGGATATTGGCCTCACCCGGTGTCAGATAGCGCCATTCACCCTTCTTCAGGCCCTTCTTGGTCAGACCGGCGAAATAGACGCGGTCGAGGGCGCGGACGTCATAGCCGAGGCTCTCGAAGATACGGCGGACGATCCGGTTCTTGCCGGAATGGATCTCGATGCCCATCTTCTTGTGATCAGTGGCGTCGATGTATTCGAGTTCGTCGGCCTTGACGAGACCGTCGTTCAGTTCGATGCCTTCGAGGATCTTCTGGTAGTCTTCCTGGGTGACCGGACGGTCGAGGATGACCTGGTAGATCTTCTTCTTGTCATAGGACGGATGGGTCAGCTTCTCGGCGATGTCTCCGTCGTTGGTGAACATCAGCACGCCGGTGGTGTTCTTGTCGAGCCGGCCGACCGGGAACACGCGGGCGGTGCAGTTCTTCAGCAGGTCCATGACGGTCTTTTCCGCATGCGGGTCGCTGGCGGTCGTGACATAGCCTTTCGGCTTGTTCATGACGATGTAGACTTTCTCTTCTCCTTTCAGGCGCTCGCCGTTGAAACGGACGTCGTCGGTCAGCACGTTGATCTTGGTGCCGAGTTCGGTGACGACTTCGCCGTTGACGGTCACCACGCCGGCCTGGATGTGCAGGTCGGCCTCGCGGCGGCTGCAGACGCCGGAGTTGGCGATGAACTTGTTCAGGCGGATTTCTTCCTTGAACGGAGTCGGGGCCATGTCATTGTCGGAGAACTGCATGTCGGAGACCTGCGGCTTGCGGCTGATCATGCGGTTGATGCCCTCGTTGTCATCGCGGCGGGGTTTGCGGAACCCGCCCTGACGGCCGAAGCCCGGCTTGCCGCCGAACGACGGCTTGCGGTCACCGAAGGAACGCTGCGGGCGCTCGCCGAAACTGCGCTGCGGCTTGTCGCCGTAATTTCTCTGGGGACGGTCGCCGTAGGAGCGCTGGGGCTTTTCGCCGTAAGAGCGCTGCGGACGGTCGCCGAAGTTGCCACGGTGTTCACCGTCCTGGCCGAAGGCGCGCTGGGGACGGTCACCGAAGGAACGCTGCGGCTTGTCGCCGTAATTTCTCTGGGGACGGTCACCGAAGGGGCGCTGCGGGCGGTCGCCATAACTGCGGTGTTCGCCAAAGCTGCGATGCTCGCCGCCCTGGCCGTAGGAACGCTGCGGACGGTCGCCGTAACTGCGCTGCGGACGGTCGCCGAAGTTCCGAGGTTCTCCATAGTTCTTTCTTTCAGACGGGTTGTACTCTACCCGTTCCGAGGAAACACGCGGCCGTCTCGGCCTGAGCTTCCTTCCATCTGCGGAAAATCCGCCTTTCTTGTTTTCTTCCATGTTTTAAACCCTCACGGGCTGATTTTTTTTATAAAATAATGATGTTGAAAATACTAATTTGTTAGTTTGAAATTGTAGGTGATCGTTCCCTCTTGGAGGGCAGGGGCATCCGCATTCATATTGAAATGTGCCCCAAGGGCTGCTTTGCGGGCGGCCTGCCAAAGGGCGGCATCTCCGACTGTAGTCCCTTCCACTCCGGCCTGCGCTTTTTGTACCGTGCCATACTGGTCGACCCAGATTCTTACGACAACAGTTCCTTGTTGTTGTACATTATACGACGGCCGGGGAAGGGTCCCCAGTACCGTACGGCCCTGCAGGTGGGCGTTCGGGGTGCCGTCGGTCTTGCCGGTATTGGTATTGCCCTGCGGATGGCCGGCCTTGAGGGCCTCGCTGACCTTGGAAGCGGTCTGGGCCGCCAGGGTGTCTTTGTCCGAATTGTTGTTGGCGGCGTGGAAAAGGGCGCGGTTGTCGATGGGCTTCTCCCGCGGCGGTTCATACTGCTCGACATCTCCCTTGTCGCCCATCGTGGCCTCCTTGGCCTGGTTGGGCTTCGTCCCGGTCCGCTGGGCTTCGGAGCGCTGCACCAGTTCGATGGGCCTGGTGAGGTCGACTTCCTCGGCCTGCGGCTGCGATCCGTTGAAGATCTGGCGGACAGGTTCCTGCTCCACTTCGGTGAAGTCGATCAGGAAGGTCTGCTCCTGGGGCGGGGGATAGATGTATTTCAGGCCGGTGAAGACGCCCATTACAGCCAGGAGCACGTGCGCGCAGACCGCGGCGGCGATACCCGCCGTCTTCCCGATCCGCTCGGTCCTTTTCCTTTCCTGTCTGTAGTCTGCCATGGTCTATTCCGGTGAAGTGGCAAGGATGACCTTGTAATGGTTGCGCTTGGCGATGTTCATGACGGCGACGACTTCCTTGACGGGGACGCTTTCGTCGGCATAGATGGAGAAGGTCGGCTCTTCCTCGCTCTGGAGCAGGGTGACCAGTTCATCTTCCACCTGGTCGAACGGCACCGGGGTTTCGCTGCCGTTGATGTGGTAGGTGTACAGGTCGTCCTGGTGCCAGTCCTTGATGGACACGCTGACAGTGGCCTTGGCGGACACCTGGCCGGTGCTCTTGGGGAGCAGGAGTTTCAGCGCGTTCGGATTGACGAGCGTCGAGGTGATGAGGAAGAAGATCAGCAGCAGGAACACCAGGTCCGTCATGGATGACATCCCGATGTCCGAAAGGATCTTGGAGTGACGTTTGATGGCCATGACTTACTCTTTGTCTGCCGGTTCGTGGAGGACGTCCATGAAATCAATGGAAGCGCTCTCCATCTTGAATACGAGGTCGGAAATGTTGGAAGTCAGGTAGTTGTAGCCGAAATAGGCCACGATACCCACGATGAGGCCGCCGACGGTCGTGATCATGGCGGTGTAGATACCGCTGGACAGCAGGGTGATGTCGATGTTGTTGCCGGCCTGGGACATGTTGAAGAAGGCCTGGACCATGCCGATGACCGTGCCGAGGAAACCGATCATCGGGGCGCCGCCGGCGATGGTCGCCAGGATCGGGAGACCCTTCTCGAGGCGGGCGACTTCGGCGTTGCCCACGTTCTCGATCGCGGTCTGGATGTCGGTCAGCGGGCGGCCGAGGCGCTCGATGCCCTTCTGGACCATGCGGGCGATCGGGGAGTCGAACTGCTCGCACAGGGAGATGGCAGACTTGATCTTGCCTTCATGGATGTAGTCGCGGATGTCCTTCATGAAATTCTTGTCGATGCCGCCGGCCTTGTGGATGAGCCACCACTTCTGACCGAAGATGTAGATGGCGATGACCGAGAGGATCAGCAGTACGATCATGAGCCAGCCGCCTTTCGCAGCCATGCTGATGAGGGAGTAGGACATTTCCTGCTGCACAGGGGCAGCGGTCTGGGTGAGGTTCTGCACAGCCTCCGCGGCTGCGCCGAGGGTGTCTGCCTGAAGAAGTTGGAACAACATATCTGAACTAGTTTTTTATTATCTTTTTCTATCGGAGAGATACGTATTTCTCCAATCTGCAAAAATAGTGAAAAAAACGGACAATTCCCGCAAAAACTGTCCGAATGACCTAAAAATAAGTATGTAAGGAATCAATAATCGATTTCTTTCAGGAAAAGGGCGTGGCCGGGCACGGATTCCCCGGCGGAACCGCGGTCGCCGGAGGCCAGGACCTCCGCCATCCAGGACGGATCCCGGCGGCCCCTGCCGATCTCGACGAGCGTGCCGACGATGGCCCGCACCATGTTCCGCAGGAAGCGGTCCGCCCGGATCTCGAAGACGATGTAGTCACCCTCCTGACAGGGATAGCCCAGTTCTGCCACATGGGTCGGGACATAGGTCCGCCACTGCGCGAAACGCACGTCGCAGACGGAGGTCTTGTTGGCTCCGCCGACCTTCTCGAAACAACTGAAATCCCGCTTCCCGGGAAGGTACCGGCAGGCCTCGTTCATCGCGTTGATATCCAACTGGTAAGGGCAGCGCCATGAATACTTGTCCAGGAAGGGGTCCCGCCGTTTGTGGATGAAATACTTGTAACTGCGCTCGACGGCGTCGAAACGGGCGTGGAAGTCCGGGTCCGCCACTGCTACGCAGTGTACGGCGATTCCGTGGGGCAGCATGGCATTTAATTTGTAGCCGAGTGCGGCGGTGTCAAGACCTTCCGGCCCGTCGAAATGGGCGACATAGCCGACGGCATGTACCCCCGCGTCGGTCCGGCCAGCCCCGGTGACCGTAACGGCTTCCTTCAGGAGAACGCCCAGCACCTGCTGGAGACTTTCCTGGACGGAGGGTGCATTTGGCTGGATCTGCCAGCCGCTGAACGACGAACCGTCGTATGAGAGTGAGATCTTGTACCGCATGACGAATGCAAATGTAAAAAAAATATGGACATCAACATCAAAGAATTGAACGACCGCATCCAGCAGGAAAGTTCCTTCGTGGACCTGCTTACCATCGAGATGGGCAAGGTCATCGTCGGACAGAAACACCTCGTCGAGAACCTGCTGATCGGCCTGCTGGCCAACGGACACATCCTCCTGGAAGGTGTTCCGGGCCTGGCCAAGACGCTTGCCATCAATACGTTGGCACAGGCTGTCGATGCCAAGTTCAGCCGCATCCAGTTTACACCGGACCTGCTTCCTGCCGACGTGATCGGCACGATGATCTATTCCCAGAAGAACGAAGGTTTCGAGGTGCACAAGGGTCCGGTCTTCGCCAATTTCGTCCTTGCCGATGAAATCAACCGAAGTCCCGCCAAGGTCCAGTCAGCCCTGCTCGAAGCCATGCAGGAGCGCCAGGTGACCATCGGCGACAAGACCTTCAAGCTGCCGGAGCCGTTCCTCGTGATGGCGACCCAGAACCCGATCGAGCAGGAAGGCACCTATCCGCTGCCGGAAGCCCAGGTCGACCGTTTCATGCTGAAGGTCGTCGTCGGCTATCCGAAGAAGGACGAGGAGCGCCAGATCATCCGGATGAACAACAGCGGGGAGTTCCCGCACGCCACTCCGATCCTCAAGCCGGAGGACATCGTCCGGGCGCGCGGCATCGTCCGTGAGGTATATATGGACGAGAAGATCGAGCGGTACATCGTCGACCTGGTCTATGCGACCCGCACCCCGGCCGACTACAACCTCGGCAAACTCTCCGACCTGATTTCCTTCGGCGCATCCCCGCGTGCCAGCATTTCCCTGGCCATGGCCGCCAAGGCCTACGCCTTCATCAAGCGCCGCGGCTATGTCATCCCGGAGGATGTCCGCGCCGTTTCCGCCGAGGTCCTGCGTCACCGTATCGGGCTGACCTATGAGGCCGAGGCCGAGAACGTGACCACGGAAAACATCATCTCCGAAGTCCTGAACGCCGTAATGGTTCCGTAATGGCCGGGACGACGACAGACCTCCTGAAGAAAGTCAGGAAGATTGAGATCCGGACGCGGGCGCTCTCGCACCAGATCTTCGCCGGGCAGTACCACTCCGCCTTCAAGGGGAGGGGTATGGCTTTCAGCGAAGTGCGTGAGTACCAGTGGGGCGACGACGTGCGCAGCATGGACTGGAACGTCACCGCCCGCATGCACGCGCCCTATGTCAAGGTCTTCGAAGAGGAGAGGGAACTGACGGTGGTCCTGCTCGTGGACATCAGCCGGTCCGGCCTGTTCGGCACGCAGGTGCGCACGAAGCGCGACCTGATCGCGGAGATCGCGGCCGTGCTGAGTTTTTCCGCCATCCTGAACAACGACAAGGTCGGCGCCCTGCTCTTCAGCGACCGGGTCGAGAAATTCATCCCGCCGAAGAAGGGCCGCAGCCACCTGCTGCACATCCTCCGGGAAGTCCTGGAATACGAGCCGCAGTCCGACGGCACCGATATCGGGGAGGCGCTGCGATACCTGACGGGCGCCATCAAGAAGAAGTGCACGGCGTTCGTCCTGTCCGACATGCTGGACGTGGATGCCGCCGGCGCCCCGCGCTATGAAGATGCGCTGAAAGTGGCCGTCGGCCGGCATGACCTCTCGGTCATCAAGGTCCATGACCCGCGCGAGCGTACGCTCCCGTCGGTCGGCCTGGTGCATGTCAAGGATGCCGAGACCGGCCAGGCGAGCTGGATCAATACGTCCGGCCGCCGTACCCGTACGGCGTATGCGGACTGGTTCACTTCCGCGGACCGGCAGATGGAGAAACTCCTGCTCCGCCATCATGTCGACAGCGTCGACATTGCGACGGACGGGGATTACGTGCGGGCCCTGATGGGGCTCTTTGAGAAAAGATAAGACATGAAGAAATTCATCCGACATATTCTGGCGCTTGCCTTGCTGACAGCCGGTTTCCTGGCTGCCGGCGCCCCTGCGGAACCGGTCCTGCGGGACGGCTCCTTCCTGCGGCAGCTCCAGGAACGGGATTCCATCCTGATCGGAGACCAGCTCCTGTACGGATTCCGGGTGGACGGCCTGCCCGTCGATACCCGGTTCGCCCTGCCCGACTTCTCGGAAAAGGGCCTGGGCGACAGCGTGGTCCTCGTCCGGGGCTGGGTGGTCGACACCACGCGGGCGAAAAACGGGACGGTCTCCCTGGAGGCCTCGGTGGTCATCACTTCCTTCGACGCCGGCCTGTACGAGTTGCCGCCGCTGGCGATGCTGACGACCCGTTCGGAATCCGCATCCGCTGCGCCCGACACCCTGGTCTTCAAACCGAAGGTCCTGGATGTCAGGACATTGCCGATTGATCCCGAAACTTACGAACCCCATGATATCCGGCCGCAGATCCGGTATCCCGTCACTTTCCGGGAGATCCTTCCCTGGCTGCTGGGCTTCTGGCTGGTCTCCCTGCTGCTGATCCTGGCCGTCGCCCTGTACCTGCAGCACCGCCGCCGGGCCCTCGACGCTCCCAAGCCGGACGATCCGGCCCACATCGTGGCCCTGCGGGAACTGGACAAGTACCGGGGCAACAAGTTCTGGGCGCCCGAGCGCCAGAAAGTTTTCTACTCCGGCGTGACCGATGCCTTGCGCGGCTACATCGCCGCCCGGTACGGCGTCTCCGCCCTCGAGCGGACGACGGCGGAAATCTTCGACGACCTGAAAGGGACGGACGTTCCGAAGGACCTCTACGCGGAGGCGAAGGAACTGTTCGAAGTCTCGGATTTCGTGAAGTTCGCCAAACTGACCGTCCCGGAGGAAGAGGCGGCCAAGGTCCTGCCCACGGCCGTTCGTTTCGTGACGGGAACCTATCAGGAAGAAATCGAAAAAGAGGAGGATGGCCATGTTCTTTGAAAATCCCGGACTCCTCTGGCTCCTTGCCATCCCGCTCCTGCTGCTGGGGCGTTATGTCTGGCTGGAACTCTCCGGCCGGCGCCCGCATTTCCGTGCTTCGACCCTGCAGCCCTGGGAGGCCGGCGGCGGTACCGTCCTTTCGGTGGTACGCCATCTTCCCTTCCTGCTTCGGGAAGCGGCTTTGGTGCTGATTATCATCTGCCTGGCCCGTCCGCGCTCCTCCACGGAGATGGAGAAGGTCGATACGGAAGGCATTGACATCGTGCTGGCCATGGACGTGTCCACTTCCATGCTGGCGCGGGACTTCAAGCCGGACCGCATCAACGCGGCGAAAGACATCGCGATCGAATTCATCGGCCAGCGCGTTTCCGACCGGATGGGCATCGTCGTCTTCGCCGGCGAAAGTTATACGCAGTGCCCGCTGACGACGGACCGGGCTACCCTCATCAACCTGATGAAGGACATCGAGACCGGCCTGATCGAGGACGGTACGGCCATCGGCAACGGACTGGCGACGGCGGTGGGCCGCATGAAGGATTCCGATGCGAAGAGCCGCGTCGTCATCCTGCTGACCGACGGCGTCAACAACCGGGGCGAGATCGCTCCGGAGACGGCGGCGGAAATCGCCCGGACCTATGGCGTCCGCGTCTATACCATCGGCGTCGGCGCCAACGGAAGGGCTCCGTACCCGGTCATCACCCCGTTCGGCGTCCAGTTGCAGGACATGGAGGTCGAGATCGACGAGGACCTGCTAAAGCAGATCGCCGAGACGACGGGCGGCCGGTATTTCCGTGCGACGGACAACACGAAACTGGCGGAGATCTATTCCGAGATCAACCAGATGGAGAAGGCACGTACGACCGTGGACAGTTTCCCGGTCTACAAGGAACTTTTCCCGAAATACGCCCTGGCAGCCCTGCTTCTGCTGCTGGCTGAACTGTTGGTCAAACTATTGTTGAGGAGGCTGCCATAATGATTTACTTCTTTGCCAATTATCAGTATCTGTGGCTGTTGCTCCTCGTGCCGGTCTTCCCGTTCGCCTATGCGGTGGTCCGGACGCTGCGGCGCCGGCGGATCCGCAAGTTCGGCGATGAACGGCTGGTCGGCGAACTCATGCCGTCCTGGTCCGGCGCGAAGGGATGGGTCCGCGTGGTCCTGTTCAGCCTGGCTTTCCTGTTCTTCGTCCTGGGACTGGCCCGTCCGCAGATCGGAGCCAAACTGAGCGAGCGCAAGACCAAGGGAGCGGAGGTCATGATCTGTCTGGACGTTTCCAATTCCATGCTGGCGGAGGATTATTCCCCGAACCGGCTGGAACGGGCGAAACTGGCGATCTCCCGCATCGTGGACCGGCTGCAGGAAGACCGCATCGGGTTGATCGTGTTTGCCGGTTCCTCTTTCGTCCAACTGCCGATCACGACCGACTATGTGTCGGCCAAGATGTTCATGAACAGCATTTCGACAGAGTCGGTCCCGGTCCAGGGAACGGCCATCGGAGATGCCATCCTGACCGCGGTCAAGGGATTCAGCGCCGCCAGCGAGAAGAGCCGCGCGATCGTCGTGATCACGGACGGCGAGAACCATGAGGACGATCCGGTCGAGGCGGCGAAGACCGCTGCGGAGATGGGCGTCCGGGTCTATACGATCGGCGTCGGTTCGGTCGAAGGCCAGCCGATTCCGATGAACGGGGAACTGATGAAGGACCGTAACGGCGATATCGTCGTCACCCGTCTGGACGAAGAGGTCCTGCGCGAGGTGGCCCGGGCCGGCAACGGGGCGTATGTCCATGCCGGCAACGATGAATTCGGCCTGAATCCTGTCATCGACGACATCCGGAAACTGGAAGCGGAAGAGTTCAATTCCGTCGTTTTTGAGGAATATGACGAGCGGTACATGTACTTCTTCGGCATCGCGCTGGCGCTGTTCGTGCTGGAAATGCTGATCGGGGAACGTCGTTCGAAGAAAAAGCTTTTTGATTGATGATGAAGACTTTGCGCTATATCTTCATGACCTTGGGCCTGCTGGCCTGCCTGTCGGTTTCCGCCCAGGTGGACAAGCGGGACGTACGCCGTGGCAACCGGCAGTTCCGGCGGGGCGAGTACAAGGAAGCGGATATCAGTTACCGCAAGGCGCTGGTCAAGGATTCGACCTCGTTTGCGGCGAACTACAACCTGGCCAATACCCTGTACCGGCAGGAGAATCCGCAGGATGCGGCGGCGCAGTTGCAGAAGGTCGCCGCGGCGGCTCCGCTTTCTCCCCATGCGGCTGACTATTATTTCAACCTGGGCGACTGTGCACTGGCCCAGCAGGACTGGAATGCGGCCATCCAGGCCTTCGAACAGGTCTTGCTCCGGAATCCCGGAGACATGGAGGCCAAGGAAAACCTGGCCTATGCCAAACTGATGCAGCAGGACCAGGAAGGCGGCGGTGGCGGTCAGGACCAGAATCAGAACCAGGACCAGAATCAGGACCAAAACCAGGATCAGGACAACGACCAGAACCAGGATGACCAGAATAAGGATCAGAACCAGGATAACGGTCAGGACCAGAATCAGAACCAGAACCAGGACCAAAGACAGAACCAGGGACAGCAGCCGGTGAAGATTTCCCCGCAGCAGGCCCAGCAGATGCTCCAGGCCATCCAGGCCAAGGAGAAGCAGACCCAGGAAAAGGTGAAGAAGGCGGAAGCCGAGGCGGCGCAGGCCCGGCAGAAGGAAAAGAATTGGTAGCGTATGAAAAGATTAATGAGCATATGGCTTGGATTGACGGCGTCCGTGGCCCTGTGGGCCCAGACGTCGATCCGCGTCGACGTGCAGAACATCGTGGCGCAGGACGAGCAGTTCAATGTCACATTCATCATCGAAGGCGAGAGCCGTCCTTCGGACTTCACCTGGAGCCCGGGCGACGATTTCCAACTGGTCTGGGGCCCGCAGAGCGGTTCTTCCACCAGCATCAGCATCGTGAACGGGAAACGGACGCGGTCTTCCCAATATACCTATACTTACATCCTGGCGCCGAAAGCGGTCGGAAAGTTCTCCCTCCCGGCTGCGACGGCCACGGTCGGCGGGTCGGTGATCTCCTCCCGGCCGGCTTCCGTCGAGGTCGTTTCGGGCGGTGCATCCTCTTCTTCCCGCGGGTCGCAGAGCCAGGCCCAGGGCAACCCCCAGTCCCGGCAGCAGACAGGCACCATCGCGGATGAAGACCTGTTCATGCGGCTGACCCTCAGCCGCAACAACGTAGTGATCGGTGAGCCGGTCACGGCGACCCTGAAACTCTACCAGCGGGTCGATCTCGCCGGTTTCGAAGATGCCAAGTTCCCGACTTTCAATGGCTTCTGGAGCCAGGAAGTCGAGGCGCCCACCAACATCAATTTCTCCCGTGAAGTCGTCGGCGGCGAGATTTACAACAGTGCAGTCCTCCGTCGCTGGGTGCTGATTCCCCAGCAGTCCGGCACCCTGCAGATCGATCCGGCGGAACTGGTCGTGCTGGCCAACATCCGTGTCGCCAGCCGTTCCAACAGCATTTTCGACAGTTTCTTCGAGGACAATGTCCGCCAGATCCGCAAGCGCGTGATCGCACCGGCGGCTTCGGTGACCGTCCGCGGCCTGCCCGCCGGCGCGCCGGCCTCCTTCGGGGGCGGCGTGGGCACCTTTACCATGACCACGCGCCTGAGCAAGGATTCCCTGAAGACCCATGACGCCGCTTCGCTGCTCGTGACCGTCTCCGGCAAGGGCAATGTCGCCCTGCTTCAGGCCCCCCAGATCCGCTTCCCGTCCGATTTCGAAGTCTATGATGTCAAGACGACCGAGAACACGGAGCGTTCCACGGGCGGCACTTCCGGCACCAGGACGTTCGAGTATCCGTTCATCCCGCGCAGCCACGGCGATTTCACGATCGACCCGGTCGAATACTCCTATTATGATGTCAATGCCGGCCACTATGTGACCCTGACCAGCGAACCGCTGGAAGTCAAGGTGGCCCGGGGGCGGGAGACCGCTTCTTCCGGCGCCTCTTCCGGATCGCTTCCGACCGTGGACCGCAAGGGCGTCCGGAACCTGGGTGAAGACATCCGTTTCATCCGGACCGGAAAGCCGGCGCTCCGGACTTCCGCCGGTTTCTTCGTGGCCCGTCCGGGCTATTGGATCCTGCTGGCGTTGCTGCTGGCCGGTGCCGTGGCCGCGTGGGCCGTCCTGCGCCGCCAGGCCGAACGCCGTGCTGACGTGGCCGGTTCCCGCAACCGTGGCGCCACCAAGATGGCCATGAAGCGTCTCAAACTGTCCAAGGACTTCCTGGACAAGGGTTTGCAGACTGCCTTCTACGAGGAACTGCAC